>JBGYXG010000051.1:0-2555 GCA_041842465.1 Candidatus Limimorpha sp.
AAAAATCTATCCGTAGCCTTTTCAATATATGGCAAATCGTGTTTTATTATATTGTGTCCACAGATGTATTCGTTCTGACAAATAAAACTCAAAAGCTCAGAAACTGATTTGGAATGTAGTGTCAATCCATTTCCTGATATACCGCCAACATCAAGTATTTTCTTGGTATTAACGTCTATTTCGGTATCAATGAAAACGATATTGTTCATTTTTCATTACATTGCTTTCCCGTTAATTCGGGGGTCAAACGTTATTTGAAACAATTGAAAATGGGTTTATTGCGAGGGGTTTGTTGAAGCGGGACGGATTTGATTTCGCAATTTTGCCGCAGGATAACATTTGGATAGCAGAAACATATCAAAATACATTTTCTTGCACCCCACCTATTACTTGAACAGGAGCAGTCCAACGACTTGGTTCGCAAGCATAAGGGCGACTACTAAGTCCAGCACTTCATCCCTGGTAACCGGCTTCTTGCCACAATACTCGACCAATTCAGCAACAGCGAAAGCCTGCGCGACCTGATTGCTGCATCAGATGCCCATCAACCGAAGTGATACCGCATGGGCATGGGGCCAAGCCTGTCACCAAGACTAGTTTCAACGAGGTCAAAGAACAAATTGCCCCCCCTTATTTCGGGGCTCTTTGATTAATATTTAACTGTCACTTTTATTACAAGACACTAATGATATCCGTTATTCAAAGATAATCAAACCCATTCAGGCTGAATGATTTGGTTTTTTTTACTACTATTTTTGCCATGGTTTACTTATTCTTTCTCTTTGTAATTTACCTGTAAAACTTGCTCCGCCCGTCTTCGCCATGCTCTACGTTTTCTATTTGGTTTTCAGCTTTTTAATATCCTGTTCCAGCTCCTTTATGCTTTCGAGATGTTCTATTTGCTTTTGGACGGTTATATACTTATCGTACTCTTCACTTGCCTTTTGCAGTGCCAAGTCGTGCGATATTGTTCCTGCATGTTCTCAGATGTTTTGTCTGTTCATCGCAGGAACCTGATTCAATCGGTCAGCCCATCTTTCATGTACATTGGGATATGTTGCATTGCCTGACTTTCGGCGAATGCCAAAAACTGCTCTACAAAGAGCTTCAATAGGCGCAGTTCATCTTCGTTAAGGTAATTTTTTCCGATTTCGATGTCCGTCTTTCGCACTTTATTAGGCACAGCGGTTGAGGTCAATCCCATTTGCGGAAGCGATGCGTTGGCACGGTAGTAAATCAGTTCGGCAGCAGTTTTTCCGCTCACAGCCCAAAGGAGTTTGTTTTGCACCGCTTTGTAAAAAGCAACGGTTATTTCATCGGACGGGTTGTAGTCGATACTTGTAGCATAAATATCTTTAATTTGCTGATAAAAAATGCGTTCCGATATTCGTATCTCGCGGATTCTATCAAGTAGCTCCTTGAAATAGTTCATTGAGGAGCCCGACTTGAACCGCTCGTCGTTCAAGGCAAAACCTTTGATAATATAGTCGCGAAGCCGCTGCGTTGCCCAAATACGAAACTATGTGCCTTGCAGCGATTTCACAGGATAACCCACCGATATGATGACATCGAGGTTGTAGAATTTTTCTTCGTGACTTTGAGTTTTATCAACGATTGCTCCATGCGGGGTGGTTGTTCGGAATTTCCGAACAACCATGTCTTCCTGCAATTCGCCCTCTTCAAAAATGTTTTCAATATGCTCACTAATAGTCAATTGGGAGAGCTTTCAAAAATAAGGTGCAAATTTGCTCTTGTGTAAGCCAGACAGTTTCATCGGTAAACAGCGCGTCTGCTTTTATTGCGCCGTCTTCAGGCCTATAAATCAGCTTTTTGTTTTTTGTAATTCGTTCTCTTATTCCTCCCCCTCCTTGTAATACACCTTGTAGAACTTGCCTCGCTCGTCTTCGCCATGTTCTACGTTTTGGCGGTTGCCGGTATCAGTCTTTTTCAGTTTCCTTATCATTCAATAATACACCTTGTTTGGCATTCAACGGAGAGATAACCTTATCTCCCGTTTTCGCTTCCAATTCAAGGCGAGCGTTGCGGGCAATTTCGCCACCCTGACGTGCCACATCACTGTGTTCGTCCATCGTCTCAGGATTGGTGGTTTCCGAAATACGCTTTGTCGAAAGTTCTGCCAACATATTTAGCACCAACTCGGTATTAGTCATATTGTCGCGAAGGTTTTCCTTTTTCAATCCCTTGAACTTTTTATACTCCTTGGCGGTTTTTCCTGCCCAAGTCTTGTAAATGATGTCGGTCAATGAGGCGAACTGAACACCTTCCTGCAAGCCGCGTTTTTTCCATTCGTCGGTAAGTTCTTTGCGGATTTCGATGCTTTTCAGGCGTTGGTTAATCCAATTGTCGGAATAGCCCAACCGTTTGTAATCCTTCATGGCCTGCTCTATCGACAATTCGGGGTCTTGTATTTGGTCTAAACGCTCGCGTGCCACCTGCGCAAGCCACAGCTTAAACGGCTCTGCCTTAGTCGAGGGCATAGACTGTATCAACCTAAAAAGTTGCTCGGTATCAGCCACATCAGTAAGTCGCATCTT
>JBGYXG010000052.1:0-9170 GCA_041842465.1 Candidatus Limimorpha sp.
AGTGACACTCGACGAGTACATCTACTTTGGCGGCTATCCCGGTGCTGCCCACATGATTGATGACGGAAAGCGTTGGCGTAAGTATATCAAGGATTCGTTGGTGGCTCCCGCCATTGAAAAGGATGTACTGATGACCTCCAACATCTACAAGCCTGCCCTTATGAAACAATTATTTGAGTTAGGGTGCGGTTATTCTGCCGAGATACTTTCGCTGACAAAACTGATGGGACAACTGCAGGATGCCGGCAACGTGACCACGTTGGCTTCGTATTTGGAGATACTCGACCAATGTGCATTGCTGACGGGATTGCAAAAGTACGCCAATGATGATGCCCGAAAGCGTGGCTCCATTCCCAAATACCAAGTGTACAACAACGCCTTGCTGACGGCATATAAAGGCAGGGCGTTCCTTATGGACAGAACGGACACGACGCTTTGGGGGCGATGGGTGGAGAGTGCGGTAGGTGCTCATTTGCTGGGCATGGCAGAGGAGGCAGACTATCAAGTGTATTACTGGCGAGAGCCTGCAAGGAACAAGGCAGATAAGGACAAAGAGGTGGATTTCATCATCGTAAACGATGGTGAGGTGACAGCTATTGAGGTGAAAAGCGGTCGTCGCGGGATGAACTCAGGTCTTCCTGCCTTTGTGAAAGCATTCCAGCCCAAGAAATCTTTTGTCGTGGGTTCGGGTGGCGTTTCGTTGGAAGACTTTCTGAGGTGCGACATAGAGGCATTGTTGAGATGATATTCTTAATATTTCTCTGCAGGATATAATTTAATCCTTAATTCCGCAGCCCTTTTTCTTGTGAGAGGATTTATCGTGTTCGGATGGCATTTTGGGAATCCTCCTGTCGTTGGATGCAAATGTAGCCCAACTTTCACTGCTAAACTATTTTCACCCGAAAATTACCACAATTTTGTGCTTGTGTAATTTATAACAATCTCATTGTCAGAGTATGCTTTTGGGCAACGATGGGAAAGTACGGTTTGTAGGACACTTTTGAAAAAAAGAGATGTCGTACTTTTGTGTCATGCGCGCCAATGTTCAACTAAGATAAGACCCACAACTCGGAGAGGCGACCCCCTACTACCGCCTTAAAAAAACGTAAAACATTGATTTATACCATTCAGTAGGATGAAAATTTGTAGGTCATAGCCGCCGCCAGACCATTCCGCAAAAGTCATGCTACCAAAGAAGTTCGCAATGAAAAGAGTGAAAGTTGGGTTAGGTTTGCCCAACGGAGTGCTCACAGCAAGACCTACGAATGCAAAACGAGGGCGGTACCTGATGCTCCGAGAAACACCAACAGTCCTAAAGGAGTGAAAATAATGTGATAAAGTCGCAGCGAAACAAATTCTTGCCTAACTGCGGCTTTACTATGCCAATTTCTGGCAATTACAACTTCTCCATATTCCGCTTCACAAATTCGCTCAAATCCTTGCCTTTCAGCAGGTTTTTCGAGAGCAGGGCGAGATCGTAAATCTGACGAATGGCAGCCTCTTGCTCGGTCTCTTCCTTTTCTAACAATCCGCTGATGACAGGGTGGTTGGTGTTGAGCATCAGGGTGTAGCTGTCGGGCATGGATCCGTAGAACGACATGGGGCTTCCGCCCATGGCTTCCATATCCTTCATGCGCCGCATCCATTCGTTCTGTGTGACTTCCACCGGACTTCCGCCCTCGGCTTCGTTGCTGAACTCCACGTTGAAGCGCAGCTTGTCGATGACCTTTTCAAAGGCGGCCTTAAGGCTCTCTTTCTGCTTGTCGTCGAGTTTGGAGCCGGGTTCTTGGTCGTCTTTCTTGACGATGAGTTTGTCGATGGTGTTGGAGTCCACGCGGGCAAACAGGCTGTGTTCCTTTTTCTGCTCAAAGTTGGAGATGAAATGGCTGTCCAACAGGCCGTCCATCATCAGCACCTTGTAGCCGCGTGCCTTGGCGTTCTCGATGTTGCTGTACTGGTCGTCGGCATCGGTGGCGTAGAGATAGACGAGCATGTCGTCCTTGTTGGTTTGCGTGGGGGCGATGAGGTTCTTGTATTCTTCAATGGTGTGGAAATTGCCCTCGCTGTCCTTGAAAAGGAAGAACTTTTCGGCACGTTCAAAGAACTTCGGTTCAGAAATCATGCCGTATTCGATGAAAATCTTGATGTCATCCCAGTTTTTCTCGTAAGTCTCGCGGTCTTTCTTAAAGAGTTCCTCTAATTTCTCGGCCACTTTCTTAGTGATGTAGGTCGAAATCTTCTTCACGCTCTGGTCGCTTTGCAGGAAAGAGCGGCTGACGTTGAGGGGGATGTCGGGCGAATCGATCACGCCGTGCAGCAGCGAGAGGAACTCGGGCAGGATGCCTTCTACGCTGTCGGTGACGAAGACCTCGTTGCAGTAGAGTTGTATCTTGTTGCGTTGCAGTTCGTAACGGTTCTTGACCTTGGGGAAGTACAAGATGCCGGTGAGGTTGAAGGGGTAATCCACGTTGAGGTGGATGTGGAACAGGGGCTGACCGAAGTTCATGGGGTAGAGCACGTGGTAGAAGTCATCGTACTCCTCGTCTTTGATGTTGCTTGGCGTTTTTTTCCACAAGGGCGCCACCTCGTTGATGATCCAAGGCTTTTCCACTTCCTTGGTCTTGGGTTTCTTGTCTTTTTTCTTATCCTCTTTCTTGTCGTTTTCTTCGCCGACGATTTCAGCGTCTTCCACGGGTTCTTCGATGGGTTCCTGCACTTTCTTCGTGCCGAATTGGATGGGGATGGGCAGGAACTTGCAGTATTTTTCCAATAAAGTGCGGATGCGGTCTTCTTCAAGGTACTCCTCGGCATCTTCGCCGATGTAGAGGATGATGTCGGTGCCGCGGTCGCCCTTAGGGATTTCGTTCATGGTGTATTCCGGGCTGCCGTCGCATTCCCAGATGACACCGTTTCCGTCCGTTTCGTTGCATGACTTCGAGATCAGTGCCACCTTCGACGACACCATGAAAGCCGAGTAAAAGCCTAATCCGAAATGTCCGATGATGTTGGCGGCTTCGGCTTCGCTCTGGGTCTTGAACTTGTTGATGAACTCCTCGGCGCCCGAAAAAGCGATTTGGTTGATATAGCGGTCCACCTCCTCGGCGCTCATGCCGATGCCGCGGTCGCGGACGGTGAGGGTCTTCTTTTTCTTATCGACTTCCACCTTGATGGTGAGGTCGCCCAACTCGCCGCTGAAAGCGCCCGATGAAGCTAAGGTCTTCAGTTTTTGGGTGGCATCCACAGCGTTGCTGATAAGCTCGCGCAAAAAAATCTCCTGGTCGGAGTACAAAAACTTCTTGATGACGGGGAAGATGTTTTCCGTCTTCACTCCAATATTTCCTGATTGCATGATAAACTGTTTTTATTATGATGCCTTTTCAGTTGTCAAAATGCGTGCCATGCGGCAAACTGACATTTTGACCTGATTTAGGGTGACAAGTGGCTGGGTTATATGGATACAGTGTAAAGCCTGCACTGTAAAGTTTCTTTACACCATTGTAAAGTTTCTTTACACTTTTGGTTTTGTGTTATTTTGTTAATATACTGATAATCATATATATAAATAGTTTGGCACGAATCATGTATTAATGGGTGCAGAATATCATTGTATCATGAAGAAAAATACCACCATCCTCACGGCAACCTTGTTCATGTTGCTAACCTGTTCTTCGGCTTGGGCGCAATCTGCGGTCATGGGTCTGAAGGACTGCATGGAATACGCCGTGTCGCATTCCAACAAGGTCAAGATGCAGCAGGCCGACAACCGCGATGCGCAAATCAACCGGCGCGAAGCCATCCTCACGGCTTTCACGCCGTCGGTCGAAGCGGGCAGCTATGCCTACACCAATTTCGGACGTTCCATCGACCCCGAGACCAACACCTACATTCGGACGACCTCCTTTCACAACGGCTACAGTCTTTCGGCAGGCATGGTGATGTTCAACGGCTTTCAGGCGGTGAATAACTTGAAAATCACTAAGATGGCTGAAAAAATGGGCTTGACCAAGACCCGGCAGTTGCAGGATCAGATTTGCCTCGCCACCATGGAGGCTTACTGCAATGTCGTGTATTATGCCGAGCTGTCAGCGGTGCTACAGGCGCAGGTGGGCACTGCCGACACCGCCTTGTTGCTGGCCTGTCGGCAGGAGGAGTTAGGGCAGAAATCACATGCTGACGTGGTGCAGATGCAGGCCGACTTGGCCGACCGTCAGTATCAGTTGACCAACTGCCGCAACCGCCTCAACGATGCTTTCATCACCTTGAAGGATGTCATGTTCTGGCCTATGGAAGACAGCTTGGCCATCGACTTGACCGTGTCTGAGCTGCCCATGCTGTTGGACAACACGGGTACTGTGGAGGTCAAGGTCATGGCGGAGGAAGTCCGGCAAAGCCTGCCTCAGGTGCTTTTGGCCAAGGGCGGCATGGAGAACGCCCGTCTTGCCCTCATGACGGCCCGCTGGCAGTTGCTGCCCCGCCTATCGCTCTATGGGGGCTGGTCGTCGAGTTACTTCACCTATCCCGGCCAGGCGGGTTATGTGGCGACTCCGTTTTTCGAGCAAATCAAAAACAACCGCGGACAGTATGTGCAGCTCTCTTTGAGCATCCCCATTTTCGACCGCCTCTCGCGCTGTTCCGAAATCGGGCGCAAGAAGAATGCCTACCAGCGGGCCGTGGCGGAGTACGAACAGACCTTGCAGGAGGTGAACGCCGAGGTGAGGCGGGCCGTAGCCGACCGTGACGGGGCTTCGCAAGCCCTGAACCAAGCCGAAACAAGGGCGGTCCTGCAACAGGAGGCTTACGCCCTGAACGCCAAGAGCTTTGAGAACGGATTGATTTCATCGATAGAATATCAGACCGCTTCGAACAACTACCTCAACGCCCTTGCCGAAAAACTCAACGCAAGGCTTCAGTACTTCATCAAAAACAGTGTCGTGAAGTATTATCAAGGCACTTCTTATCTCGAACAATTTTGAATTTGAATAGTATTAACGAATAAAATCTTTTGAATAATGGAAAACATGGATCGTGTAATAGAACGGAAAAAAGGGCTGCGTGTAGCATTCACCAAAAAAGCATTGCCGTACTGGTTGGGTGCTTTCGTGCTGGTTTTCATCTTGTGGCTGATTTTCAGGGATGATGCCAAGACCCTGCGTGTCAATGCCGACAGCATCAGCACGGGGACGGTCGCCCGGGGCGAGTTCAACGACTATATTCGTATCAGCGGACAGGTGGCGCCGATGACCACCATACAAATCAGTCCTCTGGAAGGCGGGGTGGTGCAGGACATTGTTACCGAGGAGGGCAGCCGTGTGAAAAAAGACGATGTCATTTTGGTGTTGAGCAACGAAAACCTCGACTTGCAAATCCTGAATGCCGAAGCTGATTTGGCGGAAAAGGAAAACATACTGCGCAACACCATGATTTCGATGGAGCAGCAGAAACTCAACGTGGAGCAGGAAAAGCTACAGTTGCAGGTGGAGGTGCGCCGCTGCAAACGCGCCTACGAAGCCCAGAAAAGCCTTTATGAGGAAAAGCTCATTGCCAAGGAAGCGTGGCTGAAAGCCGAAGAGGATTATCTGCTGGCTGTGGATAGGCTGCAATTGGTGCAACACCGCGCCAAGCAGGACAGCCTGTACCGTGGCGTGGAAATTGAGCAAATGCGCGAAAGCCTTGGCAACATGCGGCTCAACATGCAGATGATACGCAAACGCAAGGACAACCTTACCATCAAAGCCCCGATTGACGGCGAACTCGGACTGTTGGACGTGGTGCTCGGTCAGTCCATTGGTTCGGGCGCACGTATCGGACAAATCAACAACTTGGACAGCTATAAGATTGAAGCCCAGATTGATGAACACTATATCGACAGGGTGAATGCCGGTTTGGATGCCGTTTTCGAGCGTCAGAACGAGAAATTCCATGCCGTCATCCGGAAGGTCTATCCCGAAGTGCGCGACGGCAAGTTCAAGGCCGACTTCAAGTTCGACGGTCAGCAGCCTGAAAACATCCGCAGCGGACAGACCTATTACCTGAACCTGCAATTGGGACAGCCCGAAGAAGCCGTGTTGCTGCCGCGCGGGTCGTTCTATCAAAAAACGGGCGGAAAATGGATTTACGTGTTATCAGATAACGGCGAGAAAGCCATCAAGCGTGAAATCCGCATCGGACGGCAAAACCCGCAGTATTACGAAGTGGTGGAAGGCCTTCAGCCGGGCGAAAAAGTGATTGTTTCGGGCTATGACAACTTCGGCGACAACGATGTGCTCATTTTGAAATAAACAAACGAAAAAATACAGCCATGAAATCCTACCTGACATTTTTATCCCGCAACAAACTCTACACCTTTATTGAGGTGGTGGGGCTGAGTGTTAGCTTGGCATTTGTCGTTATCATTTTCTGCTATGTGAAGCAGCAATATGCGGTAGCGGAAGAGAATCCGCAGTACAAAGACATTTATGCCGTGGGCATGGACGGAGAGCTTATCGGTCTCACCTACGGTATTAAGGATGCTGTTTTGTCCGAGGTGCCCGAAGTAGAACTTGCCGCCCGCTATTCGAACACCGGACCCGCAGCCTTGGTGCATTGGGACGATCAAGCCGCTTCGTGCATGGTGGCTGCCACCGACCGCGACTTTTTCCGCCTGTTTCCCTACTACCGTTTTTCGGAGGGTTCGGCCGATGCCATCAACGACCATTCCGCAGCCATTGTCTCGGAGGGCTTTGCGCAAAAATTAACCCCCGACGGACAAGCGATAGGCAAAGCTATCAAAATCAACAAGCAGGACTATGTGGTGGCCGCAGTAATGGAGAATTTTGAGCACACCCTGTTTACACCCTGCGATGTGTTTGTGAACATCGAAGGCTATGCAGGGGCAAGCCAATGGCGGAAAAACCCTTTCGACAGCTTTGGCAACGTACACACCTTTATCAAGGCGCACGAAGGCACCGACAGAGCCGTCTTGGACGGCAAGATGAACGCCTTGTATGCCCGGAAAATGGACTTCTACGGTGAGTCCTTTTTCCCCAAGGGTTTGCTCATACGTCTCGATGAGATGTTTTTCAGTCCGTTATGGGCAAATGGGGTCAACAAAGGCAACCCGCAATTGATACGGATTTTGTTGGCGGTAGGCTTGTTGATTTTGGTTTCTGCGGTGTTCAACTACATCAACCTCAACGTGGCCCTCACCGGCAAACGCGCCAAGGAAATGGCCATGCGACGTTTGCTCGGGTCGTCAAAACCCAGTGTCGTCATGAAGTACATCGCTGAATCGCTGCTTTTTACATTAGGATGCTGCATCATCGGAGTGTTGCTCGCCTATTTCTTGGCTCCTACCATGAATAAGCTGATACGGAGCGATATAGCCATCAGTGTGGGGCTTGCTCCGAAATACCTGCTTGAATATGCGGCAATGGTGGTTGTCATCGGCATTTTGGCAGGTCTGCTCCCAGCCGTGTTCATTTCCCGTTTCAGCCCCATGGACGTGGTACGTGGCAGGTTCAGGCTGCGCAGCAAGATGTATTTCTCAAAGGTGTTCATCATGTTGCAGAACGTCATTGCCATTGTGCTTATTGCCCTCACCCTCACCATGCAGTTGCAAATGAGGCATTTGCAAAACCGGCCCATAGGCTGTAATACGAAAAACCTGTACTTCCTGAATTCCGCTGCCACATGGGACAGGCTTTCTCCTCTGATGCAGGAGTTGGGACAGATTCCTGACGTGAAGCGGGTGGGGCTCGCTTCCTGCATCCCAAGCGGATTCACAAACCTGCAAGGGAGCGAAGATGCTGATGGCAATGAGATACATTACTGGATGATGCGCTGCGACACCACGGCGTTCGACATGTTTGGATTTGGGCTGAAGGAACACGATTCCGAACCGGTGACGGAAACCGTTTGGTTTACGGAGACGGCTGCTAAGGCGGCCGGCTTAACGGCTGATACCAAGGATGTTGTGATGAATGCATTGAGTAACCATACTGGTGATATTGGCGGCTTTGGTGGCATCGTGGGCGACTTCGCCGTGCGGAATGCCGTCAATATGACGGACAAGGACTACGCCATTGTGAACATCATCAGTCGCGACGACTTTTGGGGAGGACTGTTGATAGAGACTTCCGACAATCATGAGGAATCGGCTCAGGCGATCAAGAAAGTTTATTCCGATTATTCTGACAAGGCTTATGGCACTTACGTGGATCCTTATGCCAATGCCTACATTGACGATATTGTTAAAGGCAGTCTTTTCGAAACCAACCGAAAAATGCGCTTGATAGAGTTGTTTATGTTGGTGGCGGTCATCCTGTCGCTGTTGGGCTTGGTGGCCATGAGCGCCTATTTCGCCTCTGAACGCAAGAAAACCATTGCCATCTCCAAAGTCTTTGGCGGCACCATGGAGAGCGAAACCCGCAAAAACCTGCGTGATTACTTGCTGATATTGGCAATAGCCAACCTTGTCGCCATCCCACTTGCGGTATGGGCTTGCAACAAATACCTGATCGACTTCGTCTATCGTATCGACCTTAGCCCTTGGATTTTTGTAGTTACCCTGCTGCTTTCCTTCTTCATTGCCATCGCCTCTGTCCTCTGGCAGATACTGAAAGTGGCAAGGGTCAATCCGGTTGATGTGTTGCAGAAAGAATAAAGAATTTTATGTAAAATATTGATTGTAAATATATTGTAATGCTTGTTGTAAAATAACAGAAAAAAGATGAAAAATATTTGGAGAATCATAAAAAAGGTCATAATTTTGCAAAAAATGGACAAAAATGAATAGACCTTAATATGAACCGTCAATTGAGAGTTGTTGAACTCTACTTTGCAGTTGACGTGTTAAAAAATAATAATGAGTCCAATGATTAATACTTTAAATCATGTTAAAATTATCTGAAATTGAGCAGTTTGGACACATATCGGTTGACGATTTGTTTGCCATTAAAGGAGGCTACGGTGCAAAAGAACCTCCCGTATGTGATTCAAAAGTGTGTAATTCGTATGCGTGTGATAGTTCGGCTTGTTCAAGTAACACGTGTAATTCTATGGCCTGCGGTTCGTCAGCATGCGATTCATGTTCGTGTAATTCAGAGGCAGTAGCTCCTTATCAGCCACCTCAATCATAATTCAATGTGTGATTGAGTTTTTGGGGGCAGAACATTTGATTATCAAATCATGCC
>JBGYXG010000053.1:0-6985 GCA_041842465.1 Candidatus Limimorpha sp.
AAATCCAATCTTTCTTATCGCTTTTTTATGGAAAAGATTTGTCTGATGAAGTTATTGAAGATATGTCTAATCCCAATGATGTCTTTAAATCGTACAATTTTGGCTCTTTCTTCTCTTGTAAAATAGCTGATATTTCAGATTTTGGATATTATAAGATGGCTCCTATTTTGAAAACCATTGAAGCTATGAAGATAAATAATCCAATAAATCAAATGGAAATCTCTTCTTTATTTCACAATGTGTGTTGAGCTTTGTTTTGCCCTCCAACCCGATGCCATGGACGGCGGATGGACGAAACGCAACAAAATCAACGCTTTTATCTGGGTGCTGGGGCTGAGTGTTAGCTTGGCATTTATCGTTACCACTTATTTTCATCGATAGCAAATAATTGGTACAGATTTACGATTTAAATCGAAAGTTTGTACTATATTTGTGCCAAAATTGACGCAAAATGATTGAACGGACAATTACTCCCAAACTTTATCGAATGATGGAGCTTTATCCGATTGTGCTGCTTACGGGTCCAAGACAGTCGGGCAAATCTACGTTGCTCAGAGAGAAATTTCCTGAGTACCAATATGTTTCATTGGAGGATTTGGATAGTAGAGGTTTTGCGAGGGAAGACCCTCGCGGTTTTTTAGATACCTATCCCGACAAAACCATCATCGACGAGGCACAATATGCCCCCAACTTGTTCTCATATTTGCAAACGCATGTCGATTTGGCCCACAAGGACGGGATGTATGTTCTATCCGGCTCGCAGAACTTCCAGTTGATGGAGCAAATCTCGCAGTCATTGGCCGGACGTGTCGCCATATTGGAGTTGTTGCCGTTCTCTCGCGACGAATTAAAAACCGTTGGCTTGCTGCCAAAAACCATTGATGATGAGATATTTATGGGTTCATATCCACGCTTGTTCGACAAGAAAATGCATCCCACAGAGTATTATCCATATTACATCAAGACATACGTTGAGCGTGATGTCAGGCAATTGAAGAACGTGTCGGATTTGGGATTGTTCGTGAAGTTCATTAAGTTATGTGCAGGACGCATCGGGCAACTGCTTAATTATTCCTCGTTGGCCAACGATTGCGGCATTGCGGTTTCCACCGCACATGCCTGGCTCTCGTTGCTTGAGACGAGTTATATCGTCTATCGCCTATGCCCCGATTTCAACAATTTCTCGAAGCGCTTAATCAAGTCGCCCAAGTTGTATTTCCACGATACGGGCTTGGCTTGTTCGCTTTTGGAGATAAAAGACGTTAAACAGGTTGAAAATCATTATCTTAAAGGCGGTTTGTTTGAAAATCATGTTATTAATATGTTTTTAAAGCGGTCCTATAACAAAGGGGAAAATCCCCAACTTTCATTTTGGCGCGACAATAAGGGGAGAGAAGTGGATTTGCTGGAAACCGTTGAAGGAAAGCAGTTTGCATACGAAATCAAATCGGGGAAGACCTATTCGTCGGATTTTTTGGATTCGCTGCTTTATTGGGCAGGTTTGTCCTCGGCTGATGCTGAACATCGTAACATCGTGTATGGCGGTGACAAAAGCCTGAAAATGTCCAACTGTAATCTTTTGACTATAAATGATTTATGATATATTGGTACAGATTCACGATTCAATCGTGAATCTGTACCAATATGAAATTTCCTCAGTAGATTGATTCTCTCTATCATTCCTTTTCGTATCTTTATCATATTTATGCGACATAAGATACTGCTTCTATGTGAATAATACAAGTGAAGTCCGTTTTACTTTCTTAATAATCAATAGCTTAAGATGTTGTTGAAGGACTACTAAATAATAAAGATAAGGAGGCAAAGAAAATGAAAAACTTATTCCGTACCGAGTATTAATCCGCCTGCAAAAACATCACATTGTAAACCGGCATATAGATTACGCCGTCCTTCTCCTCAACTGTACTTTCGTTGCAGAAAACGATGGCACGTTTCACCGAATAGTCTTTGTTCGTCAAAAAATGGTTCAAAGCGCTATGCTGGTAATAGTTCTTGCCCGACTTCACCTCCAACGGCAATACAGACAACTGCGTGTAGTCGTCGATAAGGAAATCCACTTCGCCATTCTTCTTATTGTCGTAATAAAACAGGCGAAATCCATGCGCTTTCAATTCCTGAGCAACGACCGATTCGTACGCCGTTCCCAAATTCACACTGCACTCGTCATTCAAAATCGGGTTGATATTGTTGCGGAATAAAATGCCCGTCAGCATTCCTACATCGTTGAGATACAACTTCAAAAGATTCTTACTCATCGATTCAACCAAAGGGAAAACCGGTGTGGAAATGGCCTTCACATCAAGCGCGATGCCCGAAGCAATCAGATAATCGAACTCGTCCTGATAATCCTTGAAGCGCTTCGAAGCCATCCCCTCTATGTCGCGCGCAACGATACGCTTCTTCTTGTTTTCGAGCACGGAAGGAATCATGTCGTAGATGCGACGAATTTTCAAGCGGTTCTCTTGATCATACTTCGATGCGTCAACACCGTAATATTCATGGATTTGGCTTTGGATTTGACGCACCGTAGCAATGTTGGTGTCGTTTACAAACGACTGCACCGCTTCCGGCAAGCCTCCAACCAACAGATACTTGCGAAAAAGTTCCATCATCTGGCGGTGAAGGCTTTGTCGTAGACTTTGTCGTGCAAAAAACATCTCACGGCAATGGCTGATTACCGCCTTGCCAACCCCATTAGCCCAAAGAAACTCCTCAAAATCAAGTGGATATAGATGGCATACCACTATACTGCCCATGGGGATGGAAAGCGTTTTGAACAGCGTGATACCCAGCTCGGAACCACTGGCAATGTAAGTAAATCGATTATCTTGATTAAGGAACTTAAGCAAAGTGAGCAAATGTGGATAGGCCTGAATCTCGTCGAGAAAAACCAAAGTGTCTTCCTTGCCGCCCAATTTGTCGCCCGCCACAGCACTTAGTTGCAGATAAAACGCTGAAACCGAACGCACATCATCAAAATTGCGCTCGTTGAGGCTGTCGTCCAATAAATTAATCTCTACATAGTTCTTGAACATCCTTTGTCCGACCTTCCGGATGATAAAAGTCTTTCCCGTCTGTCGCGCACCGTCCAAAATGAGGATTTTCTGCGGTCGCGGAGCCAAAAAATCCTCAATATAAGTCTCAATTTTTCGCTTCAGCATAACGTTGTTTTTATTATGCTGCAAAGTTACACGTTTTCATTGAATTACAAAACAAAAACTGCATTTTCAACAAAATTACATCACAAATAACTGCGTTTTCCTATGGATTTCGGTCTTAAAAAACTGCGTTTTCCGATTAAACACACACGCAACAATTATTTCCTAACACACACTAACTTCGGAAAGGTATCCAATTGTTCAATATTTTGGAATGTTCAAAAAAGATACCATGGACTGCGGCTGGACGAAACGCAACAAGCCTTTCTTCCAAAACAGCGGATTGGGCAAATGCTTGGGTGCGACAGGAAGCGGAAATCCCACGTGGAGTTGCGATGTCGGAATTAGAGGCTTACACTGTAAAGAAACTTTACAGTGGGTGTAAAGAAACTTTACACTTTTTTTTGTGAGTATTTTTCAAGTAATTGAATATCAGGTAAATATATTTTTGGCACGGGAAATGCTATGGAACAGGGAAATAATCATCATTAATCTTCTAAATGGTTACAACGAAATGAAATCCTACCTGACATTTTTATCCCGCAACAAGCTCTACACCTTTATCGAGGTGGTGGGCTTTGCCGTCGCTTTGTCGTTTGTTGTGTTCATCAGTGCTTTTGTGCTGCAAGAATTGGGCTATGACAAAGCCTTGAAGAACACGGACAACGTTTATGTAGTAAAATCCGGCGAATACTACGGCAATTCCGCAACCATGAAAGAACAGTTGAGCGAAGCCGTGCCCGAAGTGGAAGGGTGTTGCCGAATGATTGCCACCGCGTCGATGGGCGGCGTGAGGCTCACTTATACCCATGACGGAGAGGAGTTTAAGCAGAATGCCTTAGGCGTGGATGCCGATTTCTTCCGGTTTTTCACCTTCCCCTTTGCTGAAGGCGACCGGAACGCCGCTTTGCAGACACGCGATGCCGTGGTGGTCTCGAAAAGTTTCGCCGAATGGTGTTTTAACGGCAAAAATCCGCTGGGGCAGCGGCTGAGGGTCAACATTGATGAAGGATCCGCCGACCTGACGGTGACGGGCGTGTACGAGGACTTTAGGAACACGGTGTTCCCGAAAGCGGACTTTATCTATCGCATCGAACAGTTTGATGTCTTCTATCCGAACCTGCTGCGCAACGGAAACGGAACCGCGGAACTGTTCTTCAGGCTGGCGCCCGGTGCGGATGTGCCGGCATTGGAGGAAAAGGCGCTGAAAGTGCTGAAGGAGCAGGATATGCTCTTTCAAAGCGGCTTGTTTAAGGCGTTCAACTTTATCCCTTTCCGGAAAATCCATTTCTACTCGAAGGGAAGCAGCTATCCTTTTGAAGGCATCATCAACTTGAATTTTGTGTACCTCTTTCTGGCCGCCGGTGTCCTGCTATTGGTCTTTGCCGTGCTGAATTACATCTCGCTTACGGTCGCCCAAATCGGTTTTCGCGCCAAGGAGATGGCCACGCGTCGTCTGTTAGGAGAACAAAAGGGCGGCATCGTCTTGCGTTACATCAAGGAGGCTTTTCTGCTGACACTCTTTGCCTTTGCCCTCGCCCTCGTGCTGACGTCTTGGTTAGAGCCGCTGTTCGTCAGGCTGATCGGCAAGGAGGTGGACTTGTTCGGACATGTTACGGCTGCGGGTGTCGGGCTGTTGGCACTGCTGCTTGTCGTGCTCTCCCTCTTGACGGGTGTCTTGCCGGCCTTGCTGATGCTGCGTTACCAGCCTATCGACGTGGTGAAAGGCAGCTTTGCCGATGGCGGTCGTATGGGCTTGGGACGTGTCTTTATCGGTCTTGAAAGCGCGGTGACGATAGCCACGCTCTGTGTCGTCTTCGCCATGTTTCTGCAACTTCGGTACATGTCGAATCAGGATAGAGGCTACGAAAGGAAAGGCGTGATTTCGGTCGTGGGTGCCAAGGATTATGCCGACTACGGGGTGGATGAACTTCGCGCCCTGCCTTTCGTGGAACGGATCGGTCACGTGCAGTTCTCTCCAGCCGCCTCCGGACGTTCGTCATGGGGCTTCGACTATAACGGCGAGAATGTCAACATGGAGATGTTTATCGGCGACAGCACGGCCTTTAATCTGCTGGGTTTCCGTGTCCTCAGCCGCAACGCCGCGCCTTTGAACCATTCCCTATGGCTGACCGAAAGCACCATGCGGCATCTCGGTGTGGATCTCACTTGCGACCTCCTGTCTCTCGGCGGCAATGACTATCCCATCAGCGGCATCATCCGCGACTTCAGGCGGGGCGACATGTCGGCGGAGGAGATAGCCGAAATCAACCTCTGTTACTATGTGCAGGACATCAACGAAGAAGGGGCGCAGCAGAACCTTAGGCAGTTGCTTGTCAAGGTGAACGGCAACACCAAGGAGGCTGTCAAGGCCCTTGAGCAGTTCTACCGCGACAAGCACCTCGAAAACAACATCGGCGTTCGTTCCGTAGATGCCGAAATCGCCTCGATGTATGCCCACGAGAACAACAACATGCAGCTCATTGCCCTTTTCACTCTCTTGACCCTCATACTTTCCGCGATGGCGTTGGTGGCGATGAGCACCTACTATGCCAAGCAGCAAGCCAAGAATGTAAGCATCCGCAAGGTCTTTGGCTTTGAGCGTAAGGACGTGTTTTTCAGTATGTTGAAAAACTTTATGAAAATCGTGCTCTATGCCGCCCTGTTCGCCCTGCCTTTGGGCTACGTGTTGGTGAAACTCTGGTTGCAGGACTACAGTTGCCGCATCGAAAACCACTGGTGGATCTATGCCACGGTGCTGTTGGTGGTGCTTTTGGTGTCCGCCTTGGCCATCAGCGCACAAGCCATCCGCCTGATGAACACCAACCCCGTGAAGACCTTGCAGAAAGAATGAATGGAAAATAATCATTTATTGCAGTAAATAATGGATTTCGATAGACGAAGAAAATATGTGTAAGATAAACGAAATGCGTAAGTTTAGACGTTAGCAGTAATATAATGTTAAGCCTTAAAAACAACTAAAAAGATAATCCTAACTAATAACAATTTATCATCATGACAACAAAAAAATACATCAAGTCCTTGTCCATCAAATTGATTTTGGGTAATCTATTCTTGTTTTCAACACTTTTTGCGATAGGCCAAAACGACAACGAACTCTTTTTCGGAGTTTGGGCCAATGCAGACTGTGAGTTAGTGCAAACCGAAAAATACACTCTTCTGTTTGAACGGAAAAACGATACGATTTCAGTAGTATTACGACAAACGGAGCAAATTGAAGGAGAAAAATACAGCACGTTCGTTTCTGGATACAATTTTTTTGTATCGACAAAGAAATGTGAAAAAATCGACAGATCCACACTTGACAAGGGCACAATAAAATTTGCCGATCTTATTTCGTTACAAAACAATAAGTTACTGATAAAAAGAAATGAAAATCCTCTTGTTTTAGAACTTGTTGAAAAGATAAACATTTGCCCGCCTTATGAAATGCCATTTAGCAAGCGTAATACTGTAGGAAAATGTCTCCAAAATTGGCAATTAGGTACCGTTGAAAAAAATATGTCTAAAGATGACTTTTGGCTTGAAATAGGCACAAATCGCCATGTTTATGTTTTTGTGGAAAACGCTCACCAAGTGTATTGCAGAGCTGCGCGAATAAGACACAATAATCAGGGAAGTGTTTTTGCCCAAAACATAAGGTTAATGGTCAGCCAGTCAAATAGCAATGTATATATGAGTGAAAACAACTTGGAAAAAACGAAAGAAGATATTACCATAAACAATACGCTATTTATACCAGATGCTTGTTCTTTCGAGGAAGACGGAATATACTGGTCTTTTAT
>JBGYXG010000054.1:0-74326 GCA_041842465.1 Candidatus Limimorpha sp.
ATATACACCACATGACATGCAAGAGCCCTATTTCCCTAATTTGAGCAAAGTTTTTCCTTTGGTAATTCATGAAGCTCAAAGCAATCATTTTCGTAGCATTTATGTGAGGCAAAAATACAACTAATTCTATGTTCAACGACAATGGTGTCCAAAATAAATCTTACTGAACCATCAAATGATAGGTTTTCTCTTGACGGCCAATGATACGACATCCACCGTATCACAAAACCCAGCTGAAAAGATGGCCTTGCATCATCTTATCCGCACCCGTTTCAGGTTCAACAGGTTGGTGGGATTGCTTCCCAGTCCGTCCACACGCCGGTTTACAAAGCGCAACACCTCATCGTAAAACAGCACCAGCACGGGTGCATCCTGCATCATCAGGCTGTCCATTGTTTGATAACAACGGATTCTTTCGTTTAACTCGTTGGTGTTCATCGACTTGTTGTACAATCTGTCAAATATGCTGTCGGAATAATGCGAATAGTTAGGTCCATCTGGTGCAAAGTTAGCCGTAGTGAAAAGCGAGAGATAGTTTTCTGCATCGGGATAGTCGGCCACCCACGACGAACGGAAAAACGAAAGGCTTCCGTTGGAACGCAGGTTGCGCAAGGTGGCGGGCGGCATCACTTCCATCTCGCAGTTCACCCCTAATGTAGCGACCTGCGACTGCACAAACTTTCCGATATCGGCATATTCCGCCGTAGTGGAAAGACGCAAGGTCTGCCCTTCCAATTGGTGTTCGGCCACCAATTGCTGCGCTTTTTTCATATCAAAGGCATAGCCGATACTGTCGGAATGTCCGGGAAGCCCTACCGGGATCATCCCTCCCGTCGCCGCAGTCCCAATGCCATTGCGAAGATAACGCAGCATCTTGTCACGGTCAATACCATAGCTGACGGCTTGACGCAAAGCCTTGGCGCGATCGGCCCCAATTGGATCGTTGGGATCGATGAAAAACGAAAAGTATTCCGTATTCAAATAGGGTTCGGTCACTAAATAAATGGATTTCTCATATTTTTTCCGCAGTTTTCCATCGCGGGTGAGCAGCTCATCCTTATAGCGCGCATCGATACCCGACATAAAGTCGAACTTGCCCCTGACAAACTCAAGGAAGGCCACCTGCTTATCGATGAGGAAACTGATGGAAACTGCATCAAGGTACGGAAGCCGGCGATCGCCGTCCCATTCAAAATAACAAGGATTTTTGTGAAACACCAACTTTACTGCTTCTTTCCAATATTGAAACTTGAAAGGTCCTGTCCCAACCGGATGTCGGCGGAAATCATCGCCATAATAGTCCACCGCCTCATGTGGAACGATTGAAGCATAGGTCATTGACAATATGCCGAGAAAAGGCGGAAAAGGCTGCGACAACTCCACCTGAAACGTGGTGTCGTCAAGAGCCTCGAAAGCATACCCTCGGTCATCGTGCCGCACTTGGGAAAAAATCCAAGCACCGGGCGAGTTCAAATGCTTGTCAACCACCCTGTTGAAAGAATAGACAACATCATTGGCATTCAGATAGCGCGGTCTGTCAAAACATGTGTCTTGATGAAAGCGAATATCGTTGCGCAGAAAAAAAGTATAGGTCAGTCCGTCGTCGCTAATGTTCCAGCGTTTGGCAATCATCGGCACTATGTTCATGCTGTCGTCAAGAGCTACAAGGCTGTTGAACAACTGGTTGCACGCCCAAATATGCGGAAGGTCCTTGGCATAAATCGGGTCGAGGGTCAAAATGCCTGCCGCCTCGTTGTATCTGAATATGGCGCGTCCTTCATTCTTAACCGGCTTCGATTGACAGCCCGTCAAGCCCATAAGAAATAAAAACAACCATAATTTTATTCCGCTTTTCATCGTAGTGATTTTTCAACAAAATTAGAAATCAGCTCCATCGCCTTTACCTCAACTTCCTATTACAACCTTTATAAATCAGGATACAGTTGATTGAATTTCACGTCATAGAATTTAATGCGCGAGAGGGTGTTGCGTGTCCATTCCAACCTCAACTCATCTTTTTCTTCATCCGTCAGCTTCCAATCAATGTCCGCCGAGGCGTGCAAACGGTTGGTGAGCGTGTGCATGAGCAATGCCGCCGACACGCTGATATTGAAACTCTCAGTGAATCCGAACATCGGGATACGGACGTGCATATCGGCATGTGAGATGGCATAATCCGTAAGTCCCACCTTTTCGGTCCCAAACACCAAGGCCACCGGCTTATCGAGCGGCAAGGTGTCGGGCGTAAAATCGTCGCGGTGCGGACAAGTAGCGGCTATCCGATACCCCTTGGCATGAAGCCTATCGAAAACCTCAGGCGTATTAAAGTCTAATTCGTTGTATTTATGCAAGTTAAGCCACTTCGTACTGCCAACAACAATGTCTGGATTGATGTCGTAAACGTTGCGGTTTTCGATGATATGAACATCTTGAACCCCCGTCAAGTCGCAACTGCGAAGCACAGCACTCGCATTGTGCGATTGATAGATGTCTTCAAGCACAACGGTGACATGACGGGTACGGTAGGCAAGCACGTCTTCAAAGCGTTGTTTGCGCTCTACCGTAATGAAGTCATATAGAAATTCGAGTAGTTTTTTGTCCCTTGGTGTCATGGATGTTGGTATTTTCAATGCGCAAAAATAAGCTATTTTCGATGCAATGGGTCAATAAGCTCATAACAACTCGTTAATAATTAAAGTATAATATTTTGACAATCAAATGTTTATGATAATAAAAAAGAAAAAGAAAGTCGAATGGAAAATTTTTGCATCATCCTATCGGTAAAAAATGTAATTTTGCGCTTTGAAATTTTGAATCAATATGGCAAATCAAAGTGAAAAGCAGAATCGCGGAGACGAAAATCTGCAAAATGTTGAAAATGCGTTAAGCAAGACTGAACTTTTTATTGAGAAAAACCAAAAGACCATCTGGATTGTCTTGGGTATCATTGTTGCGATAGTTCTCGTTATCTTTGGCATCAAGAAATTCTATTTAGACCCACGTTCCGAAGAGGCAGGCAAACAGATTTACAAAGCTCAGCAACTGTTTGAGAAAGGTCAGTACGAAACAGCTTTGAACGGTGACGGCAACCATTTCGGTTTTCTCGACATCGTTGACGAATACGGCTCGACAAAGAGCGGCAAGCTGGCTGCTTATTACGCCGGCATTTGCTACATGAACCAGGGCAAATTCAACGAAGCTCTCCCCATGCTCGAGAAGTTCAAAGGCTCCGATCAGATTCTCGCTCCCTTGGCATACGGTCTTATGGGCGACTGCTACATGCAGCTTGATGACGTCCAGAAAGCCATTTCAAAATACGAAAAGGGCGCCTCGATGAAAACCAACGACTTCGCCACACCGATGCTTTTGCAAAAACTCGGTGCTTCCTGCGAAATTGCCGGTGACAACGCCAAGGCATTAAAAGCATACGAGACCTTGAAAAAAGACTTCCCGCTGAGCAACGAGGCTTTCGAAATAGAAAGAAACATCTCCAAACTCAAAGAGATGACGAAATAACTTTTTTTGACATAAAATGTTTAATTTGTTGAAGTCCGGCATGATGTCGGACTTCTTTTTTCTGTCAAATCAATGGTGAAACAAAAAGAAAGGGCGGACTCCTTTTCAAAAAAAGCTAATTTTGCGCCATGAAGAAGATCAAGATCATCTATTTCGGCACTCCCGAGCTTGCCGCATCACAATTGGAAGCCATTTTAGCTGCAGGCTATGAAATAGCGGCCGTTGTCACCGCTCCTGACAAGCCTTCCGGAAGAGGCAAGAAAATCCGCTTTTCCGAAGTGAAAGAAACCGCTCTCCACCATGATTTGCCTTTGTTACAGCCTGCGAAGCTGAAAGACCCCGACTTTTTGAAACAGTTGGAATCGTTTCATGCCGACTTGTTCATCGTTGTGGCATTCAGAATGCTGCCTGCTGCCGTATGGACAATGCCGCGTCTTGGCACTTTCAACCTACATGCTTCGCTTTTGCCCCAATACCGCGGTGCAGCCCCCATCAACCATGCCATCATCAACGGCGAGACAGAAACCGGCTTGACCACATTCTTTTTAAACGAAGACATTGACAAAGGCGCCATCATCATGCAAGAAAAAGTCGCTATCCGCCCCGATGAAACCGCCGGCGAGCTTCACGACGAACTAATGCGCTTGGGCAATAAGTTGGTGGTGCAAACCATACAGAAAATAGAGCAGGATGCCGCCCACACCATCCCCCAAGACCAAGTTCTCAACGGCATGGTTTTAAAAGAAGCACCCAAAATATTCAAGGACTTCTGTTTCATCGACTGGAACCGCGACTGCACCTCTATTAATAACCTCGTCAGAGGCTTATCACCCTACCCTGCCGCCCATGCCCGTCTCGTTTCTGACCAAAATCAAAATCTCGACCTGAAAATATTCTCCTGCACCTGCGAGCCTTGCCTCCATAATGAAACTGTTGGAAGCATACGCACTGACAATAAGACTTTTTTGAAAATTGCAGTTCCTGATGGCTATATTCACCTGACTGTTTTACAGCAATCCGGAAAAAATCAAATGTCCATCGAAGAATTTCTTCGCGGGTTCCGTTTTAACGAAACTTGGAAAACCGCATTTTAAGGCTTGCAATATGGTCCGAAACGCCCTAAAAGGGTGACCTTTGAGGCTTTTTCTATGGAAATATCATCTTTTTTTGAAAAAAAAGTGTTTTTTTTGAGAAAAAGTATTGTACAATAAGAAATTAAACTACTTTTGTAGCCGTTACTAATTTATTAACCAACAAATACAACAAAAATGAACAAAGCAGAATTAATCGATGCGATGGCTGAAAAAGCCGGCATGACAAAAGTTGATGCAAGAAAAGCTCTCGATGCTTTCATGGAAGTCACCAAAAAGGCCATCAAGAAGGACGATAAAATCGCTCTCGTAGGTTTCGGTTCCTTTACCGTTACTAAACGCGCCGCCAGAAAAGGCCACAACCCGAGAACGGGAAAATCCATCAACATTCCTGCAAAGAAGGTTGTCAGATTCAAACCCGCTTCCAACATCATGAAATAATCAAGTGATTAAGAAATGACAAAGCCGCTTTCGAGCGGCTTTTTTGTTGTCTCCGACAAACTCCGTTCCGGCACTTGCAGTGAAAACCGAAACCTTACCACGCCTCAGTCCTTCTTCCTTTTTCTTTTCACACTGATGTTGCCCTGTCCATCTTCATGCACCATGTCGTTGTCAATCATCCAGCGAAGCGCATCCAGCACATCATCCTCCCTATTCTCACTGCACAATGTCGTGGCTCCGTAAACCGTCATCGGTTGCTCCATAAGCACATTGATAATCTTATCGCCGATCTGTCTGTACACTCTTCCATCAGAGGTTTTTTCCTGATGTTTTTTCAGACACACGTCACAACGCCCGCAACGACGACTGTCCTTCTCGTTGAAATAACGCAAAAGCTGCACACTACGGCATTCTTCATCATTATTGACAAAGTCGATGACGGCTTGCACCCGTTCAACCGCTTCTTTTTTCCGGTCGTAATAATTCTCACTTGAGAGACTGAAATATTTCGTATCGATATATTCCGACAAGAGCAACAGCTGCGGCTTATCATTGCGAGGCGCGTAGCTAAGGAAGTTCAGCCTTTCCAAGTCTTTCAACTGCGCCGCCACCCTGTCCGTACCGATTCCGACCTTTCTTGACAGACTTTCTTCATTGATTTTGACAAAATCGGTCAACACACCGGGCAAGTTGCGCAACAGCACATTAATTAATGGGGCGTATTTCGAGTGTTCTATTTGAAACCGGTACAAGTCCTCGCGCGTTGCCTTAATGAACAACTTCGAAGGTTCTTCAAAACTTTCAGAGCGAATCCAATAGCCTTCTTTCTCCAAAATCTTCAAGGTGTTGAACACCTCTAACATCGAGAATCCGTATTGCCGGACAAAATCGCTCAGGATAAAAGGATACGAAACGCCGCTTCCTGATCCGACAGGGATTTGCAGGTAATTTCCAATAGCTTTGTAAATCGTCTTTATGCGATCCAGTTCGGGAAAAGAATCCGACAAGTTGTCTTTCAGCCTGGCAATATCTTCCGATGAAACGAGCAAAAGAGCATCGGCAGGCTTCAGGTCGCGTCCGGCACGACCAGCTTCCTGAAAATAGGCTTCAATGCTATCGGGCAGGTCGATATGAACCACAAGGCGCACATCGGGCTTGTCGATACCCATCCCAAAGGCATTGGTAGCCACCATCACCCTAATTTTTCCCTTCATCCAATGCTCCTGCCTTTCGTCGCGCACCTTGGCATCAAGACCGGCATGATAAAAAGTGGATGAAATCCCTATCGAGGAAAGCCATTCCGAAATGACCTGCGTTCGTTTACGGCTGCGCACATACACAATGGCGCTGCCCGAAGTCATCCGTTGAAGTTTCCTTTGCAGCAATCCCAATTTATCCGCCTCGTGACACACGCTATAGGTCACGTTTTTACGCTCAAAGCTGCTTTGAAACACATTGCGCTGCTTGAAACCCAAACGAAACTGGATGTCGTCAACGACTTTCGCCGTAGCGGTTGCCGTCAACGCCAGCACAGGCGTGTTGGGAATATACGGCCTGATTTCGGCGATCTTCAAATAAGGCGGACGGAAATCATAGCCCCATTGCGAGATGCAATGCGACTCATCAACAGCCAGCAAATTGACTTTCATACGGCTCAGAGCTTCGGTAAACTGGTCGGTCATTAACCGTTCAGGAGATACATAAAGGAATTTCAGTCGCCCGAAAACAGCCTGATTGTAAGCCAAATCCATCGCATCAGGATGCATGCCCGAAAAAATCACAGCGGCAGGAATGTTTTTTTCAACCAAGTGCGCCACCTGATCTTTCATCAATGCAATCAGTGGTGTGATGACAATGCAAATCCCCTCCATCGCCATGGCGGGCACCTGAAAACAGATTGACTTGCCGCCTCCCGTCGGCAACAAGGCCAGCGTGTCGCGACCAGAAACTACCGCATCGACAACTTCCTCTTGCAACGGGCGAAATGAAGGATAACCCCAATACTGCTGTAAAACGGAACGTGTCTTTTCGCTCATGGCTTTGATTTTCTATGCAAAGATAGCTTTTTTTGCTAAAAATGAAAACCGACAAAAGCCGTTTCCGCACAGATTCAAAGAAAAGAGCCACGCCAAGTGTTCAAAAAATAATAAATGTCTATTTTTGCACCCTTGGAAAAAGCATAGCCAATGGGTGTGTATCGCTTTAATAAACATCGTAAAATACAGATTGTTTGCAAGTTACAACTCAACATATTGGCTCAATGCTCCATTTACATCCAATGAATCGACAGACAAAGTGCATATTATCATGGTTTCTCCTGCTCACATTCATAAGTTTGTGGATGCTGAAATCGGAACACCATCATGAGGTTTCCGAGCACAGCCATGATGAGAATATCGTCTCGCTGAGTGAAAAATGCGAGGTCTGTAGCTTTGATTTCAAAACCATTTCCTGCGGGATCGAACCATTGAATTCCTCCCAAAAAATTATCGAATGTCCCTACATTATTCATAAATATTCATCTGACTATCAATCACCTGAACGGATTGTTGTTTGTTTGCGCGCCCCTCCCGTGGCATGAGTTTGACAAACCGAAGACTACTTGAATATTTTATCACAATCTATTTTTATCTATTATCCAATGAAAAAAGCATTTTTTATTTTTTTCATGGTATGTATGTGTCATGCCATGAAAGCACAAAACATTATAACGGGAAAAGTATTGGGACAAGACCAACAGCCCCTGACAGACGCAACGGTCTATATCCACGAATTGAACAAAGGAACGGCGACCGATCCGGAAGGCTGTTATCAGTTGAACAACTTACCTGATGGACTGATTAAGATACAGTTTTCGTACATCGGTTACAATAGCTGCATCAAGACTTTGAAATTGAACGGATCACCACAGAATTTGGAAGTCTGCTTGCTTCCTGTCAATGTAGGCATGGACGAGGTGGTCGTGACATCAGGCTATCACAGCGACCAACAGCGCAATGCGGTGAAAATCGACGTATTGTCACTCGATGCGGCAAAAGGAATGACCTCGCCGAATTTTATGGAAAAAATCTGTTCAGTGCCCGGAGTGGACATGATTTCAAAGGGCAGCGGCGTTACAAAACCCGTCATTCGCGGACTATCAATGAACGATGTTTTAGTGCTCAACAACGGTGTCCGTTACGAGAACTACCAGTATTCCGACCACCATCCCCTCGGCATCAGCGAGTTCGGTGTTGAAAAAGTGGAAATCGTCAAAGGGCCCACTTCCTTATTGTATGGTTCCGATGCCATTGGAGGCGTCATCAACTTTATCCAAGAAAAACCAGCCCCGATAGGCAGTATCACGGGAGATTACAATGTGAGCCTATTCTCGAACACACGGGGCATGATCAATAATTGGGGCATTAAGGGTGCTTCCGGAAAGTTTTTCGGCGGCATCCGTGCAGGACACTCCACCCATGCCGATTTCCGTCAAGGAGGCGGAGCTTTTGCTCCCAACACCCGATTCAACGAATGGTCGGTGAAAGGCAATGCCGGATATACCGGAAAAAAACTCTATTCCCGCTTATCCTATGAATACGGCAACCAAAAATTAGGGCTGGCCGAAGAAGAAGCCTTTGACATGGTAGAAGCAGGCGAACGAAAAAACAGCGTGTTTTACCAACAGTTCAACACCCATTTGCTTTCATCGCAAAACCGTCTTTTCCTCGGGAAATACAAAATGGAAGCAAATGCCGCTTACCAAAGCACAGATCTGGCACACATTGAGGATGAGAATGAAGTCGAGATTGAAATGCGCCTTGCCACCTTGTCGTACGAAGCAAAACTTTTCATGACCCCCGATGAAAAATCGGAATATGTAGTTGGTTTTCAGGGGTTCAACCAAAGGAATATGAACCTAAACGACCGCCCCGTCAAGCTGTTGCCCAATGCCTCGGTTGGCAATCAAGCCGTTTTTGCTTTGTTGCAGCACGAGTTTTTCGGAAACCTCCGGTTGCAAGCCGGCGCCCGTTATGACTTCAGGCAGATCGTCTCGCAAACCATTGCCGCCTCCGAAGAATGCGCAAGCCGTCCCGGCATCGACAAACGCTACGGCAGTTTCAACGGTTCCGTGGGAGGCACTTATTCCTTGAATCGCTTTGTGTTCCGCGCCAATTTCGCCACGGCTTACCGCAGTCCCAATTTGGCAGAACTGACCTCAAACGGATTACACGAGCTGCGTTATGAAAAAGGCGATGCCAATCTGTTGCCCGAAAAATCGCGCGAAGCCGACGCTGGCATCCGTTATCACGATCCCAATATCACCTTAGACATTGCCGCTTTTTACAATCTTGTGAACAACTTCATTTTCATCGCACCAACCAATGACACCACGAATGCCGGCGTGAACATCTATCAGTACCGGCAAGCCCATTCCGTGCTGTTTGGCGGAGAAGCGGGGCTGCAAATCCATCCTACCGCTATAAAATGGCTGCAACTTGAATCGACATACGCTGGTGTGGTCGGCCAACAGAAAGACGGGAAACACCTTCCTTTCATACCGGCTCAAAAGCTGACCCTTGCCCTGAAACTGACCAAAGAAAAGATGGCTTTCCTGAACGATTCCTATTTCTCGGCACGGCTAACCAAGGTTTTCGACCAAAACAGCATCGCCCCTGATGAGACCGCTACAGCAGGTTACCTCTTGGTGGATCTGAGCACAGGAACATCTGTACGATTCGGGAAACAATTCCTACAGATGGAATTAGGAGTCAAAAACCTGCTTGATGTAAAATACATCAACCATCTGTCCACCTTGAAGGAAGCGGCATTGTTCAATCCCGGAAGGAATGTGGCATTAAGTCTGAAAATCCCTTTTTAACTCATGTTTTATCAGTTGAGTATCGCATAAAACAATCTGAGCGTATGCAGAAAACGAGACCGACATGTTTCGGTCTCGTTTTTTTGATTCAATGATGAAACAATGACACTCGTTGGAATGGCAATAGAGTCGAAATTTGCACAAAACAGCTCATGCCCGATAACAAATCTTTGGGAATAAGCGGCCATTGCCAAATTGAGAAATGACATCAAAAAAAAGAGCGATTGCAGAACTTCTTTCCACCTTAATCTATTAATTGTGTATTTTTGCATGAAATTATAAAAACAATTTCACCAAATCGATAAGGTATGCCCGACTCTTTGCTTCCTATTGCTGATACACTTCACACTGTAAGCGACACCTTACATATTGTAAGTGACACCTTGCATACGGTGACCGACACCATCGTACAGCCGGAAGTTATCGAGCAAATGACCCACTCCTCACCATCGGCTGGAAAAACCGGCTTAACCATTGCCATTCTGGGACTTCTAGTCTTCGCCGCCCATTTGTTTTCGGAGATTTTCAGCCGTAAACGTGTTCCCGACGTGTTGCTTCTGATGATTATCGGTTTAATCATCGGACCTGTTTTCCACTGGGTCAGGCCTTCTTCATTCGGTGCTGTCGGCGGCATTTTTTCGGCGGTCACCCTTGTCGTCATCCTTTTTGAAAGCGGCACACAGCTTGGTTTTGAATCGTTGTTGAAATCACTGAGAGGGACGGTTCGTCTTACCGTGACCAACTTCTTCACCACCATGGTCGTTGTCGGATTGATTGGCTGGCTGGCTTTAAAAATTGATCCGCTTACAAGCTTTATGCTAGGCTCCATTGTTGGCGGCACCTCATCTGCCGTTGTCATTCCGATGATAAAACAATTGAAAATCAGTGAGAAAGGTGGCACCATTCTAATTTTAGAATCGGCATTCGGAAGTGTGCTTTGCATTGTTTTCGCCTTGGCCTTGCTACAAGCGGTGCAAATTGGCAAGCTGAACTTCGGCATCATTTTCGGTCAGATTTTTGCCTCTTTCGTATTGACCACAATCTTTGGTTTATTGGCCGCTGTCTTCTGGTCGTACATTCTCGACAAAATGCGTCATGTGAAAAACTCCATACTGACGACACCGGCATTCGTTTTCATCGTCTATGGTTTCAATGAGTTTATCGGCTTCAGCGGCGCTATTGCCGCCTTGGCGTTCGGTATAGGTCTTGCCAATATCGACAGCATCTACGACGGATTGCTCAATCGCGTATTCAAGAGTCGTCCCGCCAAACTCAACCCCACTGAAAAACTGCTATTCAGCGAGGTCTCTTTCTTGCTTAAAACTTTTTTCTTTGTTTATATCGGCATCTCCATCCGCCTCGATCAGTACATGCCCATTCTTATCGGTCTTGGCCTAACCATCGTGCTTTTCACGTTAAGAATACTGATTGTACGGTTTGCCATTTCTAAACGAGAAGCTCTTCCCGCCAACGACATGGTCTATATGGCGACCATGCTTCCAAAAGGTTTGGCAGCTGCCGTGCTCGCCACCATACCCGCCCAAGCAGGTATTCCCGGCGGCGAAAACATTCAAAACATTGTGTTTGCAATCATCCTGTTCACCACCATATTCACCTCTGTACTTGTCCCAATTATCGAAGGCAAAAATTTGATTAGCAAGCTGTACCTGTTTATTTTCCGCAATAAGGAAAGCATCCTTGAGACTGCCGATGTTGCAGCATCCGAAATGGAAGCCTCCCCGCTGGGAAGACGTAACAAAAAGCACTTCGGACGAAAAGAAGAAGATGAACAAGTTTTCGATTCCGAAATCGTTGCCGAGAGCATGGAGGATAATATCGACAGGGGTAGTTGTGAACAAACATAACAAGCTGACAATAAGCGTTTTGATGTTTTATTAATAAAAAAAGACAATAAAAAAGCAAGATTGTCAGGCTTTTTAGTTGCCATATCAAAAAAAATGAGTAATTTTGCCGCTTGAACTAAGGAAAAAGTTAGAAGATAAAAGTTTAAAAGTTATGTATTTAACTGCAGAAAAGAAATCTGAGATTTTCACACAATTTGGTAAGAATGCAGCCGATACTGGTTCGGCGGAAGGTCAGATTGCTTTATTCACATTCAGAATCAAGCACTTGACTGAACAGACTAAAGAGTTTTCAAAGGACTTGGTAGCCAAACGTTCATTGGTTCGTTTGGTAGGTAAGCGCAGAAAGCTCCTCGATTACTTGAAGAGAACGGATATTGAAAGATACCGCACCATCATTAAGGAGTTGGGTATCAGAAAATGATTCCCGCTTTGCCCGTGCGGGACAAGTAAAAAAGGCAATTTCGAGATTGCCTTTTTTGCTATTTATGTATCCCGCGGTTCGATGGCGTTGAAATTACACCTGCAAATCAAGGAAGTAGAAAGGCTTTATTAAATGTAGATTCTGCAAATTAAACCTCTTCCCTATCTTTGAGCTTGATTGACCGGAAACGGGTTTTGAAAACTAAACAATCACAAAAACAGTCCCACATCTAAACATCATACATCATGGGTCCTGAAGGAATCACACAACTAATAAATATGCCCAACGGGCAGGAAATCAGCATTAATACTGGTCGTTTGGCCAAACAAGCCGACGGTTCGGCGGTAGTGCGCTGCGGCAACACGGTGCTTTTAGCCACTGTCGTTTCAGCCAAGGAAGCGGCACCTGAAACCGATTTCCTCCCCTTATCTGTGGATTACAGAGAGAAATACTTTGCCACTGGAAAATTCCCCGGCGGCTTTTTCAAACGCGAGGCCAAGCCTTCCGACTACGAGATTCTTATCTCCCGCTTGATCGACCGCGCATTGCGTCCGCTTTTCCCCGACGATTATCACGCTGAGACACAGGTTCAGGTGACCTTGCTTTCGGGTGATAAAAACTTCCCGCCCGATGCTTTGGCAGCCCTCGCCGCCTCATCGGCCATTAGCGTTTCCGATATTCCGTTTCACGGTCCCATTTCGGAAGTGCGCGTAGCCCTCATCGACGACGAATACGTCATCAATCCTTCTTTTGAGCAGATGGAAAACGCCCGCCTCGAACTGATGGTGGCGGCTTCCATGAAAGACATCTGCATGGTGGAAGGCGAATGCAAGGAAGTCTCCGAGGAACAGATGCTTAACGCTTTGAAAACTGCTCATGAAGCCATCAAAGTGCAATGCCAGGCACAGATTGAGCTCGCTGCAAAGGTCAACAACCCGAAACGTGAATATTGCCACGAAGTCAACGACGAAACACTGCGTGCCGAACTCACCGAAGCCTGCTACAAGCCCTGCTACGACTTCGCCTTGACCGGAACAGCCAACAAACACGAGCGTGAAGCGGCTTTCCAAGCCATTCTCGACAACCACTTGACAAAATATACCGAAGAGGAACTTGAAACATTGCTGCCTCTGGCTAACCGTTACTTCCACGATGTGGAACGCAAGGCCGTGCGTGATGCTATCCTTATCGAACGCAAACGCCTTGACGGACGCCGCCTCAACGAAGTACGCCCCATCTGGACGGAAGTCGATTTTCTGCCTTCGGTACACGGTTCCGCCATCTTCACCCGCGGTGAAACCCAGGCATTGGTAACGGTCACATTGGGCACCAAGCTCGATGAGCAGACCATTGACGGAACGATTGTGGAAGGCACCAACAACTTCATCCTGCACTATAACTTCCCCGGCTTTGCCACAGGAGAAGCCAAACCGCAACGCAGCGTCAGCCGCCGCGAAGTCGGTCATGGCAACTTGGCGGAAAGAGCTTTGAAATCCATGGTGCCACACGATGAAACCATGCCTTACACGGTGCGCATCGTGTCGGATATCCTCGAATCCAACGGTTCCTCATCAATGGCATCGGTATGTGGAGGCTGTCTGGCTCTGATGGATGCCGGCGTACCGATTCGTAAACCCGTTGCCGGTGTGGCCATGGGTTTGATTACCGACACTGAAAACGGAAAGTACGCCGTGTTGACGGACATCCTCGGTGATGAGGATCACCTCGGCGACATGGACTTTAAGGTTACCGGAACACGCGACGGTATCACTGCCTGCCAAATGGATATTAAAGTGGACGGTCTTTCATACGAAGTACTGACCGAAGCTATGGAACAGGCACGTCAAGGACGTATCCACATCCTTGATGAAATGGCAAAGACCATTACCGAGCCACGCAGTGACTATAAGGAAATCGTTCCTCGTATCGAGAAGATGTTGATACCCAAAGACTTTATCGGTGCCGTGATTGGACCTAGCGGAAAAGTCATTCAGGAAATGCAGAAAGAAACCAATACGGTTATCGTCATCACCGAAGACGACCAATTTGGTATTGTAGAGATTTCCTCACAAAACAAAGCCGACATCGAGGCTTGTAAGGCCAAAATCAAAGCCATCGTTGCCGTTCCTGAAGTGGGTGAGGTTTACGATGGTGTCGTAAGGTCGATCATGGCTTTTGGCGCTTTTGTCGAAATCATGCCGGGCAAAGACGGTCTGCTTCATATTTCGGAAATCGCTTGGGAACGTCTTGAATCCATGGATGGCGTGCTGAAAGAAGGCGACCATATCCAAGTGAAACTCATCGAAATCGATGAGAAGACGGGAAAGCTGCGTCTGTCGCGCAAAGCCCTCTTACCCAAACCCGAAGGCTATGTGGATCGGAAACCTGCAGGCGGTCCACACCGTTCAAATGGCGAGCGTCGCGGAAATGGCGGCGGACATCACGGAAACGGCGGCTCCAACAACAGAAGAAAATAAATCATTATGGTTTAAGAGTTAGTAGGCGTTTTGTACTTCGTTCTACCGTACGCCACTAACTCTTATTTCCTTTCATCATTGTGATAAATCACCATTTTATTATTAATCATACGAGCAATTTTTACGTTTAATGAGGCAGTTAAAGATCACGAAGCAGGTAACAAACAGAGAAACGGCTTCTCTTGACAAGTATCTGCAAGAAATTGGTAAAGTTGAGCTTATTACCGCTGAAGAAGAGGTGGAATTGGCGCAACGTATCAAGCAAGGCGACAAGATTGCTTTGGAAAAACTCACCAAAGCCAACCTGCGTTTTGTAGTTTCCGTATCAAAACAGTATCAGAATCAAGGCCTTAGTCTTCCCGACTTAATCAACGAAGGCAACTTGGGTCTGATAAAAGCCGCACAACGTTTCGATGAAACAAGAGGTTTCAAATTCATCTCCTACGCCGTGTGGTGGATTCGTCAATCCATCCTTCAAGCCTTGGCCGAACAGTCGCGTATTGTTCGTCTTCCTCTTAACAAAATCGGTTCCATCAACAAAATCAACAAAGCTTATGCCAAGCTAGAACAAGAGTATGAACGCGAACCCAATGCGGAGGAAATTGCCGAACTGCTTGAAATCACGGAATCGGAAGTGAAAGAGTCGATGAAGAATGCCGGGCGTCATCTCTCGATGGATGCGCCTCTCGTTCAGGACGAAGACAACACCATGTACGACGTGCTGAAAAGCGAAGAGGCCCCTACACCCGAAAGCCAGCTCTTGTATGAATCGTTACGCAAAGAAATCGACCGAGCCATCTCGTCGCTCACACCCCGCGAGGCCGATGTCATCCGCCTTTTCTTCGGACTTAACGGCAGCCATCCTCTGACCTTGGAAGAAATAGGCGAAAAATTCGACCTGACACGCGAGCGCGTACGCCAAATCAAGGAAAAAGCCATACGCCGGTTGAAACACACCAGCCGAAGCAAAATCCTGAAGAGTTATCTCGGCTAATTTGCAAAAAACGCCTTCCAAAACGGAGGGCGTTTTTTTATAATCATCACCAAAGGCAGGTCCCCATATTTGTCCAGATTATTATTTCAAAATCCGACAAAAAATATTAGTTTTGCATCAAAATAAATTGCTCATGCAAAAACTCATCGCTCCCTCCCTGCTTTCGGCTGATTTCCTGCACTTAGGAGATGCCGTCGATATGATTGACAATAGCGAAGCCGACTGGTTTCATTGTGATGTGATGGACGGCAGGTTCGTGCCCAACATTTCTTTCGGGATTCCCGTTATTCAAGCGATTAAAAAGAAAGCCGCCAAACCGTTGGACGTGCATCTGATGATAGTAGAGCCTGACAAATATTTCGAGGCGTTTGCCAAAGCGGGCGCAGACATCATCACTTTTCATTACGAAGCCAGCACGCACGTCCATCGTTCCGTACAGCAAATCAAAAGCCTCGGGCTGAAAGCCGGTGTCGTACTCAACCCTCACACTCCGGTAACATTGCTCGAAGACATCCTCTCCGACCTTGATTTGGTATTGCTAATGTCGGTGAACCCAGGATTTGGGGGACAAAAGTTTATCGAACGCACCTATCAGAAAATAAGCAAGTTAAGCCAAATGATGGCAGAACAACGCACATCCGCACTGATTGAAGTGGATGGCGGCGTAAACACCGAAAACGCCTCCGCCTTGTTTGAAGCCGGCGCCCACGTGCTTGTCGCCGGCAATGCCGTCTTCAAGTCACCCAACCCGCTTGACACCATCAGCAGACTCAAACACGCATAGCGACCACTTATCCGATGGCATCAATCGTCCGATAGAAAAACGATTATTGACAACAAAACGATTAAATATTCCACAACAATGAACGAATCCATCTTAAAACTTGCCCCCAAGGGCGTATGGGAAGAATTCAAAGGCATCCTTAACGTGCCTCGTCCCTCAAAGAAAGAAGAAAAAATGGTGGCTTATCTTGAAAAATGGGCCAAAGATCACAAAGTTGAATACATCAAGGAGAAGTGCGGCAATATCATCATGAATGTGCCTGCCACCAAAGGCATGGAAGACCGTGCAATTATCGTGCTGCAAGCCCACATGGACATGGTGTGCGAAAAAAACAGCGACAAGGTGCATGATTTCGAGAAAGACCCCATCGAAGCCGTCATTAAAGGCGAATGGGTACATGCCAACGGCACTACTCTCGGTGCTGACGACGGTATCGGTGTTGCCGCTGCCTTGGCGGTCATTACCGACCCCGATGTAAAACACGGTCCATTAGAATGCATCTTCACCGTTGACGAAGAGACCGGACTTACCGGCGCTCAGAAACTTAGCCCGAAAGATTTCAAAGGCCGCATTCTGCTTAACCTTGACTCGGAAGACGAAGGTGAGATTTTCATCGGCTGTGCCGGTGGCATGGACACCATCATCAAGATGTACTACAGCTTAGAAGCTGCCCCAGAAGACGCCAAGGCTTACCGCATCACTGTCAGCGGTCTCAAAGGCGGGCACTCCGGCGACGACATCAACAAGAACTTGGCCAATGCCAACAAGCTGCTCACACGCATTCTTTGGCTTGGCACTCAGAAATTTGACCTTGCGCTTTACGACTTCCAAGGCGGCAACCTGCGCAACGCCATTGCCCGCGAAGCTACGGCTTTGGTCTTTGTGCCCAATGAACACAAAACCGCTTTCGGTAAGTTCGTCAAAGAAATGGAAGCCAATTTCAAGGGCGAATATCAAGTCACGGAACCCTCTCTCAGTGTAAAAGCCGCTGTGGCGGAGATCCAGCCCGATGTCGTCATTGACGAAATGTCGCAGTTCGAACTCCTCAACGCATTGTATGCCTGTCCTCACGGCGTCATCGCCATGTCGCAGACCATTCCCAACTTCGTCGAGACCTCTACCAACCTAGCTTCCGTCAAGCGCAAGGAAGGCTATTTCTTCATCCAGACCTCGCAACGCAGCTCTATCGAATCGTCGAAAGAAGACGTTGCCGTCATGGTGGAAAGCGTCTTTAACTTGGCCAATGCCGATGTGGAGCACACCGATGGCTATCCCGGCTGGACCCCCAACCCGAAATCGGCCATCTGCGCCATCGCTGCCAAAGCCTACGAAAAACGGTTTGGACACGCTCCGAAAGTAAAAGCCATCCACGCCGGACTGGAATGCGGATTAGTGGGCGACAAGATTCCGGGCATGGACATGATTTCGTTCGGACCCACCCTTCGCGGTGTCCACTCCCCCGACGAACGCATCGAGATAAAAACGGTGCAGATGTTCTGGGATTTGTTGTGCGACATTCTGAAAAACGCTCCAAAATAAGCAGTGCTATCAGATAGCATCAGATGTATCATCTTCCTCGTTGTCAACGAGGAAGATGATTCACAAGAATCAGCAAACCGATTAAACACGATGAACATGAAAAAACACATTCTACTTCTTTTGTTCCTGATCCTTGGCATCGGGGCTTTCGCTCAAAACAACAATGAGAAAAAGCAAGGCATTAACAAAAACGAATGCACTTTCACAAAAGATGGAAAAACCTTCCCTCTTTATGGAAAAGTTCAAATTGTCAACAGTTTTCCGGATATCAAAGTCCAAATTGTTGATTCCTTTGAGGATTTAGACGTCAAAATCGTAGAATCCTTCCCCGACAATTGCGGTAAAGTAAAACTCGTGGAATCCTTTCCGGATGTAAAAGTCCAGATTATGGAATCTTTTCCCGACCTCAAGGTGAAAATCGTGGAGTCTTTTCCGGGATTGAAATAGCATTCCGTCATTTCATCACCACGGTGCTCGGTTGCTCACGTGTGTAATAGCGAAGCGTAATTTGCGCTGATACCGTCGATTTTGGATCTGTCGAGGCAGAAAAAAACACATTGGAAAGCCCTTCCGGAAACAGTGCTTCTCCTTCATAATCAACGACTTGTATCCAATTAAAGTTTTGATCGGCGATATAGGCTTTGCCGTCAAAATCCAACATGAGATACTGATTGTTTTTCACCGTACATGAAAAAGTGACCGTTCCCGAAGAAGTGGCAAGGGACGGATTCGTCACTTCACCCTTCCCCTTGACATAAAGGCGCAGCGCAAAATGTCCGTCAGACGTGCCTCTCCATTGCCATTCCTCATTAATAGCACCTACCTTGGAGACATTCACAAAATACCGGCGGGAAATACTGAGCGGGTAAAGCGAAAAAGTACTGTCGTTCAAGGATTCAAGATGCCATTCGGCATAAGGGTCGCTCATCTGTTTCTTTTGCTCCTCACTGAAAGCACCCGCCAAACGCAGTCGTTCCCAGTTCCGAATCGTGCCAAGCAGCCGGTCCATTTGTCCGTGGTTTTTCAAGACGGCAAGGTCGGCCGTGATGCCAAAACCGGCATCGAAACCGGCAGCCTTCGACAGGAACCATTCAACCTCTTCCAACGAGGTGCTTTCAAAATTCTTGTCGGCAGTACGAACCGGAAGGATTCCCAGCATTCGAGGAAGCAGATTGCGATCAAAGAAATCCTGATCCTTGAGATAAGCCTCAACCTGCCTAACCCGAGTATTGGATTCCCACAGCTCATCGCGGTTCATGCGCGAATGGACATGCCATGAAAAATGCGTCAAACGACCAGCCTCATTCATGACATCATGATCCCACCCTGAGAAACATTGCGCCGCAAATCGTGCCATCGCATAATCACCATGTCCCGAATAAGCGCACCCGTCAATATGGTCGAAAAAAAAGTGCGAAAGCCCTGTGTTGTTGACTAATTGGACAAGCCGTTGCGACAATTCGTCTTGCAACGAAAAATCCGAAAACAAAGCCTTGCTCGGATGATCCCATAGCTTGTAAACCGTTGCCTTTTCTCCATGAGCGGATTTTTTCGTGCCGAATGCCCCCCGTTTGCAATGGTGAAGATAGGTCAGGTTTCCGGCACTCTCGCAAGTACGATAGGTAATCAGTTCATTACCAATCTGTAGCACATTGATTGAAAGATTCTTATCAAACAACGGCGAACGGCGGACGCAAAAGTCGGTTTCATCCATAGACAAATCACCCAACAACTGCAAGGTTCCCTGCTTCAACAAATGTTCATTCGGACTGGGTGCAACATAAATATCATTGGTTGTCAACAGGTTGGAAAACGCATGAAGGCCAAGATGCACCCCCTGGGATTCGGTTTTCTCCACCATCTGACGCACCGATGCATCGCCTCCTTTTGCAAATGCAGGATGCCATTGATAATGCCCCCAATTGGAAAAAGGATTAGGATGCACCAAGTATTCAAGTCCCGCCTTTTGGCAAATTTCAAGCAGAAAATCTATATCCTTTTCTGTAAACTCAGCAATGAAATAAGACTTGGCAAGCGCTTTGGAACACTTGTTCCATTCTCCTTTGATGAACGGATGCGGAAGCCCCTGCTCCACTTCAATGGCACCAATACGTTGCAATAACCCGGTTTGCCGGCAGCCGAAAAGCGCAATCCCGGCACCTTCAATCATAGCTCCTTCCCCATCAACCGGCATCACCATCACCCGCTCTACGCCTTCTACCTTGCGATGTATGACCTCGTTACGACGCCATGCTGAAAATTGCAGCATCGTTCCTTTTTGAAGATTCGTGGTTGCCTGAGCCAATGATGTTATTGAAGGATTATTAATATTTTCCTGATATTCAAATTGTTCTGTAATTACTGCCGCATATTGTTGTGGAAATCCCGCCACAACCTTTTCATTCAAGCCTTGTATGCCGAAAGCAAGGCCTTTCCCCTGCACCACACCAATGACATCGCCCACCACCTCGTCAATGTTTACCGCAACGGGGGCCAGCAACAAGGCATCGTATCCGGCTGGAACACCAACAACCTTCATGGTCAGACAAAGCTGCGAAGCGCTCATTTTCAACAATACCTGATTTCCATCCGACATGTCGAGCGAAAGCACACTGTCGGAAAGCACACAGGATTGTGGAAAAATCAAATGCTCCTCATGACATGCTGCAATAATTGGATAGGTTCCAGAGCATAACAAATCCCTACCGTCAACCTTTACGGACGAGAAATAGCCGCGGTCGTTGATGGAGATTTGCAAATCGCCTGACAAGAAAGTGACGTCCTGCGATTTCACACCGCCCAATACGAACAAAAGCAAACACAAGATTAACGGAAAACGCTTCATGTCCTGTTCATTTATTCGATGCCACGCAAATCCTTATACATCCGGACGGCATAGAGATCGGTCATATTGGAGATGAAATCGAGCACGGCCTGTATCTTGACATAGACATCGTCCGTCTTCGCCTTGAACTGTTCCGGCATCAGTGAGAGCAACCGCTGATTATAGGCCGAATCGGGTTTCATGACGGCATTGATGAAATCATCCAACAAAGTGCCGATGACATTGAAACCTGTGAGTTCGATTTTTACCACGGACGAATGCTTGTAAATGCCATGCACCGAAGCCTCGCGGCACTGGTCAAGTGCTTTTTTCTCGAAATCAGGAAGACAAGCGATCAGACTGCCCGAAAAAGCGCCATCCATAATCACGTCGTAATGCTGCACAAAAATATCGCTCACCCTATTCACCAATTTGTTAATCAATTTGGCCCTTAGGAAAGAGACCCTTTCGTTGACATCCTGTACTTCATTGTAAACCTGGTTTTTATGCTCAAAGAAATCCTTTTCCTCCATTGGATTGAAAAATGACAGGAAACAATTCTCCACCGCATTGGTAGCAACAATGCCCCGTTTGTGGGCATCTTCCATATCGAGGATAAGGTAGCAAATATCGTCAGCGGCCTCCATGATGAACGACAACGGATGCCGGGCATACACGCCATGCACCGCATCGGTTTTGGGAATGCCGCACTCTTTCATGATATCCTCAAAAACAGCTATTTCGGAATAAAAAATATTGTATTTTTTTCGCTTTCCGTTATCAAATGACGGATAAGGGTACTTGACTAAGGTCGCCAAGGTGGCTGCTGTCAGCGAGAACCCGCCGGGACGCCTTCCCTCAAACTGGTGGGTCAACAGGCGAAAAGCATTGGCGTTGCCTTCAAAGGCCACCAAATCGGACCATTGCGCCGGCAACACCTGATGTTGAAAAACCATTCCCTTTCCATCCTTGAAATAACTGCTGATGGCATTTTCGCCCGAATGACCAAATGGCGGGTTGCCAAGGTCATGCGCCAGACAAGCAGCCGACACCACCGAATCAATTTCGCTCAATGCCTGCCCTAATTCGGGGTGCATTTGCGTAAGTTTCTGCGATGTCATGCGTGCGATGGAGCGTCCAACGCTGGCCACTTCCAAGCTGTGGGTCAATCGGTTGTGGACAATCTGGCTACCCGGCAAGGGAAAAACCTGTGTCTTGTTTTGCAGCCGACGGAACGCGCTGGAAAACACGATTCTATCGTAATCGCGCTGAAAGGAGGTGCGAATATCCGTGCTTTTGTGTGATGAAGCACAACGTTTTGTAGAGAGTAGGTCTGACCAGTTCATCATAATAATTCCTCAAACATTAAGACTTTGCCGCGCATAGGGTGTCAGTTCCTGAGCCGCGAAGTCGCCTTTGAGATATTTGAAATAGCCGGCAACGGCGACCATGGCTGCATTGTCCGTGCTGTAACTCAGTCGCGGTATGAAAATGCGCCAATGGTATTTTTCTGCGGCGGCTTTCATGGCGTCATGCAAGCCCGAATTGGCGGAAACACCCCCGGCAATGGCCACCGTTGAAATGCCCGTTTGCTTGGCTGCCTTCACCAATTTGTTCATCAATATGTCAACGACCGTTTTCTGCACCGAAGCACACAGGTCGGCCACATTTTCCTCGATAAACATCGGATTGTCGCGCAGATGGTCACGAACAGTATATAATATACTGGTTTTCAACCCGCTAAAGCTATAATTCAAACCGGCAATATTCGGTTTGGCAAAGCTGAAAGCATCAGGATTGCCGATTTTCGCCATTTTATCGATGACCGGACCGCCCGGATAAGGCAATCCGAGAATCTTGGCCGTCTTGTCGAATGCCTCACCTGCCGCATCGTCGATGGTTTGCCCGATGACTTCCATGTCGAAATAATCCTTGACCACGACGATTTGCGTGTGGCCTCCCGATACCGTGAGACAAAGGAACGGGAAATCAGGCACTTCAGTGTGTTCGGCATCGGTGGCAAAATGCACAAGAATATGTGCATTCATGTGATCGATTTCGACCATTGGGATATCGAGGGTCTGCGCAAAAGCCTTTGCAAACGAAGTTCCAACTAAGAGCGAGCCTAAAAGACCCGGTCCGCGCGTAAAAGCTACCGCAGATAATTGTTTTTTATCTATTTTTGCATCTTTCAAGGCCGTGTCGATGACGGGAATGATATTTTGCTGGTGCGCACGCGAAGCAAGTTCAGGGACAACGCCCCCATACTTCTCATGTACTTTTTGCCCGGCAATGACGTTGGATAGCACACAGGTGCCTCGAAGAACGGCGGCGGAAGTGTCGTCACAAGATGATTCGATGCCTAAAATATATTCGTCCATAACTAAGATTTGAAAGGTCAAAATTATCAAAAAAAAGATTAGAAATATTATTCTTGTGACGATAATGGTATTGTTTTCGGCTTTTCTTAGCCTTTGCATTGCCATACAAGATCCTCTTTTCCAGAAATTTGCAGTACGTATTGCCGGTTCTTATCTTTCGGAAAAAACAGGTGCTGAAATTAAAGTGGGAAGAGTATATATTTCGCCCGACCTCTCTCTTCATGTTGACCAAATGATTGTCAACGATTTACATAAAAACCAATTGGCCAATGTCGGATATTTGGAAGTTCGCATCAGTCCTACCGATCTGATTAACAGAAAAATACACATAAAAAACATTGAGTTGCGCAACAGCCAAGCCAACCTTATTCAATACGAAGGTGAAAGCGACTTCAATTTCATGTTTCTAGCCGATTTCTTCAATTCTGGAAGTTCAAAGCCGAAGAAAGAAAAGCCCGATGCCATCAAAATCGACCATATCTCGCTGAAAGACTTCGATTTCCAACTTTGGATTCAGGATCACGACCATCCGGAAAAGGTGGCATTGAAAACCATGGACTATGCCCATATCGATATTGACAGTATTTTTTTGGAAGCCGACGACCTGTTGGTGGTGGGTGATTCCATCATGGCGCGCATCGACTTTTTATCGGCATACGAATCAAGCGGTTTTATCATAAAAAGCATGGAGTCGGATGTAAATGTCTCAAAACATGGCATCCTGTTCGACGGTCTTATGATTGAAACAAACAACAGCTATCTGCACCTCGATTTGCACATGCTGTACAATGACTACACGGCGTTCAACGACTTTTTGGATTCTGTCCGTTTCGACTCGAAGATCTACCCTACCGACATCATGCTCAGCGACATTGGACATTTTGCCGATATCATGTACCAGATGCCCAACCGGGTGTTCTTCGAATGTCTCTATACCGGACCCGTATCGGATTTCAAGATTGACAATCTGAGCTTTGAATACGGCAAGGAAACTCACTTTGAAGGCAGCATGAGCATGTGCGGACTTCCCGATTTCATGACCTGCTACAACACGTTGAACATCGACAACATGGCCTACAGCTACGATGATTTGGTACACTTCCACATACCCGGAGAATCCGTTGTCATTCCATTGCCCAAACAGTTGGAGCCTTTGCAGTCGGGTAATATCCAAGGCGGATTCAAAGGCAGCTACACCGATTTCATTTCCGAACTGTTCGTGACTTCAAAGATAGGAGATGTCGGAGCCGCCATAGAGATGAAAAAGGTGGGGCCTGACAACCTGTTTTCAAGTCAGATAGAAGCCAAACGCATCAACATCGGCACCTTGGCCAATGTTCCCGAAAAAATCGGCACCATCGACCTGAGCGCTCAAGTTTCAGGACGCAACACCGCACAAGGCGTGGAACTCGACATTGACGGCAGTGCCTACAATGCTTTTGTGTTGGGCAACACGATAGACGCCATTTCTCTCGACGGCAATCTCTCGGGACAACGCTTCAACGGTTTGGTGAGCATCAAGGATAATGAACTCGACCTTGATTTCAACGGAATGCTTGATTTCAGCGACAGTCATAAACCCGTCATGAATTTCGATGCCGAAATCACCAAGGCCGACTTGAAGGAGCTGAACATTGTGAAAGGACAAAGCAAGTCGATTCTGAGCACAAAGATCAATGCCAACCTGAATGGAATCGACCTTGACGTTGCCGAAGGAAACCTATCCGTCAGCAACACCAAATACACTGACGGAAACGGCAGCTATGCCATGGATCATTTCGACGCTACCCTGGTCAACGACCAATTCATGCAGAAACGCTTCACCATCGGCAGCGACCTCCTCGATTTTAATATGGCTGGAAAAATCAACTTTGCCACCCTCGGCAGTGCATTCAAGAGCTATGTCGTTTCGTATGCCGACATTCCCCAATGGCATTCCGATGGATATGGAAAAACTGACGATTTCAGCATGATGCCTTCCGACGACCAAGACTTTTTCGTTAACCTGACCCTTAAAAAGCCCACCGTCATCACCTCCTTACTGATGCCCAATCTGAACATTGCCGACAACACCTCTTTCAAAGGAACTTTCACTTCGAAAACACGACAGTTAAACTTCACTCTTCGTTCGAAATCAGCCACATACAACGGCATCCGCTTTGACAATATCGAATGCAAAAACTTCAGCACGCCTTTCAGTTCGGTTGCCCGTCTTTCGGTGGACGATGTCATCTTGCGTGACAGCGCAGGCCATTCCGACATGTTCAAACTACAGAATCTCGGCTTAACGGCACGTCTCCGCAATGACAGCATTGTGGCCAACCTGTCATGGTTCGACGACATGGAGCATCCGCATAACAAGGCCGATATCAAGGCCTCGTTTGTTCCGGAAATTGGTGGCGGCCGATTCAATATAACGCAAGCGGAAATCCTTGTCAACGACTCACTTTGGACGGTAAATCCCTTCAACACCATCCGGTTTGCCGATGGAAGGACAAAAGTATCGAACCTTGCCTTTTTCGGCGACAAACAGTCGGTAAGTTTTGACGGATACATTCCATTGAATCAAAACGACACCATCTCTGCCGCATTCGACAGATTCAATATTTCTTCTATCGACCCCTTGCTATCAGAAAAAGGAATCAATCTTGACGGCTTCATCAGTGGTAAAGTGAAAGCGAGTAACGTGACCGTCAGCCCCACCCTGTTTGCCGACCTGCGTATTGATCAACTCGCATTGAACGGCGACCGTTACGGCGACGCCGTCATTCAAAGCGTGTGGGACAACGAGGAAAAGTCTGTATATGCTTTTGCCAGCATTGTTGACGGGACATCAAGCATTTTCAGCCTTGCAGGAACGTATTTGCCAACAAAAAAGAATGACAACCTCAACTTCCAACTGTCATTAAACCACTTGAGACTCAACGTTATTTCGCCTTTTACCCAAGGTATCATAGATCGTGTGCAAGGCTATGGAACAGGAAAATTCAATCTTACCGGTTCCTTGGACCGGCCTTCTATCAATGGAAAGCTGAAAATCGACGATGGCGGCTGCAAGGTGGATTTCCTGAACACCTTCTATACGTTCAACCCCACCATTCAAATTGACGACCGACTGATTTCCTTTGAAAATCTTACGCTACACGACACTTTGGGGCATTCGGCGATTGTGGTGGGCGAAATACATCACAAAAACCTGAAGGACTTCCGTCTTGACCTCAAATTACTCCCTGACAATTTCTTAGCCTTGGCTACGACCGCCAAAGAAAACAATACGTTCTACGGCACTGCTATTGCTGATGGAATTGTCGAAGTGAAAGGAAAAACCGATAATATAAGTCTCAATATCACGGCATTGACCAAAGAAGGCACCAGCATGACCATACCTTTAGGAAAAGCCACAACCATCAAGGAAAACGACTATATTATCTTTGTCGATAACAACGACACGCTGAGTTCTTCTACAGATAGTGTCGATCAGGGGAATCATAAAGGCAAGAAAACGGATGGGTTTGCGTTGAACCTCAATTTGCGTGTCACCGAAGATGCCAATGTGAAGATTTTGCTTCCAAACAACATCGGCAATCTTGAAACCAAGGGGGCCGGCAACATCAAGATTGGCACCAATGCATCGGGAGACTTCACCCTTTTCGGCGATTATATCATTCATGAAGGAGAACTTGCGCTGAACTATGAAAATTTGGTACGCAAAGACTTTACACTACAATCCGGCGGCCGCATTGCCTGGAATGGCGACCCGGCAAGGGGCAGCATTAACGCTACCGGCGTGTATCGTACCAAAGCTCCTCTTAGTTCGCTTGGAATCAGCGATGAAAAAGCCTCCAATGTCAATGTGGAATGTCTGCTGCACCTTACCGACGTGCTGGTCAATCCCAATATCACATTCGGACTACGCCTTCCCAACGCATCAGAAGACATCAGCCAAACTGTTTTTTCCATTATTGACACCACCAACCAAGCTGTTATCAGCCAGCAACTTATTTCGTTATTGGTTCTGAATAGTTTCAGCCACAACATTGCTTCGGACGGGACGATAGGCTCCAATTACTTTGATGTTCTGACGGGACAGCTGAGTTCGTGGCTCTCACAAATCACACGGGAGTTTGATGTGAACTTGCACTACAAGCCCGGCGACAACCTGAGTAACGAAGAGTTGCAAGTGGCATTAAAAACCCAGCTCTTTAACGACCGCCTCACCATTGAAGGTGACTTTGGTGTGGTAAGGCCTACTTCTTCCGACAACGAAAACGTTTCCAACATCGTTGGCGATTTCGACGCCCATTTCAAACTGACCCGCAACGGTCGTCTTGCCGCCCATGCCTTCCGGCACTCGAACCTGAACACGAACTATTACAACTATACTTTCGACAGGCTCGCCCCTTACACCAACGGCATCGGCATCACCTATCGCAACAGTTTTGACCGGTTCAGCGACATCTTTGGCAAGCGCAAACGCTCGAAAACTCCACTTATCAACCGTCCGGTCGGTACGGTCAACAAGAAAAACGACACTCAAGAAACGAACCAACAGCCATGAATGACAAAGCTTCTTTTAAAGTTTACCAAGCCTCGGCAGGTTCGGGAAAAACCTATACCATTGTTTTTGAATACCTCAAAAGCTGCCTGCGTTCCGAACCCGATACTGACAACTTCAAAAACATCCTTGCCATCACCTTTACCAACAAGGCGGCAAACGAGATGAAAGCAAAGATTATCAACCAGTTGCGAAGTATTATCGAGAGCGATCCGGCCCGTCCGCCCGAAAACATGGAGCAAGATCTGATTGAGCAACTCAACATCGACCGCAAGTCACTCAAAGCCAATGCACAACGGCTATTTCAGCACATCATTCACGATTATAGCAGTTTCAACGTCTGCACTATAGATGCTTTCGTGCAAAAGCTTTCGCGTTCGTTTGCCAAAGACCTGAACTTGCCCAATCAATACAATGTCAGCATCGACGACGATGAGATTGCAACAGAAATCACCCGACGCATTGGTGAGCAGCTCGGCAAGGACCATCCTTTTTTAACCAGCATTCTAAGTGACTTTGTAAAACTACGGTTGGAAGACGACCGAAGCGGCCAGGTGCAGAACGCCCTGTACGACTTTGCCACCACTCTGCTGAAAGAAGATGCATACGAGAAAAACGAAACATCGCATTGCAACGATGAACAAGAGTATAAGAACACACTCCTTTTCATCAAGAACGCTATGGATGATTTCAGGAAAGCCGTAGCCGAGTTCATGGCGGCCTTTCATAAACTGACAAAAAAATACGCCCTTACACAAGACGATTTCTTTCACAAGTCAACCGGCATTCCTGGATTTGTAAAGAAATTGGGAAAACAAGATTTCGAAAAGCCCAACAGTTATGTCGCTAAATTCGCTGATGAAGGCATGTGGTACAGTAAGGAAACGGAGAAAAACAATGCGCAGTTTAGTGTGATCGACAGTGAGATGCAAACGCTCCGTCCGTTTTTCGACACTTACAAAGAAAAATTACCCCAATACCAGTTTCTCAGCCAGCAAAAGCCCTTGTTATGCCTCTACGTGCTGCGTTCAAAACTGAAATCGGAACTCGAAGCCTTTATCAGCGAAGAACAGGTGGTACACATCTCGGAGTTCAACAAGCGCATTTCCGATGTCATGGGCGACTTTTCCGTTCCCTTTGTCTATGAACGCATTGGAGAACAATACAAACAAGTGTTCATCGACGAATTTCAAGACACCTCGATTTTGCAATGGCAGAACCTCATTCCTTTGGTTGACAACAGTTTGTCAAGCAATGCCATGAGCATGGTCGTGGGCGACGGCAAACAATCCATCTACCGATTTCGCAGCGGCGAGGTGGAACAACTCGTTCAGCTTCCCGAAATCTATCGCAAACCCACCGACAGTGCAGCTTTCGACACCTTTGAAAACAACTTCAAGACTTGTTTCCATTTTACCAACCTTAGCACCAACTACCGCTCCTTCAAAAACATTGTGACCTTCAACAACCGTTTTTTTGAAACCGTTGTGAAAGATCTGCCGGAATCCATCCAAAAGGTGTATCAAGATAATAATGAACTGTACGAAAAAAAGGTCAGCATATTCCAACAGCCTCACCATGAGGAAGAGGGGTTAGTGCAGGTGGAGCTGTACGCCAAAACGGTAAAAGATACCAACGTTGTTCTTGAACGTATCAAAACACTCATCGAAGAAATTGTGTCGCACGGTTTTTCGCACAACGACATCACCCTACTGGTACGTGACAACAGAAAAGGTTCACTTATCGCCAACTATCTCAACAACAACAATATACCCGTTGTTTCGTCCGATTCCATCTTGCTTCAATCCTCCGATAAGGTATTGCTCGTCATCAACACCCTCAGCTATTTGATACACAGCGATAACGAGGCAAACATCGCCGATTTGATTCACAAATGGCATGTTACTCACGATGAAGGCCATTGCCAACAGCTTGCCGGTCTTTTTGATACGGTAAAAGACATCGCATCGAACAAAAAGGACATTGAAACTGCAATAAATCTTGAGTCGGGCCTTCTACGGAAGCTATTATCCCAATCATACAGTCTTTACGACCTTTGCTCAGCACTGATGAACGCCTTTGGATTTGACAGCACACAAGATCCGTATCTGAATTACTTGCTCGAGGAAGTGCATCTGTGGCAATCTCGACAAGAATTAGGCATTGCAGGCTTTCTAGACTATTGGGAAAAGAAAAAAGACCGTCTCGCGGTCCGTTCTAACGAAAGCGATGCCATTACGATCATGACCGTACACAAAGCCAAGGGATTGGAATTTAACGTTGTCATCTATCCCTTTGCCAGCAACAACCTTGCCGACAGGTTTGACTGTGAAGTATGGGAAAATCCGGAAACGATTGGAATGTCCGCCATTCCCAATCTGGACAAGGTCAAGATTCGGATTTCTTCAAAAATAGCCGATTGGAACGAAGCTGCTAATTCGTACTACCAAAAAGAAAAGGAAAGCGCCGAGCTTGACGACCTGAACATCTTGTATGTGGCCTTTACACGTGCCGTACAACGTCTGTATGTGCTTGCGACAATGACCGATTCGAAAGGCGAACCCGAAAAACAAATTATTGAGCGGGCTTTGGCGGATGCCGAAGCAAATATTGATGAACAGGAAAGCGACACCGAACATACGGTGTACCGCTTCGGCGATCCGGAATCGGAAAAAGTTATGCAAAAAACCAAGGAAAACTCGCTGAAAGAACTGCCCTTGCACGACACGGTGTCATCCGGCTGGCCCGACAAGATTCAAATCGACCCACAACCAAGCGTTTTCTGGGCATCGGAAACCGAGTTCATGCAACCTCAGGAATGGGGCGACCTTGTTCACAAAATCCTATCGGGCATTGAGACTATTGCCGACATTGACAAAGCGTTGAAACCGTTTATCGATGATGGAAGCATCAATGCAAAGATTGCCGCCATACTGAAAGAACGATTTCAACAAGTTGCCACACACCCGCTCCTCGCCCCCGCTTATTGTGAACAAGCCATCGTCAAAAACGAGTGCGATATACTATCGCCGAATTCCAGTATCCGGCGTCCCGACCGTTATGCTGAGTTGCCCGACCGAGTTTATCTGATCGATTATAAAACGGGAAAACAACAGTCCGAGCACCATCAGCAACTGAATAATTATGCCAATGTACTCCATGAGATGGTCGATAAAGAAATCAGATCTTACCTGGTATATATCGGTAACGCCATCGTGGTAAAAGAAGTCGAACCGGCATAATGCTTATTGCTCCAACCAATGGTAGTATTTGGGCGAATAGCCCTCCCACTCCCCTTGCAGACATTCCGGATGGAAGAAATAGATAAAGTCCGCCAGCAGCAAATCAGGCTCACACTGCGACTGTTCGAAATAGCCGGTCACCTGCACATCGCAGACAATGACCTTCCTGTTTTTGAACGCATCAAACAAAGGATGTATCGTATTCTCACTCCCCAATTGTTCGTAAGTCAAAGGAAACGTTGACGAGTTGGTGATTCGCCAAAATTCGGCATGTTGCGCTTTCGACAGAATGGTCTCCGCATCCAAAGGAAAACTCGCCGTCGAAGTATCGTCTTTCCACACGTAGTCGGCACCTGCATCGGCGAACAACTGAGCGATATAGCTCCTACCTCCCGCCACATACCACTGCCCGCTGAACGGCTTGTCGGAAAAGACCAATGGACGGTAAGCAACGCTATCACATACCTTTTTCAATGTTTCATAACGCCGCTCTATTTCATTGAACCACGCATCGGTGCTTGCTTCGCGGCAGGTCAACAGCCCCACGATACGAATCCATTCCGCTCTTCCCAATGGCGTGGTTTCCAGATAATCGGCAAATGGAAATAAAACAGCACCCGTAAGTTCCAAATTTTTCTGAAAACCGTCAAAATAGGGAGAATAAAGAATGACATCGGGGTGTATTCTTAATATTTTCTCCACATCGGCACCCGCTTCACTACCCACATCTATCACCTTTCCCTCCTCCAACAAAGCCTTCATTTGCACATTGTGCACATAGCGGCCATCAAGAATACACTTGACATGATCTATTTCTTCAAGTTGCAGAAAAACAGACCATTGCGTTGCAGAAAACGACACAACCGACTGCACTGGGGTAGGTATGACAGTTCTTCCTTCCGGCACAGCCACTTTCAAGCTGTCGGGAACAAAGGCGAATCGTCCCAGCATGGCCAATGTATCCCAAGGGCTGCGAACATCCACGGCATAACCGTAATCCGTCTGTTTAACAATCACATTACCTGCATGTCGCATCAGGTTAGAATCCTGTTGCAACCGGATTTCCGATGATGATTGTGGTGCGTGATGGCACGCAGCAAAAAACAGCAGCAAAAGAACTGCCGCTAATTTATTCGTGATATTTTTCATTGATTTCCTCCAAACATTTTTTGCACAGGCAGTTGTTGTAGGATTCCCGCAACACCGCCTTTGCCTTTTCGTTCAGTTTTATTCCAATGCACCAGCAATCGACAGAATGCACGCATTCAAATGTTGCTCCGCAACGGGGACAGGTTTTTTCCATTTTCCATTCTATTAAAATATGGCGGCCGACATCTGTCGGTCGCCATATACAAACGTCTCATCTTAATAATTAAAAAGCATGAAGCCTGGAATAATGCCAACGGTTTCAGAATGTCGCAAAGTGCCGTCGGAGGAATAACGCAACAGCTCTCCATCAACGATATAACTCTTCGCATCGGTCACATACAAATCGCCATCTTTCGGATCAACGGCAACATTGTAATAAACACTTCCTTCAGACTTCTCAATGAGAGGCTGATCAGGCAGTTCCATATCGGTAATCAACAGGGAATAGACGCCTGAATCCACAAAATACAGTCGTTCGCCGGAAGCATTGATCTTCAGGTTGGATGGATAACACTTCGGATATGAATGAGGGAAAACAAAGGTTTTCACCACTTCTTTGGTAACGGGATCGATACAAACGAGTTTCGGTGCAACCGAATCTTGATAACCTCCACTGCTTAACACCCAGATTTTGTTGTTTTTATCGACAGCAATACTGTTGGGTTCCTTGCCTACTTCGACTTCGGCAATCAACGAATCCTTGCGGACGTCGATCACCTGAACGGTGTTGTTTTCCGTTTCAGGTTGATAATAGTTCGACCAGTTGGTGACATACACCTCGTCACCGACCCGCACCATGTTTTCGGTGGTCTTGCCCATGGCAATCGTTCCCATATGCGTCATGGTCATCGGATTGACGATCCACATGTCCGTGCCGACCAATTCGCTGACGTAGGCTTTGTCAGGAGACAAGAACATCATGTTGCGAGGCGAATAAAAGCCCGTCATCTGCGCTTCATATTTTTGGGTGACGGCATCCACTTTATAGATATAATTACTATTATTGACCACGATAAACAACTTGCCATCGGATAATGCAAGGCTTTGCGCCACATCGCCCAAAGGTTTTTCATTGGCATGGTAGAACAGATTGTTCATCACCGTATCGACTTCCGTATCGTAAAACGAAAGCGAAGCATTGGAAATCATATAATTGCCTTCATTGAGAACAAACACTCCCCTACCAATTACTGGCAAGGATGGTTTTGGATCTCTGCCACATGAAGCAAACAACAATGCCACACCCACCAGTAACAATACGCATTTACGTTTCAAACAGGTATTTCTCATTGCTTCACAATTTTAGTCATGCTGACTTTCCCCTGATGGGTGATTCTAACAAAATAAATGCCGCTATCGAAACGGGTCATATCGATATGTGATCCCGAAGCGGATACTTTTTCAGAGGTCACACTTTGTCCTAACAAATCAAACACCTGACAATAAGCACCTTCCGGTGCCGAAATGTTCAACATGCCTCGGGTAGGATTAGGGGAAACACGCACATCCATTGCAAAAACATCATCAACGCCATGAGAATGCGCCACATCATGAATCACGCCAATGGCATCCAAATCAAAGCCGCTACTCGCAAACGGCGTGGGCCAAGGATCGTTCACGGGATGATCTTCGGAATCGTAAGTGGCATATTGCGGATCGATGTTTCCAATGACATCGATAACACGGACATGCGTAATGGACTTTTTGTTCAACAACGCATTATCCTCAATATCATCCAAATCGAAAGGCGTACCGTATAATGAGGCATATTTACCTGCGAAATTATGAATCTGACAGGGATCCATACTGCCGAATCCGCCCATCTGCGTTTCGGTTTGCACACGTGATACCGCCGGAAAGCGGAAGAAATTGACACCGTCTGAACTCACTTCAACAAATGCCAATTCTAAGAAGAACATTCCCGGCTGAGTATTAACCTCAAAAGCATTTTCAAAGACAGCGAAATCAGGGCCTGCTTCATTGCATATCGGGCTGTCGAATGTCAGCACGGCTTTTCCGCCATCGCCAAGACTAACGACCGCTAAGCCATTTGCCTTTCCTATGCCGTCAGAATCAGTTCCATAACTGGCATTACCATAATTCGGTTTATTGATCTGCTGAAGTCCGCGTTCAACGACACATCCCGTGGCCCATGCCACAAATGCCGACGAATCGCAGTGCATGGCCGTTGTCCCCTCATGTCCTGCCGGAGGCGCAAACTGCGCCATGGCAGATGAAGCCAAAAGCATGAGACCTACCATGAGTTTGGTTTTCATCTCACAATCAGTTTTTCGGTCCAAGTGGCGGAAACACTCTTCACCACAACGAAATAAACACCGTTTTCCCAATTGGCGGTTTCAATGCGCACTCTGGAACTTTCAGTGACAAAAGCAATTACCTTTCTGCCCTGAAGGTCATAAATGGAAATCTGTGCGCTGGCATCATCGGGCAAGGTCAAGCAAGTCTCTCCATTGGACGGATTGGGAGCCAGCGAAAGCTGAATATTGTTGTCGGGCAAGCTGGAATAAACAGATACCGGCTCGACCTCATGTTCCCAGACATAAGACCATGATGCGATTTCGGTAGCGCATGAAACATCACCCCATTTTATAAAATCATGGTTAACAATGGGCTGTGAGTCGAAACCGAAATTGGCACCAACGCCATTCACATTGTACATCCAATACGGACCGACGAGGGTCAGATGAAGGTCGCCATCGTTGAATGCGATGTTCGACACGCCATAAGCCCCGACTTCATAAGCAAAACGCTTGTCCTTATCGGCGATGGCATCCATGACATCTTTTACCATGACACTTTCGGTATCAAACCGATAGCCCCATGCCAAAGCCGTATCGGGTTCGTTCCAGTTCACGGCAAAGACCGCCTCGTTGGCACCTTCGCCAATCCAATAGAGGATTTCCGATGGGTCAATGGTGGCATCATCTGCCAAAGGAAATACTGCAACAACAGGTGCTGTCCATACGACATCATAGCCGGATCCAACACTGGTGCCACACGATTCGTCGCCCCATTTAATGTAGTCGCCGTTGACGACATGCTGTCCTTCATAACCAGTGGGTGCCATGGTGCCATTCACAAGATAAAGCCACCATCTGCCACTCAACGACAAGTCAACATTATCATCCTTAAACGTGATGTCGGAAATCATGCCCGATTCCGCTTGATAGCCAAAACGGGTATCTGCCGCTACAATATCGTCCATCACTTCCTTCACAATGACGGAACTTCCATCGAAACGATAGCCCCATGCCAAAGCCGTATCGGGTTCGTTCCAGTTCACAATGAAAACAACTTCGTTCTGGCCTTCGCCAATCCAAAAACGAATGTCTTCGGGTGCAATGGTTGCATCCTCTTGACCTCTCAATGCGTTGAAGGTCAAACATAAGATTCCTAACAGGAAAATTTGAGTAAATCTTTTGAACATAACAATTTGATTTTGATTAATAATTAAATAATTAAGTTATCACCTCAAAACCCCGAGATTGGAATGGTTCCTTTTTTTCAGGATGTGACCAGCTCTTATCCCGAAAGCTTCAATGTCGTTTCTGACACAAGGCAGGTCTTCTGACTTACTCTCCCCGATGTGCCGCCTTCCCATCAGGCGGGCGCCCGATAGTGGCATATTGGCCAATCGTTATGAGTTTACAGCAGCGGGAACTGTTCGGGACTTGCACCCGATTCCCTATTGAGTCCTTTCGGACACCTCATATCATTCGCAAAAATACCATATATTTTTTTATAATGCAACAAAAAAATCTTCTTTTTTTATGGAACACAAATTCAATACAACCATAAAACCACATTCTTTTTTCACCTCAAATCCCATAAATGTAGTAATTTTGCCATTGAAAGAAAGAGTGTTATCTTTTTTACTTTTTTGTTTTTAATATTAAAAATTGACAATCAGTTATTTACAATAATGAAAAGATGCTTACTCATTATCTTGGGCTTTTTCCTTTCCATTGGAATTCTTAGTGCACAAGATGTTATTTATTCAGGCTATGGCTCCCTTTCGGATAGTTCCAATAAAGTCGTGAGGGTCTGGCAAAACGACAACCTTTTGTACGAGATTGCCCCCCCTCAAGCCGATGCATTTGTAAAATCCATGCAGACCGGATCAAACGGACAATACCTTGGCGGATACGTGGTTCTGTCAAACGGCACGCATGAAGCACATATCTGGCACGACAGCACGCTGTTATTCTCGGGCGGCCAAGGATCGGAGGTTCGCAACCTTATCGTGTCGAACGATACGGTTTATGCGGCAGGCTACACCTCTACCGATTCAGTGACTACGGCAGCCACCGTATGGAAAAACAGCAGCTTGCTTTTTTTGCCGGGTGACAGCACTTCCAACACCAAAGCCAACGCTATTGCCATTGCAGGAAACGACATTATCACTGCCGGTTATTCGGAAAATAGTTCCGGACAAAAAACCGCTCTGATTTGGCAAAACGACAGCCTGTTACATTCCATCGGCAACAATACCTTCCATGCAGAACTCCTAGCCATCACCTATGCTGGCGGTCATATCTATTCGGCTGGAAACATCATTGATTCCAACGGAGTTTGCCACGCCGCAGCTTGGTGCAACGACAGTCTGCTGTATCAGCTTTCCGACAATGCGTCTTTGGCGACCACCCTTCTCGTTGAGCAAGGTCAAGTTTATGTGGGAGGTTCTGTTCTTGGAGAAGCTATGATTTGGAAAAACGGCGTGATTTACCAATCCATGGAAGGAAGCACAGCCACCCTAAACGCCTTCTCCATCAACGATTTTGGATTTTTCTCCGTTGGAAAGTCCGATGGAACCGGAAAAGTCTGGCACAACGGAACGGTCCTTTACTCCCCCGATCGAACTGATGAAATCTGCGGCATTTCCGTTATCGAGTCTTGCAATGGAGCCACCCGCACCTTACCCTGGCATGAAAGTTTCGAGCCTTACGACAGCGACTGGCTATGCTGGACACCATTGGACATTGACAGCACCAACAATGCTCAAAACGCCTTTTGGGCGCGCAACAACGACCTTTCCAATGACGGCATCTGGAGTGCACGGCACTTGAAAGGAGACAGTTTGCAAGAGGGCTGGCTCATCAGTCCAAAGATTTATCTGCAACCCGACCGCGATTCAACTTTCATGTCGTTCAACACTCTCGAATTACGCCCTGCCGACTATGGCTACAGCGGCTTATGGATTTCAACGACAGGCACCGACACCACCGATTTTGAAGAGGTTTGGTGCCAAAACAACGCAACGGGCAATTGGAAGACCACTCCCATTGACCTGCAGCCCTATCAAGGTCAAGCCGTGTACTTAGGCTTCAAATATGCCGGAACCAACGCTCACGACTGGTATATCGACAATATTGTGATGGATGAGACCTACGCAATGCGTGACACCGTCCTCTCTTTCCCCTATATCGAGAACTTTGAAAACGCACTCGGCGACTGGTATGTCATTGACAACGACCACAGCGGCGGATTGAACAACTGGAAAACAGGCATGCATGCCGACAGTACTTCATTCGCCATGCACCCCGCTGCCGACAGTGTCTTTGGCGAACAGGAAGGATGGCTTATCAGCCGCCCCATCAAGTTGCAGCAGGATAAAATCTATAGCCTTGCTTTTGCCACCAAGACAAACGACACTTTATCCTATGGGAATAGCAGCCTCTGGATTGCTTCCGATGCTATCGGCCAACCTACAACAGCGTGTTTCAGCCAAATTTGGGAAGAGAGCGCCCCTAGTGATTGGAAGACCGTCGATCTCAATCTTTCCTCCTATTGCGGCCATACCGTTTACCTCGCTTTCAAATACGATGGAGAAAACGCCCATGAGTTTTTACTCGACAGCATAAGCCTTACGGAAAACGAAAACGAATACACCATCACGGTTGTTCCCAACAACGAACTGTGGGGTTCCACTACCGGCAGCGGCACCTATCCCACTTTCGACACGGTTCAAATTGCGGCCACACCATCCAGCGGCTACGAATTTCGCAATTGGGACGACGGCAATACCGAAAACCCGCGCAACATCATCGTGACACAAAACCAAACTTACACGGCCAACTTCGGGCTTATCCGCTACACCATTACCACTGAAGTCGCCCCGGAAGGAGCCGGCACTGTTACGGGAGGCGGTTTGTACGAAGTCGGGACTGCCGTTTCGCTGCAAGCCTTCGCCAATACCGGATTTTCATTCCTGAACTGGTCGGACGGCAATACCGATAATCCGAGGGAAATCGTTGTCAACGGCGATGCCACTTATACTGCCGTTTTTGAGTCACACCAATACACCATCACAACGATTGCCGATCCTGTGGAAGGCGGCACCATTACCGGTGGCGGCACCTATAATTATGGCGATACCGCCTTTTTGCGCCCCATCCCGAACGAAAACTACATATTCCTTTGCTGGAACGACGGCATTGTCTCCAATCCCCGCACTGTCATCGTTACTGGAAATGCTACCTTTACGGCTATTTTCTATCCCAAGGCGGGACCCAACTACACCGTTTCCGTTCTGTCACTTAATCCCGATCTGGGTACTACCTCTGGCAGCGGCACTTATGCTACAGGGACAGAAATCGACATTTCCGCCACCCCATTCGAAAATGCCTTCTTTGAAAAATGGGATGACGGCAACACCGATAATCCGCGCCATGTAGTAGTTGACACCAACTTGGTTTTCAAGGCAAAGTTCGGTGCCATTCCCACGTATAGCATCACTGTCGTTTCCATCAATCCTTTGATGGGCACCACTTTCGGGTCAGGCGACTATCCGGAAGGGGAAAGCGTAAGAATCGGCGCAACGCCCAATGTTGGTTTTCTCTTCGACCATTGGGATGACGGCAATACCGAAAACCCGCGCAACATCACCGTGACAGGCGACAAGACCTACACTGCCTATTTTAAAGACAAGCCTGTCACCACTTACACCGTAACCGTTTACTACAACGAGGAACAAGGCATGGTCTTAGGCGGCGGTACCTACCCCGCAGGATCCATCATCCATCTCGCCGCCATTCCCAACGAAGGCTTCGTATTCTTCAATTGGAATGACGGAGTCACTGACAATCCGCGCGAAGTGATTGTGAATCACAACATGGAGTTTGTGGCGTTTTTCCATGGCACCGGCGTCGAGGAGAACCATTTTAACAATATGACCCTCTACCCCAATCCCGCTAACGACATCTTGCATATTAAAGGATTGGAAGAAGCCCATGGAATTGTCATTTACAACTCATTAGGACATCAAGTCCTCAAAGAAACCGTTGATGTTGAAGGAGAAATTCAGATTTCAGACCTCTCTTCCGGTCTTTACCTGATTCGATTAGGAAACAGAAGCCTCAAATTCTTCAAAGAATAATGCAATTGCGAATAGGCATTAAAAAACGGACGGCAATGCCGTCCGTTTTTTTCATCCATGATCATGATGCCTGCTACCGTTTTGCCCAAAACACCTTGAAGTCCTCATAATTGCTTTGCAGCAAAGTCGGCGTATCAAGGCTGTAAGGACACTTTTCCCTACAAGCATTGCAATGTTTGCAATCTTCAATTTTCTTCATTTTTTCGGCCCATTCTTCCGTAAGATACATACTCAACGGTGCCCTTCTGAGAAACAGGCTCATCCTGGCGCAATCGCAAATCTGAATGCCCGCAGGGCAAGGCATGCAATAGCCACAGCCACGGCAAAAGTCATGAGCCAATTCCATACGGTCTTTTTCTATTTTGCGCCAAGAGGAAGAGGACAATTCCGGAGGATTGGTCTGATAGGAAATAAACTCCTCAAGCTCGCTCTTACGCTGCACACCCCATATCGGCAAAACATGGTCAAACTGATTGAGAAAGGCATACGCCAAAGCGGAATCGGTGATCAGTCCGCCTGCTAAGGCTTTCATACAGATGAAGCCCATGCCCCGTTTTCGAGCAGACTCCACGATTTTTTCATCTTCGGAAGACGAGAGATAGGAAAACGGATACTGCAAAGTGTCGTAAAGACCTTTATCAATGGCCTCTTTCGCCACCGACATGCGATGGTTGCTAATGCCAATAAAACGCACTTTCCCCTGACGTTGCGCCACCTTTATCGCATCGTATATCCCCGTTTTGTCACCCGGACGCGGGCAAAACGGGGGATTGTGAAACTGATAGAGATCCAAATAGTCGGTTTTCAGGTTGCGAAGGGTTTGATGCAGGTCTTTCCAAAAATCGGCAACATTCTGCGCACCGGTTTTCGAAGCAATAATGACTTTATCGCGACGGTCGGCAAAGGCAGCGCCTATTTTTTCCTCACTGTCAGTATAAAATCTGGCCGTATCGTAAAAATTAATTCCATTGTCATAGGCCTTTTGAAGCAGAAAGACGGCTTTCTTCATACTGATTCGCTGAATGGGCAATGCTCCAAAGCCATTTTTGTTCACCTTTAGCCCAGTCTTACCTAATGTGATGATTTTCATTGAGTTCGTTAGAATAAAGAGGCCACCTTTGGGCAAAATACCATGATGGTCTATGTTTCTGGGTACAAAGATAGTAAATATTTGCATGGATTGGATTTCTAATATGTTTGATTGAATTAATCAGCACAATCCTGCGACATGGAAACATACTGAACAACTCTGTTTACAAGGCTATTACACATCCCCTTCCGATTAAGCAAGACGTTCGTGGCACCCTGCTTACGCATGAAGAATCAACACTGCATAAAAAAAACTATTTTTGCAAAAAAAAATGCAACCATGCGTATTCTCATCATCAACGGTCCGAACCTGAACCTGCTTGGCAAACGCGAACCCGATATCTACGGAAAGGTTTCTTTTGAAACACATTTCAAAAGCCTCATCCAACAATTCCCCGATATTCGGTTGGATTATTTCCAAAGCAACCATGAAGGAGTATTGATTGATAAGTTACAGGAATCCGACGGTTGCTTTGATGGCATTGTACTCAACCCCGGAGCCTACGCCCACACCTCTATCGCCATAGCAGACTGCATCCGCGCCATCTCCGTTCCTGTTGTTGAAGTGCATCTTTCCGACCTCTCAAAACGCGAAACCTACCGCCAACACTCCTATACCGCCGAGGCTTGTGCCGGCTGCATTATCGGAAAAGGACTGCAAGGGTACGACGAAGCCATTCGGCTTTTAATAAAGTCCAAGAAAGAAACGCGGTAATCAGGCTATGTTTGATAAGCTCGGGAAAGGTCAGTCTTTCTTTTCCGAAGTGGTAAAGGCGGAAGGGTTCAGTTGTGAAAACATCTTGACGCCTCTCAAATAGTTGTCGAACACGATATTGTGCCGGTAAATCTGTCCCACTTTTCCGTGTTTCAGCGTCTTCCTGACCTTGACAAGACTGGGTATTCTTGCAAAAAAAGCGAAATGCGCCCGAATCACCGCCCAGAAATCAGCGAAACTTCCATCCACCATGAACTTTATTGCGGCAATCCAATCCAAGAAGAGCCGATAAACCAACACCATGAAAACGGTGCCTTGAGGAAGGTTCTTCAGCAACAGCGATAAGTTGTTTCTAAAATTCAGGAAGGTCTTCCGTGGCGATTTTTTAGGCAAGGTGCCGCCTCCAATATGAAAGACAACAGATTGGGGACAGCAATACACCTTATAACCATGATTCTTTATCCGCCAGCAAAAATCAATCTCCTCCATGTGGGCAAAAAACGAGTCATCGAGACCGCCAAATTGACGATACACGTCAGCCCGGACTATAAGACACGCCCCTGTGGCCCAAAAAACCTCAGAGACAGCATCATACTGCCCGTTATCAACCTCAATATTCTGGAACAAACGGCCACGGCAGAAGGGATAGCCGAATTTATCGATGAAGCCGCCCGAGGCTCCGGCATATTCAAACTTTTCCTTTTCGTAATAAGACCTTATCTTGGGTTGGCAGGCTGCAATTTTATCATCCGAATCCATCAATTCCACTATCGGAAGCAGCCAGTCCGGTGTCACTTCTATGTCAGAGTTGAGCAACACATAATACTTCGCTTCTATCTTTTTGAACGCCAGATTGTATCCGGTTGCGAAACCTCCGTTAAACGGATTGACAATCAGCCTAATGGAATGATGATACGCTTGCATGAAAGCCATGGAATCATCAGTAGAGGCATTGTCAGCCACCACAATATCGGCTATTTCGGGGTCGGTATTGGCAATGAGTGTCGGTAGAAATGTCTCCAACATGCCTTTGCCGTTATAATTCAATATGACTACTGCAACTTTTTTCATTCCATCTTTTCCTCTCGGAGCCGTTTAATTGATTCAGAATTTTCCGTACCTGTTCCAAACTTTCTATCGTGTTTCCAACGCCGGTGCGACCACAGCCAGTTGTCGGGATTAGCGTGTATGAAACGCTCCAAGCATCTTGCATATTGTTCAACGATACTGTTCTCGGGCAGTTCGTCAGGATTGCGGCAGATTTCTTCGAAAGTCACTTCATAACGTCCTCTTCCGGTTCGCTTCATGCCTACAAAGACAACAGCATAACCGAGTTTTCGGGCCATCTTCTCCATTCCCATGAACCAACAGGTGTCCTGATTCATGAAATCGTTCCAGTAATCGGAGCTGACACCGCGCGGCGACTGGTCGGCGACCAGCAATGCCGCATTTTTCAGGTTGCGGCGTTTGACCAAGGTTTGAAACACCTGCGACGATTCCACCATCTCGTCATCGTCCTCTTTACCGAAAACACGAAGCCGAAGCACAAAATCTTCAAAACAAGCGTTCTGGATTCGTTTGTAAACGGCAACACACTTATGACGGGAAAGCGTATGCATCAACTTGCCAAACCACTCCCAGTTGCCCGAATGCGGCAAAGCGTAAAACAGACTTTTCCCTTCATCAAACAAACTCCTTATCTGTTCGGGATTGGTGAACTTTACTCTTTTTTCCAAATCTTCACGGCTCATCCTCAAAAGTTTGCACATCTCCAACGCACAATCGCAAAAGTCTCTGTAGAACTTCCTCTCTATCTCTCGGATTTCGCCAATCGACTTGTTGGGAAACGAATGCAACAAATTGGTACAAACCACCTTTCGACGGTACCGAACCACATGATACAGTAGAAAAGCATACATGTCGGATTGAATGTACAGCAAAGAGAAAGGCGTAATGGCAACGCCATAAGCCAATGCTTTCACAATGCAACATCCAAGCCTATTCATGTCAGATTATCTCGGATTTTCATACAGTTCGCCGGCATGGGTTCCCCACGTGTCGTCCCATTTTGTCCGGTCAATGTCATAACCTGACACGTTGACTCGCGAGTACACTTCAAGCTGCCAGCGTGGGTTATTGATCTCGCCTATTGCGTCGGAATGGATCAGGTGGTAGTCGTTGGTCACATTGTCTTTTGCAAGGAATACAAAGCGTTTGTTACGCTGGTTGTCCAGCACATAGTAATGCCAGATTTGATAAGGATAGGCACCCGGCTCACTTGGCACCTCAACAATCTTGTCGGGCTGTCCGTATTTCAAAAACACATAGCCTAAATCCGTGCGATAGCCTTTCAGCGCTTTCGTAGAGAACGACATGTTGACCCGTTTCACAGCCGCCTTATAGTCTTCCCATCCCTGAGCCGGATTCATGGGGTGACGCGCATTCCAGAAATTATTCAGAAAACGTTGCATGGTTTCGAGGTCGTCCGATTTTGTAAGTCCAACGATATAGTTTCGCTCCACTTCACTGGAAATAGGATCCAAAGAACGCAAGTATTCCCGTATCGTATCCAAATTTGTAATCTTTGTCGCAAAGGAATTTTGCAAGTTCACGGCGTTCACATCAAGAACATCGTATTCAACGCCCGGATTGCTTCTTTGAAAAAACACGCTATTGGACGCAATCAGCTCATTCGAACGATCACGCATCTCCACCACAAGATAATAGTTGCCGGAAGGCAAATTCGTAATATCCACATTGTTAAGCATCACTCCAACGGGTCCTACATCTAAGCGCTTCATCCCGTTGAAACCAGACATTCTGACCGAAGACTCGTATGACGTAATGTAGTAGTTCACCAAATATTGACCCTTGTCGTACAGCTTGTTGGTATTGTACAATTCCGCGTAAAACGTCAGTTTGGACACTTTCGCGGGGTAATAGGAATACACTCTTGGGACAAGATCCAAACCGCTCTTGGTACATGCCGAGGCTTTCGCGCCCTTTGAGTAGCTATCGACGAGCAGAATGTCCGAAACGGCAGGCACATCCTTCTGGTAATTGACGACCACCGTCTGTCCTACCGAATAAGGAGTCCTTTTTTCATTATTCAGGTCCAACACGTTGATTTCCATCTGATATTCACCGTTCGGCAACGAGAAACGCTGCTGATCGATGAATGCACCGTCAAGGTCGACCGTATCATTCACAACCGGACTGTCGAGGGCGACTTTCGAGAAATTGCACACTTTCTCGCCTTGCTTGAATATCGTCGTGATTTCCACCTTGGCACGATACTGACCGGGAGCTATTTGCTTGTAAACCACGCTTCCCTGGTCGAACGCAAGGGCATTCTCAATATAGGGAGTAGAACCTGGAATATTGTAAGTCGTGTACGAAAGGAACGACTTCAACACCTTGTTTTGCGCCATACCTGTTGCCGAAAGCAACGCGGTCAACAATAAGACAGTAAACGTTCTAGTTTTCATATTTTCATCTATTTGCTACTACATTTGGATACAAAAATAATTCTTGTCATTAATATTATACGAATCCGTTGGCTTTTATTTTATTGCAAATTATCAACATATTCCACATAACTGTTAGCAATACAATACTTTACCAATTATTCTCCATGAACATTTTCAAGGTCTGTCCTAATGAGCTATCGGCTTGCATGGCATTCAAAATACGGTTGGTTTTCCGATTGGCACCACTATAGGATATTCCTTCCAACACTGCAATCTCGGCATCATTCCACCCCGAAACCGCCAAGCAGCAATGCCGCAAATCGGAACTCGACAACCGAGGATATGTCTTAAGCAAGCGTGTGGAAAACTCCGGAAAACAATCATTCATGGTCTGCACCAACTCTATCAAATCCGTATCACGCAGTTTAAGTTTCGGATACATGGTAACGCTTTTGGTCATGATATCTTTACCAGCAACCAAAGCGTTGATTCTCTGATAAATATCACTGTTGATATACTGATTCCAACAGCTTGAAAAGTGAGACGGATTCGATCGTCGTTGCAATTCCTGCTGCGTATCGGAAAGCTGCCGAGAGATGTTTTTCAACTGCGCATCCTTTCCTTCTGTTTCCTGCTGGTGCTTCGCCTCGATAACGGTAATCTGCTTTTCGATATGCTGGATACGGCGACGGTTACGAACAATCACATAGGCAAATATGCCAAGTGCAAGCACTGCAAACGCAATGATAAAAAAGAGTTCCTGCTTTCTTTCGGGATATTTTACTCCGGATGCGGCGCGTTCCGTCAAGAAATGCCCATACAGGTAATCTATCTCCATTTTTGTCGGCACCTTGTTGGCTTCGCTAAAAGTGCTTGAAACATAGTAACTCGTGTAATAGTTTTCCTTTTCACGGTCACCCCGCTGACGGTACAATTCCGCCAAATCCGCCGCCGCATTATTGGTGGCATGGACATCGGTCAAGCGGAAAGAACGTTCAAGATACCAGATGGCCGAATCGTATTCTTTCTGCGCCAAAAACAAGCCTCCTTTCGAGTGCAAGAACAAATCCTCATCCATAGGCGCCAAGCGTGCCGCCTCGTTGAATTGAGCCAAGGCCTTTTCATACTCCTTATTGACCTGATAGATAGAGCCTTGATTCCGTATCATGGCCGCTTCGCCAATGGTGTCATGCACCTTATTAAAATAATCGGCAGCATTCTGAAAGGACATCATAGCTTGATTCATCAAATTGAAATCATACAGAATTTCTCCTAAACGCGTATAAATCAGAGCTTTGAATCGCATCACATGATAGGAGTCATCATCAGGGAAATAAGTCTCAACAATTTTCAACGACTGCAAATAGCTATTGAATACCGCTCCGTCCTTTTTTGACATAGCCTCTTCGGTAGCACTATAATAGTAGGATTCAGCCAAAAGCAACTGCAACTCCTTGTCGCGCGGATACAACATTGCAAGACTGTCGTAAAATGCAACAACGGGTTTCAAGTCCTGACTTTGTGGCGATAGGATGCCGTTTTTGTACTGTGCCACCACCGTTAAAAGCAGATATTCGTTCCTGTCGAAAGCCGACCATTGCGCCGCATCTTCCCTACTCTCAACACTATCCAACATGCGCATGGCTTTTTCCGGCTGGTGATCCATGACTTGCATGATGGCCTTCCATTCGGAATGGTGATGCGGCGCTTCGCGTTCCGACAACACCTTGTCGTTACACGAAACGAACAAAGCCGACAGTAGCAGCAAACAGCCTGTTATTATTGCGGTGTGTTTCATCCGTTTTTGAACAATATCTTGCAAAAATAAGATATATTGGCTTTGGTTGGCAACTCCGATAAGAAAAAGAAAAAAACGAGCCAAAACGAAAACATTTTAAAAAACTGAAACATAAATATTTATCCTCGAATCGAGCGCAACAGCCTTTCGACAAATGAAGTTTTTTTTCGACGAATGGCTCAAGCGATATGGAAAATGTGTACCTTTGCCGCGGAGACATGGCTGAGCGGTCGATAGCGGCGGTCTTGAAAACCGTTAAACCGAAAGGTTTCGGGGGTTCGAATCCCTCTGTCTCCGCCAACTTGCAGGCCGAGCCTGCTTTTCTCGAGCGATCAGGAGAGATGCCGGAGTGGTCGATCGGGGCGGTCTCGAAAACCGTTGAACGCTCTGCGTTCCAAGGGTTCGAATCCCTTTCTCTCCGCAAACAAGGGTGTAAATCAGCAGATTGCGTGATTTACACCCTTTATTACACCCAAAAACTTTGAGATATCTAAAAACTACACCCAAATAGAAATGATATTGGGGTGTAGAAGATTGTTTTATGCTCTTCATTCTTGCTTGGGAGGATGCTTTCCTCCCTTTGGAAGCCGTTTTACCATTTTGTCGAAGTCGCTTTCAAGTTGTGCCATTTCTCTTTGGCGGTATATATTGAATTCTCGTTCGGCTTTTTCTATCGCTTTTTGATGCGATACTCTACCTTTTCCTTCCAATAGTTTACGTTGCAGGGCAGTGATTTGGTTGTCAAGAGCGGTTATCCAGTCTGTCATTCGCATCAGACGTTCTTCAAGGGCTTGAAACTCAGCAAAGTCTAAAAATTGCGACACAAGCAGGTTGAGCCGTTGCAGTTCTTTTTCAGTGAGGTAGTTCTTGGCTATCTTCACATCGTCTTTGGTGATGTAGTTGCCTTTGAAATTGGTGATACCTACGAGAGGTTTTTCACTATCCACACGGTCATAGATAATCTCGACAGCGGTATGCTCGTGTACGGCATAATGCAACTTGTTTTGCACTGTCGCAAAGAAAGTGTGTGTGAGGTCGGTGCGTGGATCATAATCAACAGATGTGGCGTAGATATCCGTTACCTGCTGATAAAAGTTGCGTTCCGAAGCCCGAATGTCCCGAATGCATTGCAGTAACTCTCTGAAATAGCGATTACCGCCTTGCTTGAGTCGGTCATCATTCATCGCAAAGCCCTTTTGGATATACTCATGTAGACTTTCAGTGGCCCAACGGCGAAATCGTGTTGCTACTTGCGATTGCACCCGATAACCAAGAGCGATTATCATATCAAGATTATAATATTGCGCTGCACATTGCGACTTCCCTCCTGTCGAACTAACAAGTATTTCTTGTGAGTTGCCTCGTCTGCCAATTCCTTGTCGGCATAGATGTTCTTGATATGTAAAGCAATGTTCTGTTGTGTCCGTTTCATAGATCTCTGCCAACTGCCCTTGCGTGAGCCACACATCCTCGTCAGCAAAGCGCACGTTTATCTTTATCAAGCCGTTATTGTCTTGGTAGATGATGAGGTGATTATTATTATTTTCTTTTGTCATTACTACTAGTACAGAAGATAAATGGTGGTTAATCGTTGTTGACCGTCGATGACTTCCCAAACGCCATGTTCTTTTATGTCAATCGTTGTATTCGTCCTTAAAAATGGATTTCAACTTATCTTCGTCAGTAATTGAACGTGCAATAATCGGCTGTAGACAGTAGAACTGGTCTTGTTTCTTTTCTTTTCCTTCATTTGCAAAATCATTTGCAAAACAAAGGAGATCTCGGAGCAAGTCGCCCACCTGTTTCTTCGTCCAGCGATAACCCCTTTGATAAGATGGAATATAGAAGTACCTTCCATCAAGAAGCTCGCCTATTGCATATTGATATATTGAGTTGTCCATATTGTTCTATTTAGTTTGTTTGACTATATCACTAACTTTTGGGGTGAAACATTGAGCAAGTTGGGTGAAACATTGAGCAAGTCTGCCACTTTGAAAATGGTAGCAAGATTAGGTTGCTTGCGATTGCAAACGTAGGCGTTGGTAATACTGAAACTCATACCCAACTCTTTGGCGAGCCACGTTTGGGTGACGCCTCACTTCTTCACCACCACCTTGATGAGGTTGCACCATTCCTCGTTTTGGATCATCAGATTTTTATTTATTTTAATTAGCTTGCAAAGATATTAACTATTAACTTATAAAACCAAGATATTTATTTTGTACATCACCAGAGTTGAAAAAAATCAACCGTACATCTACAACTAACACTAAAAAAATAGCATCACCTAAGAACCACCAGTTTCAGTGTCTGATTGCCCCGTTGCGAACATGCTGTCAGGAAATAGACTCCTGCCGAAAGTTCGTTCAAACGGTTTTCCAACGTGGTGTGGTTCAGACCGTTAAAGTGATAGGAATAGAGACAGCGACCCCAACAGTCAATCACGGTTATGTCGGCTTCCACGCCTTCTTTCATTTTCACCCTCACGTTGCCTTTTGCCGGATTGGGATACACATCAATAAGCTCCTTCGTATCGGTTGGATAGTCAATCACAGGCATGAGGTCAAGCGCCTTATAAAAATCGGGAATGCCGTGACCGTAATAGATGTCGGGATTATCGTGCCTATTTGACGCCTTACGGACTGCCTCTCTGATTTCGGTTGCTGTTGCCATGGGATGCGACTGCCATAAACACGCCACCATGCCCGCCGTCACCGGACAAGAATACGAGGTGCCGTTCCCGCTCCGGTATCCTCCGGAAGGTTCCGCCACATACGTGCCCGCCCCCATTGCCATGACATCGGGCTTGATACGTTCGTCCGCAGTTGGTCCGATGGAGCTAAAACCGGCACGCACCCCGTCGCCGTCCACGGCACCTATGGTCAACACCTCCTCCACATCGGCAGGAATGCCAATCCACGGAAAGACACCGGAATCGCCGTCGTTACCTGCCGAGTTGACACACAACATGCCACGGCTGCAAGCGATACCCGCTCCAATCGACATGGGTGCCGTATGACCGTCCAAATCATCATGGGTATAGTTCCAAGCGCTATCGTCAAAGTCCACATAACCGAGCGAGGTGCTGCACACGTCCACGCCAAGGCTATCGGCGTATTCGGCTGCCGACACCCAGTTGTATTCTTCAATGAGATTTTCGCCACGGGTATTCTCCGTGTGCAACAAATAATAGGAAGCCTTGGGCGCCGTACCCACATATTCCTGCGGCACGTACCCCGCCATGGTACTCAAACAGGACGTTCCGTGACCACTGCCTTGATAGACCGACTGTCCGGGATTCACATAACTCCGTGTGCCCAGCAGCCGTCCTTCCTCTCGCATATTGTTGAACGCCGGATGCGTGTCGGCGCCTTCAAAACCGCCATCCAAAACGGCAATCACCATGCCTTCGCCCCTGAAACCGCTGTCGTGAAGCGGAATGCCGTTCAACTGGTTGATTTGCGTATAAGCCCCTCCGTAATATCCGCGAGAAGCCACTTCGTCCAAGGCTCTGCAATTCCGTTCAAAATCGGGATCTTTCCATTCCGGTGCTTTCGGATTGTTGGGGCAATACCGCAGTGATTCAACAAAATCCAGCGCCCTGATGGCATCAAGCACTTCTTGGCTTTCGGTCAGAATGGTCACGCCATTCAACCATTTGGAAGGGTGTATCAACGTGGCACCCGTTGCCGCTACCGCCTGTAGATACTGCGGATTGACGGGGATGTCAAACGTATCGATAGCAATACCCCGATTGGCACGGCGTTGCAAGGCGCGTTCACTCAAATACACCTCGGGATAATCAATGGAATAAGGTGAGTTGTTTTTGTCGGTAAACTGCACCCAGTACTTTGTACCGTCTGCGTCATGCGATATCTGCGCTCGAAGACCAAAAGCCACCGATAACAATAATAAAAGTGAGAAAAGTCTTTTCATTATCATGGATGTTTAATTCAGCTAACTGTGACACTCTTTCCGACCTATACGTCATTCTGGACTGATTTATGTATAGCGCTGCCATTCAACAACATACAAAACCACCAATCCATTATGCAATATGGAATAGATGTGTAAAAATAGATATTTTTCGCCAATTGAAAGCAAATCCTTTACTTTGCAGTCAAATACCTACTTATGCGCATCGATATCATCACTATTTTTCCGGAAATGTTTGAAGGACCTTTCACCGAGTCCATTATCAAGCGTGCGGTCAACAAGGGCATTGTAGCAATCGGGCTGCACAACCTGCGCGACTACAGCACTGACAAGCACAAAAAGGTGGACGACTATTCGTTTGCGGCAGGTGCAGGCATGGTGATGATGATTGAACCCGTCGATAACTGCATCACCCACTTGAAAAGCCAACGCAGCTATGACGAGGTGATTTACATGTGTCCCGATGGGGAATTGCTCGACCAACCGCTTTGCAACCGGCTTTCATTGGTGCAAAACCTGATCATTCTTTGCGGTCATTACAAAGGTATTGATGAACGTATCCGCGAGCACCTGATCACCAAAGAGATATCCATCGGCAATTATGTACTCTCCGGTGGAGAGCTGGGGGCTGCCGTTCTGGTTGACAGCTTGGTTCGCCTGATTCCCGGCTCGCTGAACGACGAGACCTCCGCCCTTTCCGACTCGTTTCAAGACGGATTGGTGTCGCCTCCCGTTTACACCCGTCCGCGCAGCTATAAGGGCTGGGACGTTCCCGAAATACTGCTTTCGGGCAACGACTTGAAAATCAGCGAATGGAAAATGGAACAAGCCTTGAAACGCACCGAGTTACGCCGCCCGGAAATGTTTCAAAAACTGAAAAAAAGTTCTACATAAGCCGTGTGCTTTGAAAATAGTTGTATATTTGCAGCCGTTTTTTCAGTGAAAAAAGCAATAAATACATATAGAAATGAGTAAGAATGCATTAATTCAGTTCGTTGAAGATCAGGTAGTTGTAAAAGACTTTCCTAGATTTAAGGCTGGTGATACCGTCACCGTAACCTACAAAATTGTCGAAGGTAGCAAAGAACGTTTGCAGAAATTCCAAGGCGTTGTCATCAAGCGCAGCGGCTGTGGAAAATGTGCCACTTTCACCATTAGAAAAATATCCAATGGCATTGGCGTTGAAAGATGCTTCCCGTTTGCCTCTCCGATGATCGACAGCATCAATCTTGATAAAGAAGGTGTTGTTCGCAGAGCACGCATTTACTACCTCAGAGGTCTTCGTGGTAAAAAGGCCAGAATCAAGGAAGCCCGCCACAAGGCATAACTTCAGATTTAACCATAAAAAAGCCCCGATTTCGGGGTTTTTTTTATGAAAATCCATTTTCCATTGGCATGTAAATCCATACACTCTCCTATTCCTTCTGCTTTGATTTTTTCTTGAATATCTTGGTGCGCAACATGAACAAGGTGAGCGCCACCCAAAAGACAACCAGCACGCCGAGCGTAATCAACGAGGCGCGTAAACTTTGAGGTGCAAACCCCATCAGCAACAGCACCGGAAAACCGAACACGATGGCCGCCAAAGATTGTAAAACAAGGTTATTGGCAGCGGGTGTCTCGAATTTCGGATCAATTTCGCGCAGCAATATCATGCCATTGCTGGCGGTACCGGTCAACATGCCAAACATGGAAAAAAAGCCCTCGTACCGATAATTGGGATACAGATGTTTGCTGACAATGAGCACGTATGCGAACGTGACGATGGCTCCCAGTGTGCAAATGATCACAAATGGCACGATGAACTTGCCAAATTCCTCAAAGCTGATGGCTGCCGTTCCCGCCACAATCATGATGTCGAAACAGAAACCGCCAATGCGATTCAACATATAGTTGTTGATGTATTCGCGATGCACGATGCGCGCCTTCTTGAAACGCCTCAGCAAGCCCTTGAAGGCGATGCCAAACAAAGTGCCCAGCAAGAAGTTAAAGCCCCACAGCATGGGTTTCAACGTGTTGGTGCCAAACTTGCCCAGCTCCATGCCTTGAATCCAATTGGTAAACAAATAAACCAAGAAATAGACGAAGAGCACCATGCAAATCTGCACCGACAGTTTGTCGATAGACTCCGCATCGGGAATTTCGTTCTTGCCTTCGTAATCCTCCAACTTATTCATCTGATTGGCAGCTATTTTTTTCCTCGAAAGCTTTCCCCTACGACGCAAAATGTTCATATACACCACGCCTACCACACTACCAACGATAAATCCCATGGCGGCAATGGAAAGACCAAAATCGGCACCGGCGAAATCCATGCCTTGCTGCGACGCCCAGCCGGTAAAAATCTTGCCGAAATTCAATGCCTGTCCTGGTCCCTGCCCATACCCCATCGGCAGCAACAATCCCGATGCATAAAAGATTTTCTTACCAAAAGTAAAAAACAAGATGGTCACCACCAATCCCACAATGCCTTGGATGACATAGGAAGAAGCTGTCAACGCCCCCGTCTCGATGACTTTCATGGGTGATGATTTTGATTCTATTTTGTTGTTTTTCAATGCCAAAGCGATGAAACCAAGACCTAAGGCGTGATACGTGACAATTTCCATCATGGGTTTGTTCACCAACTCGCGGCATCCGGGAACGGCTTTGAAAACAAGCAGTAACACGCCGCCTAATAATGCGGACGGCAGCAGACTCTTTTTAAGAAAAGGCACCTGCATGCGAAGCACATTGCCCAACAGCAAAGCCGTTGCAAGAATGCAAAACTGAATCAGCCACTGCCATGCCTCCGGCCTGTCAAAAGTCATCACTGAAGTAACATCTAAAACGTTCATATAGGTTCTATTTTGGGGCAAACGTAGTGATTTTTTCAATGCAGAAATAAGAATCCTGCCGAAAAATCCATCTACCCAATCAAAGTCAACTCCCTAAAAAACACTATTTTTGCGCTATGAAAAAATGCTTTCAGTTGTTTCTCACCTTTTTCAAAATCGGCGCTTTCACGCTGGGTGGCGGCTATGCCATGCTATCGATGGTGGAAAAGGACGTTGTGGACCGCAAACGATGGATTGCTTGCGACGAGTTTTGGGACATGATTGCCATCATACAGTCGCTTCCGGGCGTTTTCGCCGTCAATTCAGCACTTTATGTCGGACACAAGATTGCGCGCTTCAAAGGAGCCATTGCCGCCATGCTGGGCGCCATCCTGCCTTCTATCATTATCATTCTGCTTATCGCCATATTCTTCACCACCTATAAAGACAACCCCGTCGTAGAGCGTATTTTCCAAGGCATCCGTCCATGCGTGGTTGCGCTCATCCTTGCTCCATCGCTGCGCATGGTCAAGTCGGCGCACATCACTTGGAAAACCGCCATCATCCCTCTTGCCGCCATTGTGCTCATCTGGTGGCTCAAGGTATCGCCCGCCTACGTTATCCTCATGGCTATCGCAGGAAGTCTTACCTATGCGCTTATCGCCAATCATAAACTGAAGTCGAATACAAATGGAGAATGACACCATGACACTCAAAATCCATCATCCGACACTTTCTCCATCAAACTAAACACGGACGAGCCATGATTTTTTTGCAATTGATATGGGTTTTCATCAAAATTGGCGTGCTGGGCTTCGGCGGCGGCTATGCCATGTTGTCGCTTATTCAGCATGAAGTGGTGGAAAACTACGGATGGATGTCAACGAATGACTTTGCCGACATGGTGGCGATCTCGCAAATGACTCCCGGTCCGATTTCCATCAACATGGCAACCTACGTCGGTTACGGTCAGGCGGGTGTGGCGGGCGCCCTTGTTGCTTCGCTGGCGCTCTGTCTGCCATCGGTCGTCATGGTATATCTCATCATACGCATTTTCATGAACCGAAAACAGAGTTTCGTATTAGACACCACCCTGAAAGGTCTCAAACCCGCTGTAGCAGGACTTATCTTTTCGGCCGGACTGCTGATGATGAATGCCAAGAACTTCGCAGCAGTGGGGCGTGGCGAAAACAACATCAGCATCATGATTTGCGCCGCCGCATTTGCGGCTTCCTATTTCTATAAGGTAAATCCCCTCCTGCTCATCGTACTGTCAGGATTTGTCGGTTTCTTCGTTTATTAAAAGCTACGCAGACCGTTAGCGTTTAATTCTTGCTGGCAAACATTTTGTCTATCAAATCCTGATACTTCTTCACAATAATCTTACGCCGCACTTTCAAGGTTGGCGTGATCATGCCGTTGGCAACCGTCCACTCATCGGCAAGGAATGTGCGCACCTTGATTTTTTCGGTATCGCCCAATGCAGCGTTCAACCGTGCAATTTCCTTATCAAATCGTTTGACAACCACATCGTTACGTAGTAGCTCTTCAGGAGTGGTAAAGGTCACGTTATGCCGCTGGCACCAGCCTTTCATGAAATTGAAATCGGGAATGATGAGTGCGCCGGCAAACTTCTGATTTTCACCAACAACCACAACGTGTTCAAAAAACTGCGATGCGGTGAATTTCTGTTCGATGACATCGGGGTTGATGTATTTTCCACCTGAAGTCTTGAACAAGCTCTTCAGTCGTCCGGTAATGACCAACTGTCCATGTTCGGTGAAACGCCCCATATCTCCCGTATGGAACCAACCGTCATCATCGATAACCTCCTTGGTGAGTTCGGGATTCTTGTAATAGCCCATCATCACGTTATGTCCGCGGCAGATAATCTCTTGGTTATCCGTAATCTTAATCTCTACACCAGGCAGCGGAAGTCCCACGCAACCCACTTCCCTGCCATAAGGCTCGTTGGAGCTAACAGCAATGACGGGAGATGTCTCGGTCAATCCATAGCCTTCATATACGGGCATCTTGATAGCAGAGAAAAATCCGGCTAATTTTTGAGAAATACTTGCTGCTCCCGACACGATGATATCGAAATGCTCTGCACCGAGTTTCTCCCTTATCTTACTGTAAATCAGCTTATCGGCGATACGTAATTTATATTCATACCAGCGGCTGTGCTTTCTACCTATTTTGTAATGTCCTGCCAAACGGATTGCCCAATAGAAAATAGAACGCTTGATGCCTTTCAGTTTTTTGCCTGACATGTAGATGCTGTCGTAAAAACGTTCCAACACACGCGGCACCGCACACATCATGGTAGGATGCACCTCGCGCATGTTGTCGGCAATGGTTGCCAGACTTTCAGCATAGTAGATCGACATGCCAAGATAGTGATACATGTAAATCAAGGCACGTTCGTAGGCATGGCATACGGGAAGAAAACTGAACGCCGTTTTGGAATCAGGCGAAGGCGTTTGGCAGAAACCCTTAAACTGGTTCATCAGGTTGGAATTCGACAGCATGACTCCTTTGGGAGTGCCTGTCGTGCCGGAAGTATAGATGATGGTAGCGCAATCGAAGGTATCCACGGCCTTTTTACGTTCCTGAAGCTCCTCGGCATGAGGATGTGCCGCACCTAATTCGAGCAACTGGTCGAAATAAGGATATGTGCCGCGATCGACCATGGTATATACCAACTTAAGCTGTGGCGCATCATTCAGTACATTGTTTACCTTGTTCATCACGGAAATGCCATCGATGATCACCATTTTGGCTTCACAGTCACTTAGAATGAAGCGATAATCCTCTTCGCTGCTGGTCGGGTAAATCGGAACGCCAATGGCTCCTACCTGATTGACCGCCATATCGATAAAGTTCCATTCGGGACGGTTGGTCAATATGAGGGCAACCTTGTCGCCCGGCACAATGCCCAGTTCGATGAAAGCATAGCTAAGTCTATCGACCAACTCGATATACTCCTGAATGCTGTATTTCCGCCATTCACCGTTCTTCTTGCCTGCCAACGCCACATGCTGGTTGGGATACTTCTCAACATAATACTGTAAAAGGTCAAAAATGCGTGTTATTTCCATCATTTTCAATGTTTGTTAGTTTGCAAATTTACAACAATTCAATTGCAATTGACCAAATAATTGAAAAAATCATTTCACAATCCAAAAAAAAATTCAAGTTGAAATATTTTGGTCGGAATGGCCTATGCCCAACATGGCACTACATCCTCACAATCATGACAGTTCGGAAAAAAAATGCCGTTAATATTACACATCCTAAATCACTCTCAAATCATGTACACAAAAACACCAATGCCGCCAGCACCATGAGCAGCGGGATAATTTTGCTTCGAATGTTTCGCTCCTTGAAAAACAAAGCTGCATAACAAAACGAAATGACCAATCGGACGCCATTGAGAATAAGCGGAATGATCACCATAACGGCAGATTCTTGCTTCAAACCCGCCAAATATATGCAATCGGCGACAGAAAGGAACAAAGCCATCAACACAATGCTCCAGCGCCACTGAAACGGATTGTCCTTACGGTTCCGGTAATACCACAGCGAAAACAGTGCAATCATGATGACGAACTCATAAATCGTGTACCACGACTGAATGGTGACCGGCTCCATGTCCTTACCACTCAGCATGAATTTGTCGTAAACACCCACAAAAGCAATAATCACCGCCGAAGCAAGCAACATATAAACCCATCTGTTCGATTCAAAACGGACGCCCTCCTTCTTGCCCGAGCGGTTCATGAGATAAAACGCCACTATCGCCAATCCGATGCCTATCCACTGTTTGGCGACCAAATGCTCCTGAAACACCGCTAAAAGCAGCAGCGTAGAGATGGCCGGCCGCAACTGGTTAACGGGTCCAACAACCGATAGCGGAAGGTTTTTCATGGCAGTGTAGCTGAACATCCATGAAATGAGAATCATGGCCGTCCTGCCAACAATCAACAAATGATACTGCCAAGGAATGGTTTCGACATAAAGTTTTTCAAAAACACCGTCTGAAAACGATTCCGGCGATGTTTTTGAAAAGATGATGAGAGGGGCAAAAAGAAAGGCACTCACCATCGTGCTGAAGAAAAGCACCGAAATGACTGCATTGGCTGTAACCGACTTTTTCTTGAAAATATCGTAAAAACCTAACAGAAAGGCTGATGTCAATGCAAGTACGATCCACATAAGGCAAGCATCTGAATTTGAATCGGCAAAATTAGCAATTAATGCAATCCTATAAAATAAAACCATTGGAAATCAGGAAAAAAGATTTGTTCGTATTGTTAAAACACCATCTGCTATTTTCCCTTAAAGCCAGATTTCAACAGCACTTTCGCCTCAGTGCAAATCCAAATATTTCAAATCGATATACACAGGAAGATGGTCGCTGAAACCGCCGAAGTATTTTGGTCCGACATAGGTACGAAACAGTTTCTTTCCGTGATAAGCGGCATCGTCTTCAAGCATAAAGTCGGCACAATAGACATGTGCGCTGTTCGGCAGATACCGAAGCCCTCTTGCAGATTGGAGCAATGCCGGCGTAACAATGATTTGGTCGAAGATAAGCCAGTCGCGCTGATGTTTCAAGGTGCCTTCAAACCCCAAGTCCTTGCTTTTTGCAAACAGATTGACATACAGGTCACTGCTGTCGCATTCCGTGATGTGGCGCGCCCCGAGCACTTCGTACACGCTGGGATCATCGGGGGTGTCGTTCAGGTCGCCCATCATGATGATTTTGGGCGGACAGCTATCGGGCAACGCAGCAATAATGGAATCGGCCTTGCGGCGCAAAATGGCAGCCGCACACGCCCTCGAACCTACCGTCTCTAATTCGCCACTGTAACGTGAAGGCCAATGGTTGACAAAGACATGAATCGTATCATTCTGACAATCAATAAATTTTGCATACAAAATATCACGCGATCGATAGGTTGTGTCTTCTGGGTTATAATAGGGGAACGCTTCGCTGCTGATGAGTAGGAACAAATCTTTGGAATAGATGATGGCAGGGTCGATGCCACGCTTGTCGGGTCCCTCATAATGCACCCATCGGTAGTTGAAGCGCTTTAACGGCGAACGCTCAAACAGCATCATGAGCACATACTCGTTTTCCACCTCGCACACTCCCATAATACCGATTGGCTGGTTCTCAGACATGCCGAGAATGGCTTTGTAGATATTGTTACGCTTCTTGTAGAAACGTGATTTGGTCCAATGCTGACCGCCGTTTTCGGTAAATTCGTTGTACGTCCGCGTGGAATCAACAAAGGGGTCGAAAAAGTTTTCCAAGTTCCAGAAAGCAACACGAATCGTTTTGCCTTTCGACTGCGCCACAGCATGTCGAACCGTCAAGAACGCCGAAAACAAGATGATGATTGAGACAAAATGTTTCATGATCGTTGAAGTTATCCACTACAAAAATAACAATAATTCGAAGTCGTTCTGATTTCTTGCTCAGTAAAAACCATTCGACAGCATCATTTGAAAAATGCTACTTTTGCAGCCTGATGGAAAACGACAGCCCATATTCCAGCCCAAGTCGCCAAATATCAAGGTGTTGCATTGCAAAGCTGCAATGCATCGTTTTGTTGTGCCTTATGCTGACACTGGCAAGTTTTTCGGCTATGGCACAGGCGGAAATCCGTTTTGTTACCGACGGCGAGACGGAAAAACCTTTTTTTCTTGCCCATTATTACGGTTCAAAACTTCTTTCCGTCGATACCTCCTCGGTCATAAATGGCAATATCGTTTTTTCCAAATCGACCAACTATCCCGAAGGATGTTATGCGCTGACCGACTGCAGCAAAACACCTCTATTCAATTTCATTTTAGGACAAGACCAAAAAGCGACCCTTCACGCCTCGCTGATTTCGAGACACATTGATTCCATAGAGGGAGCTTGGGAGACAAGTCTTTTCCAAAAGTATGAAATCAAACGACAACAGGCGCTGCAAACATTACTTCCATACGTCACGGACGATCCCACCGTTCGAGCCTACATCGAACAGTCAAAGCAAGCCTTTGAGAGCTACCGCGATTCCATTGTCAACGAGGACGACACCCTATTTGTGACCACACTTGTAAAAGCCTTACAAGAGCCTAAAATCCCCGACTCCATTACCCAAAACGAAGCCAAGGCTTATGTTTATTATAAGATGCATTATTGGGATAATTTCAGCTTGAATGACAATCGTTTGCTCAATACGCCATTGTTGGAAATCCGCCTTGACACTTATCTCGATCAAATAATCACTCCGCTCCCCGATTCCCTTTGTTCGGCTATTGACAGGCTCATTGCCCGTACTTCTTCCGACGCCATCCGTCGGTTCATGCTCTGGCATCTTATTGCCAAGTACCGGCAGCCGGTTTTTATGGGGCAAGATGAGGTTTTCGTTCATCTTTACGACCGCTATTTTTCCCTTTTCGACAGCAAACACCTCAGCGAGGCCAACCGCAACTGGATGCGGCAAAAAGCCGAACGATCACGCCGCCTGGCCATCGGCAATACGGCTCCCGACCTGCAACTAAAAGACAGCAACAGACAAAACATCAGCATCCAAAACACTGACAGCGAATTTCTTATCATTTTTTTCCACGACCATGACTGTACCCTTTGCGATGGCGAACTGCAACAATTGAAAACCATTGTCACCGACAACCTCCATCGGCTTACCGTGCTATGCATCGACCTGAATGCCGAAAGCCGGGCGCACCAAGCCGACTCGTCATCCGTTTCATCTTTCATCTATACGAATGGCATCGACTACCAAGGCGAAAATCCCCAGCAGACGTATGACGTGACAAGCACACCGCTCATCTATCTCTTAGACAGGGACAAACGCATCATTGCCAAACAAATACGTGCTGAACAGATTCCCGAAATCATTGACCAATACCACCATGACCGAAAACCAAACGATTGAAGGCCTTGACTTTCAACACGCACCACTTGATGACGAATACTTTCACTGTGTTTTCGAACATTGCAACTTCAACAATGTCTTTTTCCCCAAAATGATATTTGAACAATGCCGTTTTAATGCCTGCAACCTTAGTCTTTGCAAGATGTCATCCACCTCGTGGAACCAAGTGCTTTTTGAAGACTGCAAAATGACTGGGATCACCTTTCCGGGCAGCAACCGTTTCACTTTTTCCGTTTCTTTTTCACAATGTCAGTTACAATATGCTTCTTTCCAAGGACTTAACCTGCAAGGAACACGTTTTTGCAATTCTCAGTTGGCCGAAGCTGATTTTAGCGAATGCAATTTGAAAAAGGTCGATTTTTCGGGCAGCAGGTTGGAACGCGCACTCTTTTTGCATAGTAACCTTGAGGAAGCCGACTTTTCTTCAGCGACAGGCTACTCCATCCACCCCACCGAAAACCGGATGAACAAAGCGAAGTTTGCCATTCAAGGCCTTTCGGGATTGTTAGAAGGTTTTGGCATAGAGATTGTCGAATAACAAGACAGAAAAGAAAAAAAGAACTACTTTTGACCCCAAATTGTTGATCATGCAGACAACCATCATGAACGATGACACCATTTGCGCCTTGGCTACGCCGCACGGTACGGGCGCTATCGCTGTTGTGCGGCTATCCGGCAAAGACAGCCATTCCATTGCCAGCCGTATCTTTATGCAAGACGGGCAACCGTTCGTGTTGTCAAAGGCACCCCTTCGCAAAGCCTGCTTTGGCACGATCATGGACGGCGATCAGCCCTTGGACGAAGCGTTGGTTACTTTTTTCAAGGCCCCCCGTTCCTTTACCAGCGAAGACGCCGTTGAAATCAGCATACACGGCTCTCCTTATATCCAGCAACGGATCATCGAGGTACTTATTCGGGAAGGTGCACGCTTGGCTCAGCCCGGCGAGTTCTCGCGCCGCGCCTTCATCCACAGCAAGTTTGACTTGGCTCAAGCCGAAGCCATCGCCGACCTCATCGCCTCCCAGAATGAAGCCGCACACCATATAGCCATGAACCAACTGAAAGGCGGTTTTTCGAAGGAACTTCAAGAACTCAGAGGCCGTCTGTTAGACATCACTGCCCTCATGGAACTCGAACTCGACTTTAGCGAAGAAGACGTAGAGTTTGCTGACCGCAGTCAGTTAGAAGCCTTATTGGAAGCCACCTTGGAGCAATTTGAGCGCCTGACGGAAACCTTCCGTCTCGGCAACGCCATTAAAAACGGCATTCCTGTCGCCATCGTTGGCGCCACCAACACCGGAAAGAGCACGCTTCTGAACGCCCTGCTCGGCGAAGAGCGCGCCCTTGTTTCGGACATTGCCGGAACAACGCGCGACACCATAGAAGAAACCCTCAATATCGACGGAACGCTATTTCGTTTCATCGATACCGCCGGCATCCGCGACACGGAAGAGACCATCGAAAGAATGGGCATCGAACGCACTTTCAAGAAACTCTCTGAAGCCGACATCGTGATCGGCATGTTCGACCTCACTCACTGCGAAGACGAACTTGTTTCGGGCCTACGGCTACTCTGCTCAAAGACCGACCTGCAACAACAACGCCTCCTTATCGTTCTCAACAAGCGTGACCTTTGCACAGACACCCATGCCATTAGCCAACGCTTTGCCGACGACATCAGACAAATCGCCGATGACGACTCCTATCCTATCGACATCATCACCATTTCGGCCAAAACCACATCCGATGTAGAATGCGTCCGTCAGCACATCGGCAAGATGCGCAGCCTGATCGAAGGGCAAAACAATGCCGCATTGGTCACCAATTTGCGCCACTACGAAGCCTTATGCCGTGCCACCGCAAGTCTAAGCAAGGTGCGAATGGGATTGGAAGAAGACACTCCCACCGACCTCATTGCCGAAGACCTTCGCGAATCCTTGTACCACCTTGGAACCATTACCGGCGAAATCACTACCGATGAAGTGCTTGGAACTATTTTTTCGAGATTCTGCATCGGGAAATAAGATAGCTCCATGAACACATCCGCACTTCCCGAATCACACCCATTGACACCTTTTCTTCCCCAGCAAGCCCAACTGCTCATGCTTGGCAGCTTTCCTCCTCCCAAAGCACGCTGGTCCATTGACTTCTACTACCCTAATTTTCAGAATGACATGTGGCGTATTCTCGGCAATGTGTTTTTCAGCGACAAGGAATATTTCATCGTTCCGGGAACTCATTGCTTCGACAAAGACAAAATCATACTGTTTTGCAAGGACAAAGGCATTGCCTTATTCGACACGGCTTCGGTGGTGCGACGCCTCAACGCCAATGCCTCCGACAAATTCTTGGAAATTGTCGAACCCACCGATATTATCGCCTTGTTGAAACATATTCCTTTGTGCCGAAACATTGTCGTTACAGGTCAAAAGGCCGCCGACACGCTGACCTCCACCTTGCACTGCGACACGCCTGCCGTTGGCAACAGCGTGAGCCTGACCGTACCCGACCGCAAACTCACCATCTGGCGCATGCCGTCCTCATCGCGCGCCTACCCACTATCCTTTGACCGGAAAGCGGACGCGTATCGAAACCTGTTCCTGCAAATCGGCATGCTCCAAATCTTCTCCGGCAAACATGATAACTGTCCACCATCGGGTAAAAAAACGACAAAATGAGTAATATCGCAAGAGTTTTTCCGTTTGTGCCTTGTATTTTCCTATTTTCGCACATTCAAAAGCCGTTCATGTAAAGCGATGCAAAACCGTTTTTTTGTCAAGAACATACTGTTTTTACTTTTCCTCAATCTGCTGATCAAACCTTTCTGGGTGCTCGGCATTGACCGTGAAGTACAGAATTTAATCGGTGGCGGCGGCGACCTCGGTTACGGCATTTACAATTCCGTTTTCAGCCTTACCTTCCTGTTTTACATCTTGCTCGACTTAGGTATCACAAGCTACAACAGCCGCAATATCGCGCAGAACAGCCATTTGTTATCAAAATACTTTTTCGGCATCACGCAAATCAAGCTCTTTCTTTCGTTGCTTTATGGCGTGGTCATCTTCGTCGCCGGTCTCATCATCGGCTTTCGCGGATCAAGTCTTACCATTCTGGCTTGGTGCGGGCTGAACCAGATGTTGCTCTCGCTGATTCTGTTCATGCGGTCGAACATCCAAGGACTGTTATTATTCAAGGTGGACGGTTTCCTTTCGGTTTTCGACCGGTTGCTTGCCATTGCAATATGCAGCGTGCTGCTGTGGTCGGGACTGTTTCCCCGCGAAAACTTCACCATCTTGTGGTATCTGAAAGCCCAGACCGTCGCCTATATCCTTACCTTGGCCTTGGCCTTATACGTGGTTTTGCGCCACACCCACCAATTATCCTTCAAAGTCAACATTCCCCTTTTTATCGCCATTTTGAAACAGAGCATGCCCTATGCCCTGCTCGTGCTGCTAATGAGTTTCTACAGCCGTCTTGAACCCGTTTTATTGGTCAAGCTGCTCCCCGACGACGGCGACATCCAATCGGGAATCTATGCACAGGCTTATAGGCTTTTCGATGCCGGTAACAACATTTCCTACCTCTTTGGCGTGATCCTGCTGCCGCTATTCGCATCCATGATCAAAAAGGGCGAGAACATTGACAGCCTCGTCAAAGTGTCCTTCAACATCATTGTGGCATTAATCGGCATGGCATCGATACTCTGCATCGTTTACAGCGATGAGATCATGCGGCTGCTTTACACAAAACTCCCTTCTGAAACCATAGAAGGCTATGATCTGCGTTGCCAACAGGTTGCCAACACGTTCCAGTTCCTCATGGTCAGCTTTTTCGCTTATTCGACCACCTATGTCTTTGGTGCCTTACTCACTGCCAATGGGAGTCTAAAACAACTGAACATCATTGCTGCTTCAGGGGTGATCCTCAACGTCATTTTGAATCTCATCCTCATACCACACTTCAAGGCAGAAGGTGCCGCCTGCACCAGCCTTTGTGTACAAGTTTTTACCGCTGTTATCCAATTCATTGTAGCCAAACGCATTATGAAGATTGACATGGATGTAAAATACTGGCTACATGTTGTCACTTTCCTAATCCTCACAACTGTCACCAGCATTATTATCAAACGGTTTGGCCTGAACTGGATGCTTGGTTTCGGAACCAGTCTCACTATCAACGTCGGATTGGTATTTGCCACAAGATTGGTATGCATCAGCGATGTTTTGGCTTTATTCAAAGCGAGAGAGAAAAACGAATAATACGGAAGTTTCAAACACATCTTTTTACATTGAAAAACAAAATCGCTTGTGCATTGGAGAAAAATGCCTATTTTTGACCATTTATTAGTAATGCAAAAATGGAAGGCAAAGATCGTAACATATACAATTCCAAATACTTATGCAAGCTGTTATTGGATTATTGGAAACCCGTGCTCATCATTCTAGTTTCTGCAGCCCTGCTTTCGGTTCTCTTCAGCTCGCCCCTATTCCTCACCCCTCTTTACAAATCGACGGTCGTTCTTTACCCTACCTCAAGCAATTCTATCTCCAAAGTGCTGATTAGCACTACCTATCAGTCGGAAAAAGACATTATGAATTTTGGTGAAGATGCTCAAACCGAACAAATGCTTCAAGTGCTCAACTCGAACCGTGTCCGCGATCGTGTCATCGAGAAATTCCATCTCATGGAACATTATGGGATTAATCAAAGCCAAAAGTACCCTATCTCTAAACTCAACAAACTTTACGACAGCCGCATTCGTTTCAGAAGAACAGAATACAACGCTGTAAAAATAACCGTTTTAGATGCAGACGCTGATTTGGCTGCTAAAATTGCCAACGATATTGCCGAGCTTTTTGACAGCACCATGAATGCTTTGCAAAAGGAAGTGGCAATGAAGGCGTTTAATATCGTTGAAACAGAATACAAGAGCCTTTGCAAAGAAATGACACGTCTCGAAGACTCGCTCAACACCTTGCGCAAACTTGGCGTATTCGACTATGAGTCACAGGTCGAAATGCTTACCCAACAACTTGCCATCGAATTAGGACGCAACAATGCGGCAGGCATCAAAGCCTTACAGAACCAACTCGATATTCTCGCCGAATACGGCGGTGCTTCGTTCGCCATCAAAGAAATGCTGGATCACGACCGTTTGCAGCTTTCATTAGTGAAATCAAAATACGAAGAAGCCAAGGTAGATGCCACTCAGAACATTCCCCACAAGTTTGTCGTCACATCGGCCTTTAAGGCAGAAACCAAGAGCTATCCAACCCGTTGGATCATTGTAACCGTAACCGTTTGCGCTACTTTCCTGTTGCTCTTGCTTGTATTGCCTTTACTTGAACATGCGGCTGCTTTTTTTCGCAAAAAGGATTCGGAAAAAGTCGAATCGAAACACCAACAGTAACCTATCATTCAGAAACGAAATAATACACAATAAAATGGACAACAATTTCAATAGCTTATCTTTGATTCAACTTATCGTCAAATGGAAATGGCACATCCTTGTCATCACTGTGGTTGCAGCACTTTGCGGCGCCATCTTTTCCGGAAGTGCATTCATCACTCCCCGTTTCAAATCGGAAGCCATTGCCTATCCTGCCAACGTAAGCCCGTATTCCGAGGAAAGTGAGACGGAACAAATGCTGCAAATCATCAATTCGCAGTCCATTTGTGATTCGATCATTGAAAAATTCAACTTGTGGGATCATTATCAAATTGACAAAAACTACAAATTTGCCAAAACCTACATGATGGCAGAATACAACAGCAATATCAAGATTAGCAAAACACCATACGAAGCGGTTTCCATTGTGGTTTCCGACACTGATCCGGTCGTAGCCTGCGACATTGCCAAAAGCATATTGAACTTCTACGACATGAAAGTACAACAACTTCACAAAGGCAAGAACCTTGAGGTAGTGCTAATGTACGAGAAGCAACTCCGCGACAAACAGCGTGGCATCGATTCACTGAAACTGAGAATGAAAGATATGTCTGTCACCTACGGTGTCACTGATTACACCTCGCAATCACGTGAGGTCACGAGAAGTTTCCTCAGCAACAACAATGCGAAATCCGCCGAGATGAAAGGAAATCTTGAAAAATACGGTCCCGAGATTCTTGACCTTCAGAATAAGATTGAGGCTGAAGCTGCGAATTACGTTGAAATTAAAAGCGATTACGAACAGGAATTGCGCTTCTTGAACTCAAACCTCACCTACTCCAACATCATTACCGAGCCGTTCCCCGCCGACAAGAAATCATTCCCAGTCAGATGGATTATCGTTACACTTAGCGGTTTTGCCGCATTCATTCTGTCCATTTTAGTACTATTTATCATCGAGAATCGCCAAAAATTCAGTCCTGCTTCCAAATGACCAAGACGGCAAAAATAGCATGGCTTTATGTCATTGCCGCGCTTTTTGTGGCAATCAGTCTTTTTTTGGTGGTCAAGAAGGACAATTATCTGTTTTTCGCCCTGCCGTTGGTTTTAGGAATCCTGCTGCTTTATGTCTTCTCGCTCGACAAGGTCATGCTGCTCACCGCATTCCTTGTTCCATTGTCCATTACTTTTGACAACTTAGACAATTTGGCCGTTTCATTGCCAGCCGAGCCTTTGCTGCTTGGCATTTTAGTACTATTTTTCGCCAAACTGCTCTATGGCGGACACTATGACAAGAGAATCACCCGTCACCCCGTCACCATCACCATCTTCTGCATGTTCACCTGGATGATCGTTACGACTGTCACCAGCGAAATGCCTGTGGTTTCCTTAAAATTCATCGTTTCTCGCCTTTGGTTTGTTGTTCCCTCGTTCTTCTTTTGCATCTTGCTTTTCAAGCGCCCCAAAGACATCGACAGATTCATCTGGCTGTATATCATTGGCTTGATTATCGTCATTGCGTACACCCTTTTCAATCACGCCAAAAATGGTTTTGACGGCGATTCCGCGCACTGGGTGATGACCCCCTTTTACAACGACCATACGGCATATGGCGCTGTATTGTCCATCTGTCTCATTCTTGCATTGACCTACCTGGGTCTGCCCGGCCTCAAACCTCGCCGCAAGCTGCTTATCTCGGGTGTTGTTGTGGTATTAGGCGTTGCACTTTTTTTATCTTTCTGCCGTGCAGCATGGCTGAGTGTGATTGCCGCAGCAGGCGTCCTTTTGTGTGTGATTCTGAAGATTAAATTCAGATGGATAATTACCGTTGCCATTGTCTTAATTGGATTTTTCTTTGCTTTCCAACACCAAATAGTAGATGCGTTGGAACAAAACACACAAGATGCCTCGGGTGATTTCGTTGAGAATGTCCAATCCATTACCAACATCTCCACCGATGCCTCCAACCTTGAACGCATCAACCGCTGGCAATCCGCCCTACGCCTGTTCCACGAACGCCCTGTTTTCGGGTGGGGTCCGGGCACCTATCAGTTTGTATATGCCCCCTACCAGATGTCGAAGGAAAAGACCATTATCAGCACCAATGCCGGTGACGGCGGCAATGCACACAGCGAATACATCGGCGCCTTATCGGAACAAGGTCTTGTCGGGTCGCTGATTGTCATCGCACTCGTCATCACAGCGGTATATTCCGGTCTTATGACTTATAAAAGAGCCAAAAACAAGAAAGCCAAGATTCTCGTCATTGGCGCAACCTTGGCCATCATCAGTTATTTCTTCCACGGCATTCTGAACAACTTCCTCGACACTGACAAACTGGCCGTTCCGGTATGGAGCTGTATCGCTCTTATTGTCACCATCGATTTGTATTATGCCGACAAAGAAGATTTCGATACTGAGACACCCGAAATAAAGGATTAAAAAAAAGACCGTCGGCGACGGTCTTTTTAATCATACAATTTTCTATTATTGATCAGCGGATTTCCACCACTTCAAGATCGATACGTAACGGTGAACCCGAAGGCAACAATTCATGATTGAACTCAAATTCACCAAAACCAAGATCCGATGGCATTACCAATAATGCCTTCGATCCGACATTCATCTTCATGACGGCTTCATCGATGCCGCGAAGCATTTGTTCCTGTCCAGCCACAAAAGGCATCGGCAGTCCCAATTCATAGCTCGATTCTATCTGATTCCCATTTAGATTTGAAATCACATAATGAATGGTGACCGTATCGCCAGGCTGAGCACTCTCACCCTGTCCCTGTTGCTGAAGGACAAAGTACAGACCGCTCTCGGTGGGTGCCACTGTAATGTCGTTCTTGCTAAGGTATTCCGAAATCATCCCCTGCTCTTTGGCTATGCGCTTGGCTTTTTTCTCCTGTTGTCTCTTCTCGAAAGTCTGAGCATCCATGATGTCGTTCAGCTTCAAATCGACAAGCAAGGGCGTATAGGGAAGAATCATGGCCTGATACCCGATGCTATCAAAAGCCAGTGAGGAAGGAATTACAAAACGCATACTTTCGCCTTTTGAAAGCATGCCAAGCCCTTCATCGAAGCCTTTACAGAGAAAATCATCCGTACCATATTGAAACTCCACTTGTTCGCGTCCGACAGTGCTCATCAGAGTGTCGCCATCGGGATCACACAGGGTGAAATCCAAATTGACGAAAGAACCCGACTGCACAGGCTTGTTATTGCCCCCTTTACGATCAAGGATCAGCAAACCTGATGCCGTTGACGGGAACTTTGCAACAGCCTTGCACGAATCGATCAAACGCTGTTCTTTGGCCATCAAATCATCGATATACAGCTTGTATTCTGCTTCGCGCTGTTCGTAAGGCGTGATGGAAAGCAGTTTCAAATGGTAATACAAAGGTTGTCCCACCATGTTGTCGGGCACCTCTTCTCCGACTACGCCGGTGAAAATGGAATCGGAAAGGAACACCATGGCAACAGAGTCGCCCACATGCATCAGCTGCAGAACATCGTTGATGTCGCCGACAAAATCATGCTTCTGAAGAATCAACTCCACAGGTTCGCTTCCGGCTGTCGTATATATCAGTGAATCATTAAGATACTGCGCCATTGAAAAAACAATGCCATCGTTGATACGCGGGCAGGTTGTTCCTTCACCCTTGACATAATACTTCATGTATGCCCCATTGTCCATCTTCTTGAAACCTGAATAAATACTGTTTCGGTTACAAGCGCCAAGGACAAGAATCAAAGCCACCAAGGGCAGCAATCTGAGCGATCGGTTCATCTTATTCAAAATCAATCAATTCAACTTCAAAAATCAGGTTGGCATAAGGAGGAATCACTCCACCGGCACCCATTTGTCCGTAAGCCAAATCGTAAGGAATGTAGAGGATGCCTTTTTCGCCTTTCGACATCAATGCGATGCCCTCATCCCATCCTTTAATGACCTGACCGGCGCCCAGTGCAAACTCGAACGGTTCGCCACGCTCCACCGATGAATCGAACACGGTGCCGTCGAGCAGCTTACCCGTATAATGCACTTTTACACGCTGTCCGGCCTGCGGTTTCAGACCTTTCTTGGTCTTGGTGCAAACGTAAACAAGTCCCGATTCAGTAGGTTGGGCCGTAATGCCGTTTTCCTGCAAATACTGCGCAAGCTTACCGTCGGCCTCCTGATCCAACGCTTCCTTTTTAGCATTTTCACGGGCTTCGTATTCTTCCTGAGAGAGGATTTCGTTCATCTTCACCTCAAAACGAACGGCGGATTCCGGTTTCACATAAGCCGGCAACTGCTGTACACCAAAAAGCTTATAGAACACTGAATCTGCACGCATGATCATGGAAAGCGAATCGCCTTCATGCATCATGGAAAGACCTTCATACAGGTCACCTTTGAAAACCGACGGACGAACTCTGTCGTTGAAACCATCATGATGTCTTTCGAACAACAAGCTGTCATCCAAATAATAAGCAAAGTCCATAAAGACAACATCGCCCTCTTGGGCAACTCTGTCGGCATTTTCTGTATTCTCAGTCAAAAACTTGTAATACAGTCCATTATCCGACTTCCTATAACCCGGATAAGGTGATTTTTCACATGATGCCACCGACAAAGCGACGACTGCTAATGTTAAAGCAACGGAAATAAAATGTTTTCCCATAGTAATGATAAATTTAATTGTTAGTATTTTCAATATCAATTAGTTCCACATCAAAAACAAGGGGAGAGAATGGTGGAATAATACCAATTTGCCTGTCTCCGTAAGCCAAGTTAAACGGCAGTACCAAAGTAGCCTTTTCTCCTTTTTGCATCATCATGACACCTTCTTCAAAGCCCTTAAGGCCACGTCCCGTACCCACCACCAGACTCAAAGGCTCGCCACGCTCTATGGACGATTCAAACACAGTGCCATCAAGCAAACGCCCCACATAATGCACCGTCACTTTCGATCCGACATGTGGACGTTCGCCAACACCGTCTTTCGTTTTGAGATACACTAATCCAGAAGCACACTTGTTGGATTCCTTTATCCCTTTGTCTTTCAAATATTTGTCAAAATTTTCATTGGCGATTCTCTCAATGGCAGCCAACTGCTCCTCTTTTGACAGTATATCCAGCAATTCCACGTCAAAAACCAAATTGGAATACGGGGGAATACCCATATATCCTTTGTCGCCATAAGCCAAAGCATACGGAAGGATTAACGTGGCTTTTTCTCCTTCGTGCATCAGGCTTACACCTTCATCAAGCCCTTTCAGCACTTTTCCGCCGCCCACAAGCATTTCATAATAGGGTTTCCCCAATCCATCCGATGTGCCGATGGGAGTGCCATCCAAAAACGACGTTGAATAACGGACTCTTGCCACCATACCGTGTTCAACCCTGGGTCCAATCCCTTCCTGACGGATAATATGATAGAGACCGGAAGGCTGAGGTGCGATTGTAATATTATTGGATTTCAAGTAGTTAGTAAGTTCCATTTCGGATTTTTCCTTGAGCGCTTTCATTTCTGCCGTTCTACGTTTAGCCACTTCCGAAGCCGGGGTAATCTTCACGAGCTTCATGTCATAAACCAAGTTGGAGTAAGGATTAAGCCCTTCTACAGCATGTTCTCCGTATGCCATTTTTGAAGGGATAATCGCTCTGACGGATTCTCTCAAACGCATGGTTGGCACCACTTCTTCCAATGCCGGGATGGCATAGCCTTCTCCTACCACAAAAACAAAATGGTCGTTGCGTTGCATCGGGTATGCAAGGCTATCGTTCGTTATCAAACTGACGGAATAGTCCAATTCCACTTCATCACCGACAACAGGGCTTTTCCCTTTTCCCGGTGTCAATGGAATGACATGTATCCCCGATTCCGTTGGCTGAACAGCACTTGCATTCTTCCGAACATAAGCCTCAAACAATTCAGCTGACTTTTTGCACATATCTTCCTTTAACTGAGCGACTTCGGCCTTAAACACCTCTTCGGTTTGCACTTGGACCAGCCTAATTTCGTAACGTATCCTATCGTCCGGTGCAATGCGAAGCGCACTCAAATCGGCACCGAACACATGAACAAGGGTGGAGTCGGCCGGGACGATAAACGAAGCGGAATCGCCCTCGTGCATCAAAGCCAAGCCCGACTGTAAATCACCACGAAATTTCGGCGCATTCAACTGTGTCCGCACAAAATCGCTGCTCTCCGTCCATGAATACATGATGGAATCGTTGAAAAAATAGCTCATTTCCATCTTCAGGTAATCCGAAGGTTTTGGTGCAACACCCTTTTTATTTTTTTCAATAAAACGATAGTAAACACCATTTTTCGTCTTCTTGTAGCCAGGATACTGCTGATTGCAACCTGCCAAAAATGCCATTGACAGACCAACAATGACAAACAAAATATTTCTTTTCATAATTTATTGAATATCAACTATTTTTATCAAATATACCAACGTCATCCTATTTGTAATCTCATTATTGTCACCCGGAAGTCCGAAAGCCAGATGCGACGGGATGATAACTTTTGCGACATCGCCCAAATGCATGTACCGCACGGCTTCTTCAAGACCGCTCTCAACAGCCCCCCCTCCCACCACAAATCTTTTTACGCCGTCTTTTTTAGAGGAATAAATCGGATCGCCAGTAATAGAAGAGAGTTCGTACTCCAAAGTAACCGTGTTTCCAGGCTCCACTTTTCGACCTTGCCCTTGCTTCAATATCGCATAACGCAAACCGGTGCCGGTTGCGGTCATTTCCAAACCATGCCTTTTGACATAATAATCTATTTCCTTGTTTTCGTCTTTCACCAAATAGCGATTGACCTTTTCGAGGCTTTCTTTTAATTGCTGATTATCAACCTTTTTCTTCGTTTCTGGCGTGTGGTCACACGAGAACAAAGCGATGAGGAGAATCAAGATTCCTATTTTTTTCAAAGCATTCATTTATCCTCAATTAACATGCTCTTATAAGCCGGTAAAACGGATTTCAGCTGCTCTACGGCTTCCTGCAAGGAACAATTGAGACTGCCTCCTGCCGCATTGGTATGGCCACCGCCGGCAAAGTGCTTCATGGCCAACTCATGCACCGAGAAATCCCCCTTCGACCGGAATGAGAACCGAATGACATCCTGACGTTCCATGACCAGCACCGACATCTTGATTTTTTTCATCGACAAAGGGTAATTCACAACGCCTTCCGTGTCACCGGTTTTAAAGTCGAACTGTTCCAAATCACTCTTACTCAACGCAATAATAGCCGTTGCGAAGTCATCAAGGATTTCCATCCTGTCGCTGATGGAAAAACCCAGGAGACGCAAACGACTCTCTGAAAACGTATCGTAAATCTGTTGGTGAATCCACACGTAAGGTGCTGATTTTTCAATAAGTTTGGCACAAAGCGCAAAAGTTTCAGGCCTATAGATGGAATGCGCAAAAGAACCGGTATCGGTAATGATTCCAGCAAGCAGATTGGTCGCCATATCCGAATTGAGATACTCCAATCCATAGTGGAATACGATCTCTGCGACAAGTTCTGACGTGCTGGAAATCTGCGTTTCAGACAGGTAACAGTAAAACGGTTCGAAATCGGTATCTCGATGATGGTCGATGAGGATTTTACGTGCCGTAGATGCTTCAAGCAGTTCGGAAAAACGTCCACAGCGGGAGAACTGATTGAAATCCAGCATGAAAATACAGTCAACATGCTCAAACAATGACTTCACTTGGTCGGACCGCTTTTCATAAATCACTATTTCCGATGCCCCGGGAAGCCAAGCCAAGAAATCAGGAAACATATTAGAAACCAACACGTTGACTTCATGTCCAAATTGTTTCAAAAAAGCGGAAAAAGCCAATGAAGAGCCTATTGCATCACCGTCGGGATTGACGTGTGTCACAATTAAAATTGACTTTGGTTCTTGAATCTCAGCGTCAAGAAGTTGATAAAAAAGATCCCGTTGCATTATATTATAAGGTGATACAAACGGCAAAATTACATAATTATCCTTTTCAACGAACTGCAACCGTCAAAATGTTACGATTTACGAAACTTTATCATGGCATTGCCTTTCCTAAAGCCATATATGACCATTAAATCAATAGCGACCGTCAAGTCACTTCTGGTGAAGCATTTCAAAAGAGTTATCGGAATATACCAAGATGACGGAACGCAATGTAACGGGTTTATCCGCTTGCGGTTGAGTATCAACGTGGGTTTCGACTGGCTGCTGCTCATCTGTGACCGGGGTTACGGGAACCGTAAAAAGATCCATTTCAGGAGCACTTGCCCGCGATGTTTCGTCACGAAGTGTTTCTGCCTTATCGATACGGATGTCATGTGCAACAAAAACCTCGGAAGAAGTCATCGGTCCCGTACCGAAAATAATCCAGTCAAGATTGTATTCCGGAAAAGTTTCTTTCAAGCGTTTTACAAAATCGAGACTGGGATTATTGCGCCCTGAAAGGACATGGGAAATTCCCGAAGGTTGCACGCCGAGTTTTTCGGCAAACTCGGTTGCCGTTAAATTTTTCGCACGGATAATGTGTTCAATTCTGTCTTTCATAAGCCAATCATTTTACGAGTAGGACACCCTGCAAAAAACGGTTTTTTCCTTCACGTTGAG
>JBGYXG010000055.1:0-16151 GCA_041842465.1 Candidatus Limimorpha sp.
CAGCATTTATCTGTATGCGCTGTCTGAAAATGCTGACAAGCTTTCATTTGCAGGAAAGTTTATTCCGAGTGAAAGCGAAGAATTGATGTTCGTTTCCATCGACCATGAAAAGTATTTCGAGCTGCGAGCCAACAACATGGCTCTTGCCATCTGTGTTACGGGCTTTATGATCAACCGAGATACGCTGCTGTTTTCCGTCTCCCTGCCCAATCTTAAATATGAAGATAAAGAAAGAAACAACATTGCATACTACAACGCTCCTGCCGTTATATTCCAGAATATAAACAACGTGGAGAAAAGAAAATTCATTCCGTTGAAATTGTTCGGAAGTACTGACAGCATCACGTATATATCACATGAAAGTTTTTATTATTCAAAGGAACTTAAGTTGTTGTTTTTCAATTCGGCTAAAGGCTATCCGTATTTTGATTTGTCTGATGAGCATCAAAATCCTTTTGAAGAGGGCTTTTATGAGGAAACCCCTTTATTCTATGTTTATGATGCCGATAAAAACCCCGTCGGACGCATTGGGCAGTTGGGGCAGATTCACAAGGATTTACATACAGGCTATTCCTACATCAACCCGAAGATAGCGAGCTGTGAAGGTGCAATAGCAGTAAGCGACGGCACATCGGGGACCTTGTTGATATACGATGATAGCAATATGGGAAAACCAATGACGACCGTTGAAGTATTTAACCTTGCAGCCGATGATTTTACGATTGACAGCTCGCTATACGGCACCGAAGAATATTTTTATCAGTTCCAGGATGGCTTTCAGGACATGATTATAGACATTTTGATAGATTCAGAGAACATTTATACATTGTCGGTAGAAGGCGGCTGCTACTTCAAGAAGACATTCGACAGGAAAGGCAACTTGAAAAGCACGGTGCTTGTTCCAAATACCATGGATGCTTATCAGTTGGAAATTAGTGGATTGTGTCAGGTTCAGAACAAAGTCCTCGCCGTTGGTTTTTATTACGACAAAGAAAACCATAATATGGTTTTGCTTGATTAGCACTTTGTTTGTGGGCTCAAAAAAACAGCTAAAAAAGATTTGTTTGTCATCCTTGCTGTCGTGCGATGTAATCGCGCGGCAGCAGACCGTAAGGCATGGCTTTGAAAAACTTAGTTCAGTTCAACAGTTCAGCAACCCTCACATTATGTTTTTTGTGAATTGATTCACCGAATTTGGTAATTTTGCGTCAAAAACAGGAAGAATGATCACTCGTAAATTAAGCAACATTATCAAAGGCAAGTTTTTGAAAGGCAAGGCCATTGTGCTGTTGTTCCTGTGCTTTCAAGCCGTGTCGTGCTCCCATGAAATAAAAGATGGAATAACCGAAAAAAACTATTTGAAGGTGGACCAGGAAATTTGGGACGCTTATGAACGTGACAGCGAAAAGGTTTGGGAATTAAAAAGTACCCATCCCGAAAAAAGCGATAGCTTGAATCTTATTTTGAAACAAATAGAAGACATTGCCAGTCAAAAAAATCGCGCTGCGGCCTTAAAATATGCTTCTGTCCCAAGCGGACTGCAACGTTTATTTATGGTCCGATTAGACATTCCTAAAGACACCCTCATGAAAGCATTCAATGAACTCCCCAAAAAGATGCAAGAATCCGATTATGGGAAAAGCCTCTTGCTGCACATTCAATCCGAACAAATAGAAGAAGGGGATTCCTATTATGATTTTGAAGCGGTTGATTCCAAGGGTGAAGAATTTAGACTGTCGGCACTTGACAATAAGAACATCTTGCTAATTTACGATGGACTGGCTTGTATGGGAGAATCAGGAAGGACTTTCTTAAAAAACTTGTATCAATCAAGCAATCGCGATGATTTTCAGATTGTTGTGTATGGCAAGTGTTCAAACATAAAACAACTGAAAAATTTGAAATCACAATACGATGTAGATTATATCTTGGTGTCGGATTTTTTGAATGACCATAGTCCTGTGAAAATAATGTATGGAGCGCAGGTCGTCCCAACCTGTTTTCTTATCAACCAAGACAGAAAAGTCATTATTAAGTCGATAGGGTTGCCGGAGGAAAGACTTCTGCAAATGAAGCAAGAGGACTGGAGGCATTAATGGCAGGGCTTAGCCGATGTAAGGAATAAAAAAATTGGCATGATATGCCGACATGGGCGGAAGTCCTAAATTAGTCACAAAAGTGCTGGGTTTTCCCGAAAAATTGCCTACTTTTGCAGTCTTTTTGAGCAATCATGATGAATAAAATCGGCTTTGTCGGTGCCGGAAAAATGGGCGTATCTTTGGGTCATTACCTGAAAAACAGGGGTCTGTGCGTCATCGGCTTCTACGACAGCGTTTCGGAAGCGGCTCGTTATGCATCGGAACTTACTGAAACGGTGCATTTTGCCAGCCTGAATGCGTTGTTAGGAGCCGGCGAGGTGATTTTTGTCACCGTGCCTGACGGCATCATTGCTACAGTGTGGGACTCCTGCCGGCAGTACGACATTCGGGGAAAATACTTTTTCCATTGCAGCGGTGTCTTAGGCTCCGATGTGTTTTCAGGCAGCAAGGAAGCCGGCGTTATGGCTTGTTCGGCGCATCCGGTATGTGCCGTCAGAAGCCAAAACGACAGCGATGTCTTTTCTGGCAAGTTTTTTGTAGGGGAGGGCGACGAAATGGGACTGAAACTGCTGAAATCCATGTTGGAAAGAACGAACAACCCCTTTCGGGAGATACGGAGTGCCGACAAAGCGAAATACCACGCGGCCGCAGTGGTGTCGAGCAACCTGTTTTGCGCCTTGGCGCAGATGGGGGAGGACTTGCTGCATGAATGCGGCTTCGACTCCAAGGCGGCGCATGAGTTGCTCAGCCCGTTGATGCTCGGCAACATGGACAATATCGCCGAAAAAGGCTGTGTGGCGGCTTTGACAGGCCCCGTTGAACGCAACGATGCAGGCACCATTGCCAAGCATCTGTCCGCCCTTGAACATCATGATCGCGAGGTCTATCGCTTGCTCTCGCTGCGCCTAATCGATATGGCGCAACAAAAACATCCCGACAGGGATTATACGAACCTTTTGGAAATGTTGAAGAAATGACAAAAAACACGGTTTTGACTTTTCGCAAGAAGAAAAAAGAAGGCAAGAAGCTCACCATGCTTACAGCCTACGACTTCACCATGACGAAACTCATCAACGCCTGCAACGTGGATGCCATCTTAGTGGGCGATTCCTTGGGGAATGTCATTCTCGGCTATGAAGACACGGTTTCCGTGACCATGGACGACATGGTGCATCATTGTGCTGCTGTGGCGCGGGCTGCCGACAAGGCGATGGTGGTGGCCGACATGCCCTTCATGTCGTACCAAATCTCGGTGGAGGAAACGCTCCGCAATGCGGGCCGGCTGATGAAGGAAGGCCGTGCCAATGCGGTGAAATTGGAAGGCGGCAGAAGGGTTTGCCCTCAAATCAAGGCGATGGTGGAAGCGGGCATTCCGGTGATGGCGCACTTGGGGCTTACCCCACAGTCCATCAACGCTTTCGGCGGTTATAAAGTGGTGGGTCGCACCAAGGAAAAAGCCGCCGAGCTGTTGGAAGAAGCCTATGCCGTGCAAGAAGCGGGAACTTTTTCATTGGTATTGGAATGCGTGCCCGATAAATTGGCGGCATTGGTTGCCGAGAAACTCGATATTCCGGTGATTGGCATCGGCTCCGGTTCAGGTTGCGACGGTCAGGTGCTGGTCACTCAAGACATGTTGGGCATGAACTTGGATTTTTCACCGCGTTTCGTCAAAGTGTTCGCCCCTGTCGGCGAAACCATCAAAACCGCCATCGCCGATTATGTGCAGGCGGTGGAAAACGGAACTTTCCCGGCGGAAGAGCACGGCTTTTCCATCGAAGATGACGTGATACACGATTTATATTGAAAACAATAACATATATTCTTGAAAGCGATGACACAAGTTGTTCATGAAATAGAAGAAGTCAGAGAAGCCGTCAGGCAATGGAGAAACGAAGGCCTCTCGGTCGGCTTGGTGCCTACTATGGGTTACCTTCATGCCGGTCACAAGAGCCTGATCGACCGTGCGGTAAAAGAGAACGACCGTGTTGTGGTCAGTCTGTTCGTCAACCCGATGCAGTTTGGTCCTACCGAAGACCTTAACACCTATCCCCGTGATTTGGAAGCGGATACGAAGTTGTGCGATGCCAGCGGCGCTCACATCATTTTCAATCCGGAACCGAAAGAGATGTATGCGGACGGGTTCTGTTCCTTTGTGGATATGACGGGCCCCACTTCCGAACTCTGCGGCAAGTCGCGCCCCATTCATTTCAGAGGGGTTTGCACCGTGGTGAACAAGCTGTTCAATATCGTAACGCCGGACAGGGCTTATTTCGGACAGAAAGATGCCCAGCAGCTTGCGGTGATCCGCAGGATGGTGAAGGACTTGAATATCCCGATCGAGATTGTGGCCTGTCCCATCGTTCGTGAAGCTGACGGGCTTGCCAAGAGTTCGCGCAACACCTATCTGAACGCCGAAGAACGTCAGGCGGCCTTGGTGCTGTCGCGTGCCGTCAAATTGGGTCAGGACCTTGTTGAAAAAGGCGAACGCGATGCCCGTAAAGTGGTGGAAGCCATGAAAGCCTGCATCAACGCCGAACCCTTGGCGAAGATAGATTACGTTGAAGCGGTTGATTTTCAAAGCATTCAAAAAGTAGATGCTGTCGAAAATGAAGTGCTTTTCGCCATGGCGGTCTATATCGGAAAAACCAGATTAATCGATAATTTCATCATAAACATTAGCTGATTACCCATGCTGACACAATTCTTAAAGGCAAAAATCCATCGTGCCAAGGTGACCCGGGCCGAGTTGGATTATGTGGGAAGTATCACCATCGACACGGCTTTGTTGGAAGCCGCCGGTATCCGGGAATATGAAAAGGTGCAGGTGGTTGATATCGACAACGGACAACGTCTTGAAACCTACGCCATCTGCGGGGAGAGAAACAGCGGCATCATCTGCCTGAACGGTGCCGCCGCCCGTTTGGTGAACGTCCGCGACAAGGTCATCATCATGACCTACGCCTTGTTGCAGGAAGGCGAGATAGAGGCTTTCGCCCCCAAAGTCGTCTTTGTGGACGACGATAATAAGGTGACCCGTGTCGTGGATCACGAAAAGCACGGTCTTTACAGCGAGTATTCCAATTCCAATCCTGAATCCTTATGATGCGGGGCAAGGTCGTTGTGCTGGGCGTTACGGGCAGTATCGCCGCCTATAAAATCGCCGGATTGGCGAGCAGCTTGGTCAAAGAAGGCTGCGAGGTTCACGTGGTGATGACCGCCAACGCGACCCGGTTCATCCATCCGATTACCTTTGAAACGATTACCGGCCACAAATGCCTGACCGACACCTTTGACCGTAATTTCGAGTTCCATGTAACCCATGTCTCGTTGGCCAAGAAAGCCGATGTCATCTTGGTGGCTCCCGCTACCGCCAATATCATAGGGAAAATGGCTGCCGGCATTGCCGACGACATGCTGACGACAACAATTCTTGCGGCACAATGTCCTATCCTTGTTTCGCCTGCGATGAACACCAATATGTTTGTCAATTCCATCGTTCAGGAGAACCTGCATAAGTTGCAGCGTCACGGCAAGGAAATCATTCCGCCACAGGTGGGAAGGCTGGCTTGTGCCGATGTGGGCATAGGCAAGATGCCCGACGAGGCTGTTTTGATGGCTTACCTGCGCAAAGCCGTTGCCTATCAAAAAGATATGGAAGGTCTCAAGGTGCTGGTCACCGCCGGACCTACCCAAGAACCTATCGATCCGGTGCGCTTTATCAGCAACCATTCCACCGGAAAAATGGGATTTGCCGTTGCCCGTGCCGCCATGGAACGTGGGGCAGCGGTCACGCTTGTCTATGGCAACACAGCCATTGAGCCGCCCTTGTTGGTAGAAACGGTAACAGTGCAGTCGACGGCTGACATGTTGAATGCCGTCACCGAGCATTTCCCCTCCTGCGATATGCTTGTGAAATCGGCAGCGGTAGCTGATTTTACACCGGTCAGCTATCATGCTGAAAAAATCAAGAAAAAAGAAGGTGGAACGGTTTTGGAGCTGAAACGGACGACCGATATTCTGGCTACGGTGGCTGGCATGAAGAAGCCCGGACAGTTGGTCTGCGGCTTTTCGATGGAGACCGACCACCTGTTGGAAAACTCGAAGAAGAAATTGGAGGAAAAAGACCTTGACCTTATTGTCGCCAACAACCTGAAAGTGGCGGGGGCCGGATTCGGAGTGGACACCAATGTGGTCACTTTGATTTCGCAAAACGAGGTGCAGGAATTGCCCATGTTGTCAAAGGAAGAAGTTGCCCACCGTTTGTTGGACAGGCTGCTTTCCCTTAGGTCGTCCACCTTATGATGCTTTGCCTTGACATAGGAAACAGCACGGTGTTCATGGGGCTGATAACGTCGGGCGAAGTGCTTGATTTTACTCGGATTCCTGTTGCATCTTCATCTTATGCCGATCAGATAGCGGCGTTTGTGGGCGGTCGTCGTGTAGATGCCGCCGCCGTTTCGTCCGTTGTCCCCGATGCGACCGATGCCGTGGTGGAGGCGGTGCAGCAACGCATCGGCATGACACCCTTACTCGTCAAGAAAGAGCTTCAGCCGGCTTTCTCCATCGCATTAGACTATCCCGAGACCTTGGGTGCCGACCGGATTGCCGATGCCACCGCCGCCATTCACGATTATCCGTTGCCGGTTATCGTAGTCGATTTGGGAACCGCTACCACATTCTCCGTTATTAATAATATAGGCGAATTTCTTGGCGGGGCCATCTGTCCCGGCATAGCGACTTCTTTTCGTGCATTGACCGAGAAAGCCGCCCAATTGAAAGGGTTCAGTCTCGATTTGCCTGAAAAAGTCATCGGAACCAACACCGCCGATTGTATTAACAGCGGCATTATCGCCGGACATGCCTCCTTGATCGACGGCATGGTGAAGCGTATCGAAGAAGAAACCCGCAACCGTTACACCGTTGTGCTGACCGGTGGCATGTCGTCAACGGTAGCCCAGTTTTGTCAATGTGCTCTGCAAGTGGACAAAACTCTGATATTGAGGGGTATCTATTACATGGTTGAGGGGAGATAGACCTCTAATATTATTGATAGTTGTAGTTTGCGGTCAATTTTTTTAGCAGTAGTCCGCTGCCGCGCGATTGTATCATGTGGCGGTAAGTTTTTTTAGCCCCGCGATGCAATCGCGCAGCAGTGTAATTTGATTTTTATAAATCCATGTGATACATTTGCGCGGCAGCATGGTGGCAACAAGATCTTTAAGAAAAAAATATTACATTTTTTTGGGAGAACATGTAGCTTTTTTCCCTATTTTTGCACCGTTGTTTTTGCGAGGAGTCTTTTTCGTTTTCTGAATGCATTTAGAAAGTAATTTGCAAACAGAGTGAGAATGAAAAAAAAGATGAAAAAAAGTTTTTATTCGACTAAGGGTAAATCGTTTTTATATTGTCTTATTAATGCATGCGTATTTCTAACAATGTTGTCGAGTAGCAAATATAAGGAGTTTAAAAGTCTTGCAGCCCCATGTGTCAGCGAGGTTCGCAACATCTTCTTTAAGTCTTCCCCTTTGCATTTTCCCGAGTTGCGTCATGGAACTACTCTGTTTGCCCTTTCCTCATTAATTTCAGAAATAAACCCCGAATACTTTGAATTGAAATCTGAAAGAATGTCCGACTGGTGTCAGTTGAGCGTTTCTGAAGGTCTCAATATTAAGTACTTAATAATTCAATCAATTCATTAACCAAATCATTAAGCAATGAAAAAGTGTTTTCTTTTACTAATGATGGCGCTGCTCTTCTCATTTGGAGTGCATGCGCAGTTGTCAGTGCAGATTGGAAATGGAACAGATGGAACGTACATGTTCCCTTCCAACACACTTTACAACTACTCTTTTGCTGAGCAGATTTATCTGTCCAGTGAGATTGGAACCGCTGGAGCAATCCAGAAGATCGGTTTCTACTACAAAGGTGGTAATGCGGTAAATCGCAACGTCGTCGTTTACATGAAGCATGTCAACAAGACCTCCTTCGCCAATGTGAATGACTTTGTGGCCGTTGCTGCTTCCGACGTTGTTTTCACAGGAATGTTCACCGGCCCCTCATCTGAGGGGTGGATCGACATTACCCTTGATGCACCGTTTAGCTACAATGGAACGGACAATCTGCTGATTGCCTTCGATGACAACACGGGCACGTGGTCGAGCCGTAACTTCCGTTACACCCCTTCTACCGACCGTGGTTTGTGTTACTACAGCGACGGCATCAACCCGGATCCGATGGACCTGTCGGCTTTTTCGGGAACAAAAACCAAGTCAAGCAATCGCACCAACCTTCAGCTTACTATAGCTGTTGGCGATGCTCCTGTGATTGTGGTGACTCCGGATCCTGTTACGCCTACGCCTTCGGCCATGAACCGTCCTAACGGCTATTGGATGCGTCCCTTTATGGTGAATGTCGCCAACGAAGGACTCAATGCCAATATCCGCTCTATCGATGTTCAGGACGATCCTGCCGGTTATTTCGTTCTCGAAGAAATGGAGTTCCCATTTGTGCTGAACTATGGCACGGACATTGACCTCGGTATTTCCACGGGAAGCATCCAAGCAGGCGAAGTCGTAAGTCATTTCGTCGTCGCCTACGAAGCAAACCGTTTGGCTGCCATTTACGACATGACTGTCACCGCTTATGATGCCGTCAGCCCCGACGTGTTTGAACTGCCTCGCATCGTGAGTTCTTACCCTTATTCCGACACCCCTGATTTTGGTGTGTTGTACGACAACTACCTGTTGCCCGGTGATGATGAAGTCACCGACAGACCTGATGCGGTGTACAAATTGACCATCGCGGAAGACATGGTGCTCAACGGCTGGATTGACGACGGTACGAATCCGTTGATGGCCATCTACAAGGGCGACTTCAACGGCGAGCCAGGCCCTGGCCCAACCAACAACTACACCGGACCGGCTTCAGGTGGCGGTGGTGCAGGCACCTCCATTACCTACGGATTTGAAGACGATCCCATAACCAACGGGTGGGTGATTGATGCCACTAATGCCACTACATGGCACCAAGCGGGTACGGTAACCTACTCTTCAGGCGATGTGATTCCTCACGAAGGATCCTATCAGATGCAATTGCAATGGGCTTGGGAAGATCAGGACGAATGGCTGATTTCTCCCGCTTTCACCGTTCCCGTTGGTGCCAACCTCACCTTCTGGATGTACGGTCATTGCGGCTCAAGCCATGGCGACCACTACTATGTGAAGATCTCCACCGACAACGGCTCCACCTGGACTGAGTTGTGGGATGCTTCGGCACAACCCGAAGCCGATAACCATTATACGGAAGCTGTCAATGTTAGCTTAGGCGCCTACTCCGGCCAGAATGTGAAGCTGGCATGGCAGGCCATCTGCGAAGGCGGAATTTGGTATTCATGGTTCATCGATGACATCACCATTGGCTCACGCAGCGAAGTGCTGACTTTCAACGGAACGCAAGTGCTTCGTCAGCCCGTCAACCGCATGGTTACCGATGTCATGGATTCTGCCGTGAAAGGCGCGAAAGGATCGCGTGAGGTGATACTCTCTGAAACCTTTGACACAGAGATCCCTTCTACATGGACTCTCATCGACTCTGATGGCGACGGTCATAATTGGGAATGGACCGGTACGAGCGGCCATAAGTCTTCGGGAGGCCGTCAGGCGCAAGGTCTGCGTGATGATAAATGTGTGATGTCAGAATCCGCACACGACTTGGGCAACTATAATTATGTTGCTTATACTCCCGATAACTATCTTGTCACCCCGAAGGTAGAAGGAGCCACCGAGGTTACTTTTAAAGTGGGCTCATCTGGCAATGTTAGCTACTACGCAGAACACTATGCCGTATGCGCTTCCTCAACCGGAACGGCTGCCGCCGACTTCACGGTGGTCATGGAAGAGGATGTAGTCCATTCCAATGGCACTGCAAGCATCGAAAAGACCGTTGCGCTTCCTGCCGGAACCAAGTATGTGGCATTCCGCCACTACAACTGCACCGACTTGCTGGCTATTCTTATTGACGATGTCACGGTAACAGGAAGCATCGCTCCAACACCTTCTGTCAATTATCTGCTCGAGAATATCGTGTTGACCCCCGGCACCTACTACGTGGTGGCTGCCGCTGAAACGGCATTCAAGGTAAACTTGAACGCCGAAAGCCTGCCATGTCCCGAACAGGCAGCATGTGTGTTTCCTCTCGACAACGCCGACGACCTGACCTCTCCAGTGACACTGCAGTGGACACTTCATCCTTATGCCACCGAGTACCGTCTGATGTTCGGTTCGACCTACTACTGCGATCAAGTGCTCGTTGACTGGACAAGCGACCTGGCCAACTCCTACACGGTGAGCGGTCTCTACAACAACACGAACTACTTCTGGCGCGTTGACCAGCGTAATAACGGCCAATGCGAAGATGGCGTTTTGGGCGATGTTTGGGGCTTCACCACCACATTTAATGTTCCCCAGAATCTTCGTACAGCGACACCTAATATCTATGAAGGTGACGACTTGGTGTTGACATGGGATGCCATCGTTGACCGTACCTTCCGTCAGTACAATATCTATCAGGATGGTGAACTGATCGGTCATACTCAGACCAATGGCGGTGCCAATATCGTAACCTATACGGTGGAAGACCTTACCTATAATATGGAAGGCTACGAGTTCAACGTTACCGCCCTTTACGATGAAGGCGAGAGCGACTTCTCGAACACCCCTATCGTTAAGGTGTCCGGCGAAGGCGAAGTGGACGGTCATGTTTACGAACAAGACAGTACGACAGGTATTGCCGGTGCCACTGTGAAATTTGTGGGAGAAGACGAGTTTGGCGTAGCACGCACCTTCTCGTTCACCACCAATGATCAAGGCTACTACAGCGGCGCACTGCTTGCGGGCGAATACATCGGCAAAGCCTCCTGCGACGGCTATCAGGAAGTGGCCTATCATGACAATCCTGTTGAAATTGTCTTCGATGAAACCACAGAAGACATCGACTTCTACATGGACGAGAACTTCGATCCGGTTGCTCAGGTAATCGCCGAGTACTATCCCGATCCTGAAGATCCGGAAAGCCCGTATGTGAAAGTGTACTGGAGCTGGAACATCATGCAGGGTCAGAACATTATCGAAGACTTTGAGACAGGCGACTTCTCAAGCTACGATTGGAGCAACGACGCCACTTACCCGTGGACGGTCGTCACCACTAACCCTTATGAAGGCACTTACTGCATGAAGAGCGGTGGCTCCGGCATTGACAACGCCGTTTCATCAATCAGTGTGACGGTTGAAATTCCACGCGGCGGCTTGATGAGCTTCTTTGGCAAGATCTCTTCGGAGACCAACTGGGACTTCGGTTACTTCTATATCGACGGCCAGCAGATGGGTAAATACACTGGAGCAGGCGGCTGGGTTGAACATGAGTTTGCTATCACTGAAGGTACGCACACATTCCAGTGGAAATACCAGAAAGACTTCATGGTCAGTGCCAACGATGACTGCTTCTATGTGGACTACATCAGTTTCTACCATGATCCGGAACCTGTATCACCGGGTTGGATTTATTATGACAACGGAACGAATGAAGATGCTGTAGGTCTTACTGACGGCGGATCGTTCTACTGGGGCATCTGCTTCCCCGATATGAGCCAGTATGCAGGTTACAGCCTCACCAAGGCTAACTTGTATGACTACACGGCTCACACCGGTAAGGTGATGATTTACCAAGGCGGCACCACCGCTCCTGGCACGCTGGTTTACCAACAGCCGTATACCTGCACGGGTTCGGGAGACTTTGTTGAAATCGCCCTGACGGCTCCTGTTACCATCGATCCCGCACAGTCGCTGTGGATTGTGATGAACAACGACAACGGCCAGTATGTTGCTTCCTGTTGTCAAGATACCGGCAACCCGAACGGACGCTGGATTTCGTTAGATGGCACAGAATGGATGGACGTTGCAACAGCAGGACTTGATGTTACCTGGATGGTCCGTGGTTATGTTGACAATGGTTCCAGCAATAGGGCGCTGAACGCTCCTGCGGTTGCCAATGCCAACGCTACTGTGGATGCCGTACTGCGCACTCCTGTGCTGAGAAACGAAAACGCACAGTTGGCTCTTGCCGGTCTCAAGGCGCCTCACAATGTGGGTGTTCCTGCTTCCAGTGTCGCTCCGAGAGGCATGGACCGTTCGTTCCAGTACTTCCGTGTGTATCGCACTGACTGCTACAATACGGAATACACACCCGAAAACACCGTACTGCTCGCTTCTGAGCTTCAAGATACGATGTATATCGATGTGAGTTGGCCCGATGCCGCTCCCGGCGTGTACAAGTGGGGCGTCGGCTGCGTGTATGCCGGCAACCGCGAAAGCGAAATCAGATGGGCAGAACCCACGAGAAATGCTACAGCAGAGGTTTCCGGTATGGAACCCATGCAACTTGACGAAAACCGTGCTCCTTGGGATCTGATGGCCAACTTCACGGCCTCTACAGGTGCACAATACGGTATCGCCTCCGATGGCACCAACATCTATATGTGCAACTGGGGCTATTCCGGCGTAACGGATAAATTCTTTAAGTACGACATGGAAGGCAACTTCATCGAAGGCTTCAGCATTGCTGGCTGCGGCACCATCCGCGACCTTGACTATGATGGACAGTACTTCTATGGCGGTGCCAATTCCAACAAGTTGTATTGCATCGACTTGGCCAACAAGCAATTGGTCAGCACAACGACCACCGCTTGCAACCAAATCCGTCACTGCAGCTATGACCCCGTCAACGACGGCTTCTGGGTAGGCGGATGGGATGATCTGAAGCTTGTCAGCCGCACCGGTTCCTTGATTCAAAACGGACCTGCTGTGTCGAGCTGCGGAGGTACAGGCTACTACACTGCTGAAGACGGCAGCGCGCACCTCTATCTCTACTGCGAACCCACCAATGTGATCGACTTTGACATTGCTACCAATACCATTGGAAGTGTGATTTACAACACCAACACCATTCCCGGTTATTACGACGGTACCGTAGGCGGCTGCTATATCGGCGAATACAACGGCAAGATTGCTTTCTACGCCACACTCCAGCAAAACCCGAATATCGTGGGTATCTACGAACTGAGAGAAGGCTCACTGCCTACTCCTGGCGGCAATGGCCTCCAAGAACCTCGCGAATCGCCTATCGTCTGGTCGAACTGCCTTGACAAGGATATGTTCATCGGCGGTGAGGAAGGCAAGGTGGAAGTCACTGTCCTGCTGAATAGCAACGACAATCCTGTTGGAACCACAGTGAGCCTCGAAAACTTGAACGAGTTTGAGAACGAATTGGGTTACAACTATGACGTAACTCTTGACTCCACGGGTCACTATGCATGGAATGAGTTCCGCAGAGGCAGCTATGCTGTTGAAGTGGCTCATGCTGGCTACGAAACCATCCACGACACCGTTACGGTTGATGGACCTCAGGATCTGCGCTACGTGCTGATTGAGATCCTTTACAATGTTGGAGACCTTTACGTGTCACGTACCGGCTGGACCATGTGGGAAGGCCAGGGTAACGGTGGTGGTCAGGGCGACGAGTTCGCCTTCGGTTTTGACGATGGTCTGTCAGGCTGGACACTGATCGACAACAACAACGACGGTCATAACTGGTATCCAAGCAGCCAGGCTGGCGATCACTGTACGATGGCCATCGCCTCACATGGCGGTAGCGGGCACATCATGGGTGAGTCCTACTGCAATTGCACTTACATTGCAATGACCCCCGACGATTACATGGTTGCACCTGAAAAGGTTAACATTGCTAATGGAAGCATATTCAAGTTCTGGGCGTGTGCACAGGACCAGAATTATCCTGCAGAGCACTTTGGCGTTGCAGTCTCCACAACGGGTAACACCGCTGCTGCCGACTTCACGACTGTTCAGGAGTGGACACTGACAGCAAAGGGTTCTGGTGATGTCATACTGGGTAGAGACGGTCAAAGAACCCGTGAAGGTCAGTGGTACCAGTTCACCTGTGACCTGAGTACATATGCAGGCCAACAGGTATGGATTGCCATCCGTCACTTCAACTGCAACGATCAATTCATTATCTGTCTTGATGACGCTGAACTTACCACAGGAGATAGGGGCGACGATCGTCACCTTGAGTTCTACAAGGTACTGTGCACCTCCATCGACGGCGAACCCATTTTCAACGCCAACACCGAACACAACTTCTGCCAGGTGGCCACCGAGAACCTCGTTCCGGGTGAAACGTACATCTGCAAGGTGGCTGCCGTGTATTCCACGGGCATGAGCGAATGGGAGACTGTCGAATGGCAATACCAGGATTGCGCTGACTATGCCGGTGTTACCAATGATGAAGTCACCGGTGAATGGCAGGGCGATAATGTGGTCCTGAACTGGGCTTATCCTAACAGTCCCACTCCTCCGGTACCTCCCACACCTCCGACAGGCAATGACCACTTCGAGGAAGGCTTTGAAAGCGGCATCCCCGCCGACTGGACGCTCATCGACGCTGACGGCGACGGTAAGAAGTTCGTGCTGGGTTCCATAGCTTATGCCGGGTATACCGTTGGCGCCCACACTGGTGACGACATGGTTGTCTCTGCGAGTTGGGAAGGATCGCCCTTAAATCCTGACAACTACATTGTTTCACCCAAGGTGGATTTCAAGAACGGTTCGAGTTTCACCCTCTGGGCCAGTGCCCAGGATGCCGCCTATCCTGCCGAGCACTTCGGCGTTGCCATCTCCACGACGGGCAACACTAGCACCAGCGACTTCACCACCATCCAGGAATGGACGATGACTGCCAAGGCTAACGGACCTAAGGGACCTCGCGGCACCAACGCCCAGGGACAGTGGTACCAGTACACCGTCGACCTGAGCAGCTATGCCGGCCAGAGCGGCTACGTCGCCATCCGTCACTTCAACTGCAGCGACAACTTCTATCTGAATGTCGATGACCTCAAGCTGACTGCCGGCGCAAAGGGTGGCAGAGCCATGTGGGATTTGGTAAAGAACTTCAATGTCAATGCTGGCGGTGAACAAGGTATCGCCACCGATGGTAACTTCATCTACACAAGCACATGGGCAGGAGGTCCCGGCTACGACTTCGGTAAGTACGACATGAACGGCAATTTTATTGAAGGCTTCAATATCAGTGGCGCTAGTGGTATCCGCGACCTGACTTATGATGGTACGCACTTCTATGGCGGTTCCGGAGCAAGCACACTTTACGAACTTGATCTTGCCAACAAGACTTTAGTAGGTACTGTGAACTGTGCCGGCAAACAGATCCGTCACTGCTGCTATGACCCTGTGCGTAACGGCTTCTGGGTGGGCAATTGGGACGACCTTAGCTTGGTTGACCGCACCGGTGCTACCGTACAGACAGCACCCGCACCTTCAAGCGCTTATGGTTCTGGCTATTACAAGGATGCCGACAATGTCGAACATTTGTACTTGTTCTGCCAGCCCAATAGCGATGCCAAGGTGTTTGACTACAACATTACCACGAATACCATGAGCACAGTTCCTGTGTTTGACTTCTCAGCCACTCCTGGATTCAGTGATGGTATTGCCGGCGGTGCTTTCGTTGGAACATACGATGGCAAGACTTGCTACTTCGGCAATTGCCAGCAGGATCCCAACCTCGTTGGTATCTATGAACTTGGTGCAGGATCCACACCTCCTGTACCTCCGACACCTACAGGCGACATCCTCGGTGCTGTGATCTTCCGCGACGGCGAATATCTCGCCTTCACTGAAGAAGCCACCTACACCGATGTGGCTCCAGAAGCTGTTGATCACGAGTACTGCGTGCGCGTTGTTTACAACGGTGATACATTGTTGCCCAACAACAACATCTACTATTCGATGAGCTGTCCGGATTGCGTTGAGGTTCCTTCCACAACGACCTGCGAACCCGGTGCGCCTATCACGGGCGTTTACAAGTGGAACGCCCCCGACAACTTCGGCTCCTTGATTTCTTGGGGCGAGAATATCCAGCCCATTGCCGAATGGCTGTACTACGACAACGGTGAAAACGCCGATG
>JBGYXG010000056.1:0-5231 GCA_041842465.1 Candidatus Limimorpha sp.
CGACAACATTGGAGTGTCTTAATCCTTGTTGTAGTGGAATTTGACTGGATAGCTTGATTCTCAATATATTGTCATCAATAATCACCTTGTTTGTTTGGCGCAACTCCTTTCATTTGTTTGTTTTACATAAGCTTTCCTGAATTCTTCGCAAAGATACTGTTTTTTTGAATACAAAAACAGGAATTTTTACACATTATTTTCACTTTGCCTTATCATTCAATCATTTACATGGAAAAAAAAGTTCTCAAACCGAACCTCTATTGGGCAAAATCCATCCATTTGCGAAGAAATGGCCTTTCTTTATTTTACATATCATTGACAATAAGCATTTTACAATAAGCTCATCCAAAAATGTTCGCAAATGAACGACTCAAATACGCATCGGAATGCAATTTGCGAACAATTCGCGGCGGCAGTTTTCCCATGCTATTTGGTTACCACTTTCATTATCGGCGTTTTAGCGTTTTACAAAATGTTCGCAAACGATTTGGCCTCCCTCCTACACCATCCGCACCGTGTCGGGAGGTTCGCGACGGTCGGGTTGATACACGATCTTCGTATAGCAATTGACACAAACCGGATAATAAATCACCGAATCCTGCCTGTCGTCAACAATCTCACCTATCTTTCGCCTGAGTCTGCCGTACGCGGCTTCCGTCAGCATACATTCGAACACGCTGTAATTCACGCGTGTTCCGTTTGCCTCAAGCAATTTCACCACTCGGTTCCGCCGTTTGTCATCCACAATATCGTACGCTACAACTATGAACAATTTCCTGGCGCTTATTCTCTTTACCATTTTGCAATATAAGGTTTGAACGTTTTCCCGCTTCCAATATAAGCGGCTATTTCTTTGGCCTGTTCTACAAAGATGCGTTCGAAGGGCATCTCTTCGCCGCGATACTTCTCGTACCTGTTCATGCGCTCAAGCACGCCTTTGGTCAGAATCCTTTTAGTTGCGTCGCACAGAAGGTTTCCTTCCATTTTCAATGCCATGCCCCTTTGCACCATTCCTATCACCACCCTGTCGGCTCCCTGCGCCCTGAATAGCTCTACGACATCGAAAACCAATGTGGGTTTTCCGGCTTGCCTTTTGTGCAACACCCCGTCCATCGGGTTCAGGCCCTCGCCGAGCAACGCCTGCCAAACCCTGTTATACAAAAACGAATAGGCATAGTTCAGCATGGAATTGACCAAATCGGTGGCGCCTCGCCGCACCCTTCCTTCAAAACCCGCTCCATCGTCTTCGAGCAGCTTTTCCACATATCCCCAGTAACAGACGGCAGCCTGCGCTTCTTTCCCCATCAACACCTCGCAATAGTCCTCGGTATAAGGCAGCTCCTTGAGTTCGCCGACGATTTCCGACAACTTGGCCGTGGTCAGCGCAAATTGCGTGTCAACATCTTCTTTTGTGGTCTTATGGTACTTCTGGAAGTACTTCACCAAGTTCGCCTGGTTTTTAAGCTTTCCCAAAATCAGTCGCTTAGCCAGAACGAAGCGTTGGTTTTCGGTCATTCGAGCCTGTTGCCCCCAAAGTGTGCTCTCCATGAATTTCAGGCTGAGTACCGAGGCATAATGTACGGAACTATCAAAAAAATCGACGGGTATTCTCCTATCCATGCAGAACCGGATCACATTGCTCGACAGCGACACGCATTGCCCCGTCACGGTGAGATGCCGCAGCGAGGCTGAAGGCTTCTTGTGTGCCACTTTGCCTTGTATGCGCACGACAATGTTCTGCCCGCTTATCCCAATATGGCTGCCGGGAGTACGGACCACCAATTCGGAGCCTTCGGCTTCTTTTTTCCGATACTCTGTCTTTCGGCTGTTGATGAGGCGACGATTCTGGTCATCGGCAATTTTCGACTGTTTCTTGCCTTTGACGGCCAGGTAGGTGTCGGTCAGCTGTTGAAGGATTTGTTTTCGCTTGAGTTGCATTTCAGCCGAAAGAAATGCAATCTCTGCCAATCCGTTTTTCAGCACGGAGATATTCCTGATTTTACCGACCTGCTGTTCTATCATGGTCTGTACTTTTCGCACAAGAGCCTTGTCCAACTCTACCAATGTGTTTTCGGGAAGCAACTTTCCGTAATAGTTGCGTATGCCGTTCCACAGCTTTGTCTCTTTGTCGGTGAAAACGCCGTTGTGCGACTCGAGACCGTCAATCCGCTGCAAAAGTTCTCTCTTTTTATTTTCGGAAAGAGACAGTCCCGTTTTGTCCAGTGTGATGCCGAGAAACTCGAAGCCGTCTTCGATTTTCCCGATTTCAGGTGCGTTGAGCGACAGTTGGAGCCGCTCTTTCAGAAAAACCGTCGCCTCTTCCCTTATGGCCTCGGCCCTGTTCTGCGTTTCGCACAAGATGATGAAATCGTCGGCATAACGCACATACGACCGTGTTCGTGTCAGAATGAACTGGTCGAACTGGTGCAGGTAGAGATTGGCCAGCATGGGCGACAGCACGGCGCCCTGAGGCACCCCGCGGTTTATCTCCTCCCATTTCCGTTTCTTGTTTACCATGCCCATCTTGACCGAGAGTTGAATCAGGCGGTTGATCTCCTCGTCGGGGATGACGGCACGGAGCCTTGCAAAAAGGATGTCGTGGCTGATAGAGTCAAAGTAATCATCAATATCCAGACGCAACAGCCATTGGTTGGCCTTGTTTTGGCATTCGAACAGCGACCTTCTGACGGCTTTGGCATGGCCTTTCTGCGGGCGGTAGCCATAGCTGTTTCCTAAAAACAGGTTTTCAAAACGCGGCTCGACGATCTGCTTTATCGCCGTTTGCACCGTCTTGTCTTTCAGCGAAAGCAGCCCTATCGTCCGGGTTTCTCCCGTTTTCTTGGGGATGCCCATCTTTTTATAGGGCTGCGGTTTCCAGCTGCCGGCCCGCAATGCCGCAATCAGCTCGGACAAATGCCGGTCTATGTCTTTTTCAAACTCAATGATGGTAAGACCGTCGATACCTCCGCCACTGTTCTTGGCTTTCACTCGCTTCCAGGCCGACATCAGCTGTCCGACCGTACACAACCTCTCAAATAACGCGTTACCCATGTTTCTTATCAGTATGTCAAAGAACGCTCGACAACAGCCCTTCATTGGCTATTGGAACTGTCCGTAACCGACGTTAGTCTTGGCACCGATGCCGAGGGTAAGTATAATTTCTTGAAAAAATTGCGCTTTTTGGTTAGCATTTAAAGAGATTTTCCTTACTCTGTCGTTCGATTTAATTTCAACCGTACTATCCGTTAGCTTGAATCTGAATTCAAATGTAATGCCCGGCAATACTTTTATGAACATCAATGGGGTCGGATTTTTTAGAGGATCGGGATGATGAGTAATAAAATCACTGGCAAGAAACTTCTTGCTTTTTCCCGTCTTTTCTATGTTTATGACAGCATCGAAAAACACATCTTTTCCTTCGGCATCTTGTTGACCAAAAATACCTTCTTTCAATCTCTTTAATCCTTCAATATCGATATTCTTTAGATTGTCCTCCCACGCCTTCTTGTTCTGTTCATCGGTACACTTCTTTGTTATTTCTTCAAGAATGAATTTTATCGTATCCAACGAGGTCTGATCAGTTTGATCCTTTTCGTTCTCAAACACACTTTTCAAAACACCTTTGACGGAACTGCCCGGAATAACGGGCTGTCCGGTTGTATGGTCAAAATAAAATCCGATCTTTATATCACCCTTGGCATTACTATCGTGCGTATAGCCTGAACCACATAATAATCCGGGATAGGTTGTAGCCAGATTAAAATGATGGGAAGCCGCATTATTCTCAATTTGCGTGTAATCTTTCAATGTGTTAGCAAAAACAGCTTTATAGAATATGTCAAAGGGAGTGGTTTTTGCATCTTTGGAAATATCAATGAACAACCTCTCTTTTTCATTATTTTGAGCAGGTGTAAATTTTATTTTACGCTTAATCGCATCTTCCGTATATAATCTTTTATATACCATTAAGCCCATATTGGGTGCTGTAAAATCCCATGCCATAATTAGTCATTTTTAGGTTTAGGTGTGGGGTAGGTACGAATAGCCAACTTTAACGCGATGGCACATTCCTGAATCTTCTTTTTCAGACATTCATCATTATATCGTGTAATGACTTCTTTCAATAAATGTTGTTCGTTATTCAATATGCCTATTTCCGGACTTTGCAACATTTTTTCAAGTGCTACCGGTATAAGGCTCCTGTCGGCATTGGTGGTTTGCTCCGCACTTTTTGAATAAAATATCAATGTGGGAAGCAATCCCGATGATATGAGACTTGCACCAAAAGAGGAGATATAACCATTGTAGGTTTTGTCAATTTTTCCATCTTTAACAATACCTATCCCATCATCTTTCAGTACTTTCAAGGCAATGGGTATATATTTTTCTATATTTCTCATGACTTTGTATTTTTGAACTTGATTTTATGAAATTTACATAACCCATAGCCTACGCTGCTGTTGGCTCCGATTTGAATCGGTCCTTCTAAGAGTTTCTTCTCAAATTCCGAAAAGGTTGTGTTGTCTAATAAACCCTGTTTGGGAACCATATAAGTTATAAATATCGTTTGGTGAGGAACCACCTCCTCGTACCAAAGATTTTTGTCCTCATCCAGGCGATTGCGGGCGATTACAGGTAAGTTTTCAGCATAATTTCTGAATTTATCGTCGCTTACCAGGGCATATTGTTGATCAAAAGCTGTAAAATCAATGTCAACTGTGTCTGAAAATGGCGTTGAATGAGTCACCTTCTGCAATTCATCGTCTTCCAGAAAAATACTGCTTTCAGGAACATCATTTGTAAATAGCTTATCTGTTTCTGTTGGTCGCTTCAGCAACTCTTCTCCAATAATCATTTTTGCTTTCTCGTTTACAAGTTCCACATTTTGAAGACAGAACGTGAGAGCAAACTGACGATGTGAACATCTTACGGGTAAAGCTACCAAATCAGCATTCAAAAAATTAAGGTTGCCGCTTTCGGTATCATTATCATCATTTGTTCTCTTACCGAATATTTGGTTTGTTTTTTGATCGGTTTTCCCCCAAACGCTCTCAAAATGTTCTCTGAGAGATCCTTTTAAGCTTGATGCATGAATGGTAGGATAATTGAATATCGTGTCGCGTTGTACTAATTTGTCCACGATCCCGTAACTGGCATCACCGCTCCCTACATGTAGGTTGGTTATACACTGAATTAAATACGCTTGTGTTGTCATTTTTTATTTTTTTTAA
>JBGYXG010000057.1:0-2686 GCA_041842465.1 Candidatus Limimorpha sp.
AATACGAGTTTGAATTAATGTTTTATATCTATCATTAATTACTTCATTTGAAATGGCCTTTTTATCAAAAAAAGATTGTCTTTTGTATGCATCGTATTCATCATAAATATCATATGCAATTGGTTTACCAAATTGACCATCACCTCTTATGTCAAATGCCATCTCTCCATTCATATATTGGTCAGCGTGCTTTAATTCATGGGCTATTTTCCCCATAGTACTAAAATCACCATAATCGGCGATGTTTACGTCAAATTCGCCAGTTTCTTTATTGTATATGAAATTACCCCCACCAGCTTTTCTGGTGATATTATTCCCCATTCTTATACGGAATACTTCTTCGGCGTTTTCCAACCGTAAAAGCTCTGTTTGAATAGTCTTGTATTCATCTGTGTCATAAGAAAACACTTCTTTTCGGTAAGCCATGTAAGCCTCTCTTTCTTCTTCGCCAAATGGTTCAATCTTCGGCAACTGTTGTCCTAACGCTTCATCCGTATTGAAAAAGACTCCTTTGTTATTGTAGATTTCATAAAACAAGAATGTAGAACTTCTGAATAGTGAAGATGTTCCTCTTACCACATACCCACTCGGATCCGTAAACCTCAAAGGATTGTTGAAGCAGTAGGAATAGCGGTTGTAGGCCTGCGCGTTGTGCCCGTCCCGTATCGCGATGTCGGGCGAGAGCATACGGCCTAGGACAGGGTCGTAGAGCCTGCCGTTCATGTTGATCAAACCGAAGTCGTCATAATGCTCATGCAAGGTATAGCCCCGGTCGAAAGTGTGCGACACGTTCCCATAGCCGAAGCCGACGGGGTTGCGGCGGCGGCCCCAGACGTCGTAGCCCAGCCGCTCCACCGTACTGCCGCAAATGGTGGCCGTCAGGTTGCCTTGGTGGTCTATTAAGGTGTTTTCATTCATATTGTTTCAAATCCAATTCTTCCATTTTGTCATAATAATCTATGTAAGTATCTAGTGGAATACAATAATATTGATAAGTATGCCGCTCCCAATCTTTTACGGAATAGATTTTGTACACTTTCTTGTTTTTAATACCAAACAAAGAAGCGCCATAGTCCTTGTCGGGGAAATACACAGGGCATATGAATAGGTAATCCATCCTGTGTTCACGAAGCAAGAGAAATGAAGAGTTAAAGACGTTTTCAGGAATATTGGTTTTACCTAATAGTTTTCCTTCAAGATATCCTACTCTTATACTATCAATTGGTCGATAAAGATACGCAAACACGCACCCTCCAATACGTAAGTCTCCATTTTTCCCATCAAAATCCATATACGTTCTCAATTCGCAAGAATCCAAAAAGGAATAATCTCTTAGTGACTCCCACGAGGCATAGTTGTTCCTACTGAGATTGTAAATGAAGTATCTCTCAACACCTTCGTTCTTCATCTCCTTATAGCCTTTTTTCCTAATTTGGCGGTTTATTTCTTTATTAATCATTTTGTCGAATTTGTCCAAAGAAAACCTGTTGGCAAAGTCAATTTCTTGCCCGTTTAGATTTGTTATTATCAGCATTAATAAAAGAAGCAACCTATTTGAAATCTTGTTCATTTTTCAATACCGTTTTAGTTTTAATGTGTGAATCTTGTTCAATCGATATCGTGTGAAAGGTTTACTCCCTCCAATGTTCGGGTCTGGATCCCACATTCCGATATCGTAGATGGTTTTGTTCTTGTTTCCATCAAAATACCTCACGGCTTCGTATGCATTGATGGCATGGTTCATGTCGGGATCGTCGGTATAATAATGGAAGGTTATTCCCTCACCTTTGTTCATTGCGTCAAACGTGTATTTCTCAACAGTTCCAGACCTTTCTTCAAATCTTGGATCAAAAGGATCTTCCAAGGCTGTCATTTTCTTACCATTCCAATCATAAAACACACTTGACAATTTTTCAAAACTAATCCAACCATCATACGCTCTTATCCCATTATCTTCCGGGAAAATACTTAACATGCTTTCTTCTGTAATGTCCATGTTCCCATAAGGGAATCTCCGTTCTTGGGCCACCATATCGATTGCCAAGCAGCCATACTTGTTTGTTTGGTAACAGCCTTCAAGATTTTGGTGCACCCAGTTTACTTCATAATCATCACCTTCATACTTCCATTTTACATTAATTCTTTGTGTTCCTTCAGATTCGTTAGTGTTGTACTCGACGGTTGAGGGTTCAACGCCGTAATAATACTTCAAAAGAATCTTATCTGGATTAAGCAACATAAAGTAGTATGGAGGATTTTCCACAAAATATCCACTCGGATCCGTAAACCTCAAAGGATTGTTGAAGCAGTAGGAATAGCGGTTGTAGGCCTGCGCGTTGTGCCCGTCCTGGATGGCGATGTCGGGCGAGAGCATGCGGCCTAAGACAGGGTCGTAGAGCCTGCCGTTCATGTTGATCAAACCGAAGTCGTCATAATGTTCGTGCAGGGTATAGCCCCGGTCGAAAGTGTGCGACACATTCCCATAGCCGAAACCGTTGGGGTTGCGGCGGCGGCCCCAGGCGTCGTAGCCCAGCCGCTCCACGGCGTTGCCATGGACGGTGACCGTCAGGTTGCCTTGGTGGTCTTTCAGGGTGTAGTGCATGGCGCCTCCTCCGTTGTTATTGGTGACAAAGATAGCAAACAATCCCGTTCCGGCGGTCAGATAGTGCATTTTTTTCGTCACGCC
>JBGYXG010000058.1:0-6120 GCA_041842465.1 Candidatus Limimorpha sp.
GAATTTCTCCAAGCTTATCTCGATGAATTTTGTTATAAATTTAACCGAAGATATTTTGCCGAGGCTTTATTTGGAAGACTTTTGGTGGCGGCTGTTTCTTATAAAAATGAATTTAGGTATAAATACGGATAATCATTAAAAACAATTTTTTCGTTGGGTTCTTTTTGTGATTTGTAATTAGCTCTACAAACAGCCAGAACCCGTTAGACAGTTCGTAGTTTTTTTGCTTTTCAAACTGCAAAGCTACAAGAAAAACTATTCGCTCCAATCTTTTTTCAAAAAGATTCTTCGGATTTTCTCAATATCCGGATTGAGAATGGCTGACCTGTATCAACGGTTTATCGTTTCGATAACGGCAGTGACGCGATCATGCGAGGCATTATAGATGAGCCATTTTAGTTTACCTATAGGACTTGAGACAGCGTGACTATGACCATGACAGCTTCTTCCAGGGTGATTGATGATTGCCATTATGTGAAATTTGTCATGGTCATAGTCGTTTTTTGTAGTTTAATTTCGAACAGTTACCTGTTTATATAAGCTTTTCCTTAATGGCTTTGATAATGGCTTCGGCTTTGGAGTTGACAGCGAGCTTGCGGTAAATACTGTAAATATGACATCTCACGGTGCCTATGGAGATGTTGCAAAAATCGGCCACCATCTTATAACTGTCGCCGGCCACCAAACGTTTCAGGATGTCGTATTCCCTATCGGTAAGGGCATATTCATTCTCAATTTTGCACGAGGGCTTGGAAAAATGTTCAAGCACCTTGCGGGCGATGACACTCGACATAGGGGATCCTCCTCCCGCCAGTTCGACAACCGCTTCAATGATTTGAACCGCTGTAGACTTCTTGGTCAGGTATCCCGTGGCACCGGCACGCAAGGCGTCGAAAATCTTGTCGCTATCCTCGTAAACCGTCAGTATCATTACGTTCACCGAAGGGAAAGCCTCTTTCACCAAGCGGGTGCCCTCGATGCCCGATATGCCCGGCATGTCAATGTCCATCAAAATCACATCGGGCTTGTCGTTTTTGCAGTTCTCAACAATGTAGAGACAATTGGGATAGGCCCCGACAAAGGTCAACAAATGCGAACCTTTTATCAGATAGGAAAGGCTTTCGCGCAAGGTGTCATTGTCCTCGTAAATGGCGACATTAATATCCATGACAATAAGTTGTTACAAGTAAATCGCTGCAAAGATAAGATATGGATAATCCTTTGTCAATCATATAAAGATATGAGTTTGCAGCACCAGCAGCACCTGCGTTCCGACGTTAACTTTGGAATCAATGTAAAGTTCGGCATGGATTTCCTTGGCGCGGTTCTGCATGTTCTTCAGTCCGTTGCGACTCGTATTGATCTTTTCTATGTCGAATCCTTTCCCGTTGTCGGAAATCTTCATCTCAACCGTAGTGTCCGTGAGGGTGAAAACGACATCCGCCTGACTTGCCTCGGAATACTTGGCCAAGTTGTTGATGGCTTCCTTGGCGATGAGAAACAGGCTTTTGCGCACATCCATAGGGAGAGAAAGACGTTGCAAAGCTTCGGGGACAGTGAAGGAAAAACCAATGTCTTTACTTTCGAATAAGGGAATGGAATATTCCTTGATACGTAGTATCAGGTTCTCGAACTTGTCGTTGGAAGGATTCACCGACCAGATGATGTCGTCCATCGATTCGAGCATGTTGTGGGCGTTGGAGCCGATTTCCTTGATCATGTTGCCGACAGGGCTGTCGCTATCGGTTTGGTATTGCAGGATATCGCTCATGATAGAGATGCTGCTGAGGGTGGAGCCTACGTCATCGTGCAAGTCCGAAGCGATTTTTTGCCGAATCCTGTTTTGCTTTTCCAGAAGTCTTTTCCGGTTCAGGCAGACCAAATAAACGACACTTACGGCAAGTGCCCCCAAAGCGGCCAAAAACCATCCTGTTTGCCAAAATGGGCGGGTGATTTTAAAATCGACGTGCTTGTTCCATCCGAGCCAGTTGCCCTTATAGGCTACGTCCACAACAAAACGGTATCTGCCGGGACGCAGGTTGGTATAACGCGCCTCGAGCAGTTTTGTAGGCTGGCTCCAAGCGTCTTCAAGACCTTCCAATTTGTAGCGGTACCTCACTTGGTCGTAACGGTCGAAACAAATGGCCGTGTAATTGAAAATGATGTTGTTCTCGTTGCGAAACCCCGACAGCTTAATGGGTTTCACAGCGCTTTCGTAGCACCAATTGATGGGGTTGCCGTTCACCATGACTTTTTCGACGATCAGGTTGGAGATGCTGCTTTCCGACATTTCTTTTGCCTCTTGCATCCAGTTCAAGCCTACCTGATTGCCGCAGAACACGTTGCCATGACCGTCGAAGGAAATGCGGTCGTCTCCCGACAGGTTTTCCAACAGCCCGTTTCTATCGTCGGTCAGCATAAACGACTCATTGTAGGGGTTGAAATACAGCAATCCGTTGTTCATCAGCCACAGATTGCCTTCATGGTCTTTTGCCATGTGGCGCACCATGAGGTCTTTCAAGCCATCATCGGTTTGAAACACCCTGAACCCGAAGGTTCCGTCAGGATTTTCTTTTGCCGACACCAATCCTTGTCCTTCTATGGCCATCCACATCGTGCCGGCAGTGTCTTTTACAATGGAATAGGTGTATCCGGGCAGGAGGCCCGTATGGTACATTTTTCGTGGTATCTCATCGGAGAAGGTCTCGGTCTGCGGATCGAAAGTGCAAAACCCTTGCCGGTTGCCTATCCAAATCCTGCCTTTGCCGTCTTCTTCGATGGCTTTATAGTACGAGCCGCCGATAATGGACAAGGAGTCGTCCGGGTCGTGTGTGAAATATGTCGCCTTGGCGCGGAGGGCATCGATGCGGAGCACGCCTGATTTTGCCGTTCCTATCCAAAGGTTGCCGCGGCTGTCTTCAAAAATCTTGTACAAGGTTTGACGGGCATTTCCCAAAGGGCTGCCGTCAGGAAAGGTGAAAGGCTTCAGTTGCTTGTTCTTCTTATCGACGAACCACAATCCCCGGCCTCTCGTCGCCACCCAAACCACCCCTTGGTGATCCTGAAACAAATCGTAGGCATTCAGTTCTTTTTCTTTGTCGGTTGCGGTTTGCAGATAGCTCCAAGTGCCGGAATCGGCATTCCAGCAGGCTAAGCCGAAGGTCTTGTGTACCAATCCGAAGTAATAGTCTGCGTTTTTTTCATCGTGCAGCACGGGCATCACCCAAGTGTAAAAATAGGGGATTTCCAATCGTTTGAATAGGTTTTTTTGCCGGTTTTGTCTCCACAATCCTTCTTTGTTGGCGAGCCATAAGGTGCTGTCGCTTTGCATGAAGAGGCGCATTCCTGTTCGCCGCAGCACGGATTGGGGGAGGCTGTCGTAAACGAAGGCCGAGGAACCCTCCTTTTTGCTGAAAACGCCCAAGCCCCTGTCCACATCGCAAAATAGCAGCGCATCCTCGTTTTTGACCACTAAACTGTTAAGTACCACATACTTGCATTCCTCCGTATAGGGATAGTCGAAATTGTCCCAAGTTTCGCTTTCCATATCGAAACGGTTAAAGCCGGAAAACCAGGATTTGCACCAGAGATAATGCCCGTCAGTTACTATATTTGTAATGCTGGGTTGTGAACGATAGTATGTCGCCTTGGTGTTGGGGTAGTGACGGTGCATCGTATTGGTCTTTTTGTCGAAGCCTATCAGTCCACTTCCCGTGCCCAGCATTAATAGATGGTTGTTTTGGCTGTTCTCTTTGATGCTATATACCCTTTTCAAGAAAGCGGGGTCTCCTTTTTTGATAGGCGGCATATCAACCTCCCCTCTTTTCGCGATGGAAGAAAAGTCAGCGGCAAAGCTGTACAGTCCATCCAATCCACCAAGCCATAGTGTCTGGTCATCATCCAAGAAAAACTCACTTACATATCTGATGGGATTTCCCTCGGTGTCTTTCCTGAAGTTACACATCTTTTCCGTATGAAGGTCCATCAGGGTTACACCGCGTGCAGTTCCGACGCATAGAGCCGTGTCGCCCAACAGGAGGAGAGCGTAGGTTTCGGTATCGACAAGCGTGGTGCTGTCGCCAGGGGTGTGGTGGTACATCTTGAAGTCGTGCCCGTCGTAGCGGAAAAGACCATGAAGACTTGCCATCCAAACAAATCCACGATTATCCTGCACAATATTCAGCACATCTCTGATAGGTTCCCCTTTTGGCAGGGTGACAGGTTCAAAGCAATATTGTTCCTTGGCCGGTTTTATTGGCAGGTGCTGGGCTTGAGCCGGATGCCATGCGGACAGGAAAGCCATCAGCAGTGTCCTTCCTATGAACAGGATCCTATTTTTTCTTTTAGTAACTTCGCCAAGCATACTTTTTACATTCATTTACAGGCTCCGATAGGGAAAATTGAACCCGACAAAGATACAAAAGCCAATTTATTTTTATGCAGGAATTGAAAAAAACCATTACATACCACAAGAGGTATCACCCATCAGAGGCATTGATCAAGCAGTCTGCTCCTTGTTCATTTTGGCAGGTTGTCTTTTCCCAATATCTGCTTATAGGCGGCGCAATAGTTTTCATAACTTGTTCCCACTGCCATGGCACGCAGAATGTCGATCCGTTTGTCGATGGGAGGATGCGTCGAAAACAAGGCTTTAGACTGCTTTTTCAAATTGGGCATGCTGATGCACATGGTCGCTGCCATTTTTCCGGGATCAAAGACGGTGGCGTCACCTGATATTTTTTCCAACGCCTTGGCTAATGATTCAGGGTCATGGGTGAACTGCACCGCCTTGGCATCGGCTAAATACTCGCGTTTTCGGGAAAGCGAGAAATAAAACAGCCGTGCCATGATAACGGCAAGAGCCGCAAATACTAAAATGGCAATGATGATGATAATGCGTGAACCGTTGTTGCCGTTGTTGCCGTTGTTATTTGATGATCGGCTTCGACCTCCGGAATAGAAGAATGAGCGCATCAGGATTTCGGAAATCAGGACGATGGACCCCATCATGATGCTGGCGAATGTCATGTACAGCACGTCGCGGTGATAGACATGCGACATCTCGTGTGCCATCACTCCTTGAATTTCGTTCCGGGTCAGGTGCGAGCGAAGCCCCCGTGTGATGGCCACCACGCTTTGGTCGAGTTTGGTGCCGGTGGCGAAAGCGTTCATAGCCGGCGTTTCGATGAGGAATATCTTAGGCATGGGCACTCCCGACACCATGCTTAGTTCTTCGATGATGTTGTACAGTTCGGCATCGTCAGCTTTTGTGATTTCCTTTGCATCCAATCCTCTTAAAATCACTTTGGCTCCCATTTTATAGGCAATCAAGGCTTGAATACCCCAGACAAAGAACGCAATCACCGCTCCGATGATGGCACCGCGGCCTGACATGGGGTCGGTGTCAAAGAAAAATCCAATGCCAGCCCCTAATGCCAAAAGCAACAAACCCATCGCAAAAAAGACAATGACGGATTTGCGTTTGTTTCGCGCTATCAGTTCGTACATGCGAAGGAACGGTTAGAACGATACCTTGGGTGCTTGACGAGCTTCGGTGGTCGAAAGCTCGAACAGATCCCTCTTGGTGAAGTGGAACATGCCTGCCACAATCGAGTTGGGAAACACTTGAATCTTGTTGTTATAGGTGGTCACCACCTGGTTGTAGAGCTGGCGTGAGAACGAAATCTTGTTTTCCGTCGAAGTGAGTTCCTCTTGCAACTGCATGAAGTTGGTGTTGGCTTTTAAATCGGGATAAGCTTCAAGTTGCACTTTAAGACCGGCTAAAGCGGATGTCAGGTTGTTATTGGCCTCAGCACGCTCAGCCATTGTGTTGGCACTCATGGCCTGTGAGCGATACTGCGTGATTTTTTCCAAGGTTTCGCTTTCGTGCTTGGCATAGCCTTTCACGGTTTCCACCAAGTTGGGAATCAATGCGTAGCGACGTTCCAATTGTACGTCAACATTGTGCCATTCCTTGTCCACTTCGTTTCTTTTTCTGATCATGCCGTTGTAGGCGGAAACGAACCAAAGAATGAGTACTGCGATGATGGCAAGAATAATAATCAATGATACCATAGTGTTAGAGTTTGTATTGGTTAAACATGCAAGATAATGTTATGC
>JBGYXG010000059.1:0-20464 GCA_041842465.1 Candidatus Limimorpha sp.
ATCGCCAGAACTCGACAAAAAAATAAACAAAATGATAAACAAAGAAGACATATCCTATTATATGAAACGATTCAAGCACATTAAAATTGAAAACGGTGATGACAAAACAATAAATCAAAGCAAAAAATAAATTAATACCATTTCATTATATCATGTTTACCTCCTACCAACATATCACCCAGCCTGAACACAGCATTCGGTGCAGCGAAAAAGCCTATCCCTCGCGCAATATCGTCCATGCCAAGCTGGAGCTGACCACACCCGGCGATAGCTACGAGCGAGAAGCCGACCGTATGGCGGACTTTGTGATGAGAAGGCAATACACGGGCATACCCACAGAGAAGCCTTCGGCTGCTTCTGTGGTACACCCCGCCATATCACGCAGTGTAAGCGGCAGTGCGGGCGTAGCTGTAGATACTGCTACCGAGGTCGGTATCCATGCCTCGCGGGGAGGAGGACAGCCGATGCCTGAGACACTACGCTCACAGATGGAGAGCGGCTTCGGGGCGGACTTCTCCGGAGTACGCCTACATACCGACAGCAAGGCTGCAGACCTGAGCCGAGGCATACAATCCAAAGCCTTTGCCTACGGCAAAAATATTTTCTTTAACAGCAGGCTGTACCAGCTCCACTCCGTCGTAGGGCAGCATCTTACCGCTCATGAGCTGTCAATAGCGCGGAAGGGAGAGGGGGCGGGAAAACAATATAATAACGGCTTAAAAGTACTCAAAATTCACCATTATTAGAAAATGATTAAATAATTGTACCCATGCCCCTACATCAATCATTGACATATATAAAGAAGAAGGTTGAGGAGATGCTCAACGCTCCGAACGTAGAGATCTACTTGGACAGCATCGGCAAGGACGATGTGAAAGAGGGGATCTATGTGTCGCTGCTATACGCCGAAGAGGAGAAGACCCTTAAAAACAACGACTACCTGCAGACCTATTACGAAAAGGAAAACCCAAGCAAAGTGGAAGGATACCGCAAGGTGAATCCCAAGTTGTATCTGAATCTTTATATACTTATTGCATCTTCATGTTCGCCTTACGAAGAGGCTCTGAAGCATGTTTCGCGCATCATTGCCGGTTTCAGACAGAAAAACGTTTTCGGCCGATTCGAAAAAGAAGACGGCACCATGTCGGACGACTTCGGCGAAGGCTTTGAACTGTTAGATAAATTGGTGCTCGACATCCACACCTTGTCGTTCGACCAGCACAATTCGCTATGGCAGACCATAGGAGGCAAACAATATCCATGTATCATATATAAGGTAAGGGCGATAGCCTTTGTCGAGCCACCGACTGAACCCGACATGAAGCCGGTTCAAAAGATCTTCGGCTTGATAAAGCCCATGGCTTCCGGACTTCCGGAAGGATCGGATGCCGCCATCACCGACACCGCACAAATAGAGGCGGAAAAAGCCCAAAAGGAACAATTGGTCGCCGACAGTTTTGAACTGATAAAAGGAGACCGTTCCGTCATTGTCGTAAATTCGAATGAGGTGTACGAAAGAGTAAAAGCAATCCTGAAATCAAAATGACAAACAGAAAGAGTAAATCATTGTAAACCAATACTAATCACTTAAAAAATCCAGTAATTATGGCAAGTTACAAAACACCTGGAGTGTATGTGGAAGAAATTCCCAAGCTCCCTCAGTCAGTAGCGGATGTTCCAACGGCAATACCGGGCTTCGTAGGATACACCGAGTTCGCATCGTCCAATTCGGACATCTCTGTCCCCGATTTGCTGAACAAGCCAAAGAAGATCGGGTCGTTGCTCGAATTTGAGCGCTTTTTCGGCAAAGCACCTCAGTTAACATTATCTGATGATGGTGATCTAAACCATCGATTTGTCACTTATGATAGCATCCGTTTGTTCTACGACAATGGAGGTGGTGTTTGTTACATTGTCTCCGTTGGAGATTATTATTCGCAGAATATTACCCCCGAAGCATTCAAAACGGGATTGAAAAAGCTTGAAGACATCGATGAAGTTACGTTATTGGCCATGCCTGATGCGGCAACCTGTTTAGATGCAGACGCATTGGCTGTTGTTCAGCAGGCTGCATTGTTGCAGTGCAAAACTCTGAAAGACCGTTTTGCCATTCTCGATGTGAAGGAAGACCTTTCGAAAGAAAATGCAGACGACTTTATTCAGACTTTCAGAAACGGCATTGGTACTGAAGGGCTTGAATATGGTGCAGCGTATTATCCTTACATATCAACAACATACACGTATTCTGGCTTTGACTTTAAGTCCGTTGTAAATCTTATCATGGAGAAGAAATACAAAGAATCAGAAAATGTGTATAAAACGGAAGAGATTTTTAAAGCATTTAAGAATGACATATCATCCTGCTTGGCATTCCTTCGAGCTTGGGACAAAGAAGAGTATCTGCAAGCCTATGTGTCGGCTAAAACGAACGACCAATTAAAGCCTTGTTATTCTCCGGACAATATCAACTATGAGTTGGTCGAAAATATATGGAATAGTAAAAGTTCGGTATACGGTATTGATCTGAAAGACAAAACCAACCGGTATGGAATCAAATACGATAATTTAAAGGATTCGGAAGATTTGAAGGCGTACATTCTCGCCCAACTCCTTCCTTCTGAAACTTATGAAGGTCTTGGTGATGATAAGAAAAGAGAGAGAGCCGATTTGTTCATCAAAAAGAAAGTCATAGAAGACTTGGTGAAGGCAGAAATTGACAAAAAGGACTTTGCTTATTTGCCTAGCTATCTCTTGAAGATCAATCCTGCCGACAAGGATCAGCGGGTCAAGGAGGAAGCTCTGAAGCCGTTTATTCCATTTTACGGAGAATATGAGAAGACTTTGGCAGCTAAGGCTTCTATTGTGCCGCCAAGCGGAGCTATTGCCGGAGTTTATGCTCAAAACGACAACTTTACGGGTGTTTGGAAAGCTCCTGCCAACATGAGCATCGCATCCGTCAAGGGGGTCAGCCGGTTGATTAACAACCGGATTCAGGATGGCATGAACGTTCATTCCACAGGGAAATCGGTCAATGCCATACGTGCTTTCAGCGGCAAGGGGATCTTGGTGTGGGGAGCACGCACATTGAAAGGCAACGATAACGAGTGGCGTTATATTCCTGTCAGACGTTTGTTCAACTATGTTGAAGAAAGTGTGCAGGAATCCACAGAGTGGGCCGTGTTTTCGCCCAACACCCAAAACACGTGGACAAAAATCAAATGCCAGATCGAAAACTTCCTTACCAATATCTGGCGTGCGGGAGGTTTGGCAGGAGCTACGCCCGACCAGGCTTTCTATGTCAATTGCGGTTTGAATGTCACCATGGATGTGCAAGACATATTGGAAGGCAGGCTCATCGTGGAAATCGGCATGGCTGCTGTTCGTCCGGCGGAATTTATCATTCTTCGTTTTTCACACAAATTACAGGAATCATAAACAACTAATAATTAATAGGAGATAATCACTATGGAAGAAACGAATTATCCATTACCGTCATTTCACTTTGAAGTGAGATGGAGTGCAGATGAAAAAGAGGCTGTTCCATTTACGGAGGTTTCGGGACTGTCGGTAGAAAATCAAGTCATAGAGTATCGGGAAGGCAATAGCAAAGTGTATTCTACCATTAAAATGCCGGGATTAAAAAAGTACGGAAACGTCACATTGAAACGCGGTGCGATGGCCAAAGACAACAGTTTGTTCGATTGGTGGAACAAGGCTCAGCTGAACAAGATTGAGCGTAAAAATGTTGTCATCAACTTATTGGACGAATTGCATGAACCCGTTATTACTTGGACTCTGCAAAACGCATTTCCTGTAAAAGTGGACAATGCCAATTACAATTCAACCAGCAACGAAGTGCTGATCGAAACGATTGAATTGGCACACGAAGGCTTGACGTTGTCAAGACCAAAGGCATAGTAGTCAAGTGTTTGCAAATCCCCGTCATTCTTAAGAATGACGGGGACAATTGCTGATGATAATCATTTTTTTTAGAAAAGCCGTGGCACAAAATAGAAAAGAAGACGAGATTTATTCCTTAGTCCCTGCGTTTAGTTTCAGGGTCGATTTTTTGGATGGAGTAAAAGCCGACAACGTATCATTTACTGAAGTGAGCGGGATTCGGGCTGACATCCCATGCGAAGAAGTGTGGAGCGGAGGGGAAAATGATTGGGTTTACAAGCTGCCTAAACCGGTAAAACTGTCAAACTTGGTTTTGAAAAAAGGGATACTACCCAATCCTAATGAGTTTGTCGCTTGGTGTCAAAAAGCCATTTATGAGTTCGAATTCGTCCCAGCCACTATGATTGTCTCATTGGTTGGAGGCGATGATACCATGATAAAGGCATGGGAGATATCGAATGCTTATCCGGTAAGATTTGAAGCCTCTTCCTTTGACGCGAATAAGAATGAAATCGTTATCGAGACTATTGAGCTTGCATACAGCAAAATACAATTGTATAAATCACCGGAAGTGGATTCTATCAAAAGCATCAAAAGCAAAATCGATACGGTTAAAGACATTGAAAAAGCGGTTGGAAAAGCTTCCGATATCAAAAAAGAGGCAGAAGCAACTATTGCTAAAGAAGTGGCCGATTTGAAAAATTATGCCAATGATGCAGTGAAGGAAATTGAAAGTGCAGCTTCGGTGCTTGAAACGCAAAGCGATAAGGTTTCTTCATTGTTTGATGACTTGTCAAAAGGCCTCTCAGATACGATCGCAGATGTCGAGAATGTGGTGAAAGAAGCAAGTGGTGATGTTAAAGAATGGGTTTCCAAAGCTAAGGAAACCGTTGGCGATTTGAAAAACGATGTTTCTTCGGCTAAGGACGCTGTAAAAGAGAATCTTACGAGTATCAAAGAAAGTGTTTCTGACGTTGTAGAAGAAGTGAAGAATGTTGTGAAAGATGTTGAAAAAACAGCCAGCCAGACCGTCTCCGATGTGAAACAAACGATTCATGAAGTGGAGGGTAAGATCAAAGAAAGCGTCGCCCAAGTAAAGGAAAAAGTTGAAGATGCAAAGAAAGATATTGACAAGACCATAGGTGAAGTTAAGGATAAGTTTTCTGAGGTGAAGAAAGAAGTTGTCGATAAGGCGAAAGAAGTTGAAACAAAAGCAAAGGAAGTTTACGATAATGTTTCCGAAAAGGTGCAGGAAGTGGTGGAGAAAGTGGGAGATACTATTGCGGGAGCTAAGGAATCTCTCAAAAAGACAGTGGATGACATTTCTGATAAAGCTAAGGATTTTTCCGAAGAAGTTTCACAAACAGTCAGTGAAATCAGAGGCGGTGTGGAGGGCGTGATTGGCGATGTGAAAGAGAATATGAATAAACTTTCCGACCAGATCAGCGATGCGGTAAATGATGCCGTTGAGGGAGTGAAAGAAGTTGTTAACAATGTAACGGACAAGGTGAGCGAAGTGTCTTCTTCGGTTACATGTGCATTTGATAAAGCAAAAGAAAGTGCACAAACCGCGATTGAAACGATTTCCAATAAGACGAAAGAAATTTCAGAAAAGATCGGCAATGCCATGGAAGGGGCGACAGAAGCTTCTGAAAAGGTAGTAAACCAGATTTCAAAAGGAATAGAAACGGTTTCCGAAAATATCAATAACGCGGTTGACAAGATGGGAAAAGAAGTGTCTGATACTATCGAAACAATTCACGGTGAGATGAATGCAGTATCTCAAAAAATGTCAGATTCGGTTGATGATGTGAAAAAGTCTGTAGAAAATATCGCTGATAACCTGAGAGATAGAATCAACGAAATGACAGATAAGGTGAAAGATGCTTCGGCTGAGGTAAAGGTTAAAGTGATGGATGTTGTTGATCGGGTTGATGAAACGATTAGCGAAATGCAGACCGGTATGGCAGACTCGATTTCCAAGGTGCAAAAAGGTGCGGAATCCGTTATTAATAGCATTGGCAAAAAAGTAAGTGAAGTGTCTGACAGTGTAAACGATGCAAAGGATAAGGTTGGGTCGTTTGTCAACAAAGCGGTCGAAGCGGTTTCTGATAAAGTGGGGGAAATATCCGATGGCATTTACAACACTATCGAAAAGGTGACGGATAAGCTCGAAGAAGTTGCGGAAGGTGTTCAGGATTCCCTGGAAGAGACTGTGGAAGCGATTCAAACAACAGCCGATGATGCCATGAATAATATTAACGGCGAGGTGGAATCGATGAAAAATGCAGTTGCAAAGCAAGTGAAATCTATTGATGACAAAATTAAAAAGGCAAAGCAAGGCATTGAAAATGCAGCTGAATCAGCAAATGAATTGCTGGACACCATTAATGATATTATTTAACCGATAAGCAAAAGATACAGTAATTGTTGAACAAGAAGGAGGTGCGCGATGAAAAAACAAGGATTCGAGAAAGGTTGCGATAAGCTAAATTCGCAAGAAAGTGTAACGCCTATAGATTGAAGAAGGTCGCCCCAATACCTGACAATTGAGAGCTAGGATGCGGTGACAAATCATGAATGAGTAAAATATCAGAGATATGACTGTCAAAATAAACGAATTGATCATTAGAGCCAGGATAGAAAAGAATGATAGCTTTTCGCATGGCGTTCCAGGACGGCCGACTGCAAACGATGAGTGTTTGGCTCTGAAAAAGCCCATGGAAATTGTGAGTATCAATAAAATCAACCGAGAAAGATAATTTGAGAGGTTATGAGTGCAATAATCAGTGAAAGTGGAATGAAAAAAAGCGGAGAGCTAGCGCGTCTCATGTTTAGCAGGAACGCTGACGGGTCGAAGGAAAAACCGGAGAACGGCAAACTTGATTTTACCGTGATGATCAATCCTGAAAGCATTTCCAGAGCTTTGAGCATGCAGGCAACCAGTAACAACTCGGCAAAGTCAAAGAACAAGGGGGATGCGTATAGCTGCAATCCGGAGACCATATCGTTTGCCTTTTACTTGGACAGAACAAATGTGATTCCGAAAACTCAGACGAGACATGATACTCAAAGTGTTGATGAAATGATCAAGGATTTCTTGGAAGTGGTGTATAAAACTTCAAGCGGAAAACCCGTGCAGTCTGTTGCAATACAGTATGGTGCTCATGTATGGACGGTTCGAGTCAACTCGGTCACAATCGAATACAGCTTGTTTTCCAAAGAAGGCGAGACTTTAAGAGCAAAGGTGGTTTGCTCTTTCACTACCATTGATGAAGATGCTTCTAAGCCGAACCCGCCTCGGAAGAAGCAGCAAAAACCAAAGGAAATGAAGCCTCAAAATTGTATTTGCGAGTGCCCTCCTAACACCGTCGAATCTGCAAGAGAAAGCGATCAGGATACGCTTTATACGAGTTCTGAGGCGAATTATTCTACATATGACGGAAGGGAAATCAAAGTGTAATATATTGGCATAAAACTATGAGTAGTATGAACGACACAGAAGAAACGAATAGGATTTCGTTGGAGTTTAAAGTGCTGATCAACGGCAATGATATTGCAGACGTTGCAGATGTGATTTCTATTACTGCACACAAACAGTTTTGTAAGATATCGACAGCTGAAGTTGTTTTGCATTACGGGAGCCTGTTAGACGATGATTTTATCGATGATAAAAATCAAGACATCTCCATTGGTAATGAATTGGAAATTTATGCCGATGAGGGAGAATTGTGCGTGTTTAAAGGAGTGGTTGTGAAAAAATCAATCAGTTTGTCGAATAAGAAATCGCTTCTGACGCTTACTGCTAAAAACAAAGCTTATAAAATGGCCCTCAATCGATACAACCATGTCTTTTCCGAAATGAAAGACAGCGAAATGATAGAGGAACTGATCAATAAATATGGTTTGAACTGCGAGGTTGAATCCACATCCTATAAGAATGAAACCGTTACGCAGTACAATTGTAGCGATTGGGATTTTGTCAATATTAAAGCCGAATCGAATGCACTTTTGGTTTTTACCGATGACGATAAAATCATGGTAAAAAAACCAAAGGTTAAAAGTGCTAAGTTTGAAATCAACGGTTATGAGTCCATTGTCGATTTTGATGCGCAACTTGATGGTCGTACCGCTTTTTCGGAATATAAAGCTACCTTATGGAACTATAATGGTCAAGAAAAAAAAGAGGTGGAGCAAAAAAACGCTTCAAGCGATTTCCGACAAGGATCTCAGCAAACCACACAGTTGGCTGACAAACTTGAAAACGATACCTTTACCATGAACATTAATAGCTGTTTTGTCGATGATGATATTGTGGTGGAAAAGGTCAATGCTGCTATCATGCGAAATAATTTATCGCGTATTATTGGCAAGGCAAGGCTGTTTGGCGTAAGTGATGTGAAACCTGGAGAAACGGTCAAGTTTAGCGGATTGGGAGGCAGTTTCAACGGTGATGCCTATGTGACTGAGGTGGAGTTTGAATTTGAAAAGGGTGCTTGGAGTACAATCATTGGATTCGGAATGGAGGAAACATCCTACTATTGGTCGTATGATGATATTAATGCAGCTCCTGCCGCAGAACTTTCGCCTGCTGCACATGGTTTGCAAGTAGCAAAGGTGGTGGCGTTGGAAGGTGATCCCGCCGATGATTTCAGAATAAAGGTCTCGCTTCCATGTTTTGACGGCGAAAACGCTGAAATATGGGCGCGTTATGCCACAGCCAATGCAGGAGACAAGAGGGGTGGCTTTTGCTTTCCTGAAATCGATGACGAGGTGGTCATGGGGTTTGTCGATCAAAATCCAAACAACCCCATTGTGTTAGGATCACTTTATAGCAATAAAATGGCTTCGCCGCAGGCGCTGAGTGATGATAATAATTTGAAAGGCATTTACCTGAAAAGCGGTATCAAACTGGAAATCAACGAAGAGGATAAAATCATCATCGTTGAAACACCAGGAAACAATAAAATGGTTTTGAATGACAAAGACGGAAAGTTTGAAATCGGCGATGCAAATGGAAATCAGATTGTAATGGACAGCCAAGGCATGGTGATTAAGAGTGCTGGGAAAATTTCCATTGAAGCGACATCGGATATGGAACTGAAAGGCGTGAACCTGACATCGGAGGCTTCTGCATCGTACAAGGCTTCTGGCAATGCAAACGCTGAAGTGTCTTCTTCGGGAATCATGGTAGTAAAAGGGGCTTTAGTACAAATCAATTAATCAAAGAATTATGGCAGCAGCAGTAAGAGTCGGAGATGTGACAACGCACGGAGGGGTCGTGACAGGACCGGGGGCGCCAACCGTTATAATCGGAGGGATGCCCGCAGCAGTGATGGGCGATTTGCACGCTTGTGCAATAATACCTACACCGGCAACTCCGCATATTCCTTCCTCGCCTTTTTTAATCGGAAGTACAACGGTGTTGATTTGTGGTAAACCTGCCATTCGTGTGACAGACGTTTGCTTATGCGGAGCAAATGCCGCAGTGGGTTGTCCCACCGTAATAATTGGAGGGTGAACATGATGGATAATGACAATCTATATGAGTTTTTAGGGAAAGGATGGAGCTTTCCTCCCACATTTTCAAAGACATCAAGAAGTGTCGAGATGCTGGAGAATGAGGAAAATATTGCTAAAAGCATTAAAGTCATTGTGCTGACAAGGTTGGGAGAAAGATTTTTCCACCCTAATCTTGGGACGGAAATCAATGATTTTGCTTTTATGAGAAATGTGATGTCGAAGGATAGGATCCGATTGAAAAGAATGATAGAAACCGCCATTACCGAGAATGAGTTTCGGGTTGATGTGGATCAGGTTGATGTTCAAAACAATCAGCAAGAGGATTGTGTGGAAATATCGGTGGCTTATACCATCAAAGCGTTCGACACAAAGTACAACATGGTATTCCCGTTTTATTTAGAAAGCGGGGTAGGGTATTAAGAATGAAAAAGTAAAAGAAATGAACCATTTGAACGATCATAAGGGAACCTATAGACACGAGCGATTTCCCAAAGCGTTGAATCCCGATTATTTCAAATTGGATGAACGCACTTCAAGTGATATTGTGAAGCAAACGGCAATGTTGGCATCGTGTATCAAATATTACAACGAACAGCTATTCGAAGACGGGAATTGGGAAGTTTTCTTTGAGGATATTTATGATTATGTTCATCATGAGGTCGATTTTCAAAAGATAGATGAATGGGAGAAAAACGCCCAGGCACCTCCCCATTTGGCTTTGTACTTGGCGTTTGTCGAAGTTTTCAAAATAGCGCAGGATGAGCTAAACCGTTTCACCCAACGTCATTTGGAATATTACTATAAAAACATACTCGGATTTGAAAGTAATTCGGCGGTGGCCGACAAAGTGCACTTGTTTTTCAAAATTGATAAAAAGGCATTTAAAACACGGATCCCTAAGGGGACGCTTTTTGAAGGTGGCAACGATAAAAACGGGAGGAAACGGCTGTATGCATCCGATTTCGATTTGACGGTCAACAAGTCGGAGATCAAACAGGTCAGAACATTGACCATTAAAACCATTCAAAAGGGCGACAGCAATTATCTCGATTTCACCACACAAGACGATATTCTGACTGATGCCGCCTCCCATCCTGCTGATATTGGTTTTGCAATATCCTCACCTATGCTGTATCTGAAAGATGGGAACAGGAATGTGGAAATCGAATTCTGCGATGAGAAAAGTGCCCGTCTGGTTGATGCATATGCAAATATCGAATATTCTTCACCCACTGGTTGGCAACCTGTACCAAAGGAATATTATCCAGAAGTGTGGAAGATTAGCATCATGGCCCCCAAGGCGTTGCCTCCATTCGCCAACTATGACGAAGCGGTGCATCAGATGCACATTGAAGCCAAAGACCCTGTCTTGCGTTTCGTTTTTTCAAAGGAAAAACCGATTGCTGAAAAAAATGGCAGAGTGCTGTTCGCATTAGGCGTGGATTTTATCAGTTCAATAAAAGTTGAAGTTGCAAATTCTAAAGATTTATTGCTTTATAATGATTATGGAAGGTTGAGTAGCGATGTCCCATTTATGCCGTTCGGACCCAACCCGATCCCGCAATCTTCACGTTTCTTGATGGGGAACAATAAGATTTTCAATAAATACCTTCGGTCTTTTGAAGTCAATGTTGAATGGAAAGGAAGTCCTGATGACATTACGGAATACTATCAAACCTACGATGATGGATGGAGTTTGTTAAGTGAAAGGCAAAAGAATCTGTATAGGAGTTTTAAGGACAACAATTACTCAAAGTTCAGCAAAAAAGGGCTTCCTGGTCGTTTATTGTACTTGAATGATGGCAATTGGTCGGAAAAGTTCCATTTTACCAATCAAGGCAATGGTATTCGGGAGGAGTCAAGAGATTACACCAACCAGACGAAGTCGGGGTTCGTGCAAGTCGTTTCTTCTATTGATTATGGTCATGCGATATTCGGCACTTTGCTCGGAAAAGTGATGTTGGCAAATACTAAAATGTCGTTTGATGAGGAGCAGAAAACCGTTCCCGAAAAGCCCTATACGCCAGAGATCCAAAGTCTATCGATCGATTACACATTGTCTGGAGGATTCAACTTGCAAGAACACCAGTTGTTTTCTATCCATCCGTTCAGAAATATTGAAATCGATCGTGCTGAAGGAATGTTGTTCCAAACACTTGTTTCGGGAAAAACATCAGCACAATCTGAAAAGAATAATGAGAAGTGCTATTACTTTGCGATTGCCGATGCCCCTTCAGATAGTGAAGTGAGTGTTTATTTTGACATTTTCAACTCCAATCCGTTCGATGATGGCAATCGGTATTACTGGGGATATTTCAATGGTAGTGAATGGGTTCCTTTTGGAAACAATATGATTGTGAGAGATACCACTGCAAGTTTCAGCAGGTCCGGAATCCTGTCCTTCATCATTCCTCGTGAAGCCTTGTTTGCCGACGACGTTCCGGTTTGGCTGGCACTATTGATTCAGGGTAAAGGAGACAAACTCCCAGAAATCCTTCACGCCCGCACAAATTGCGTTACGGCTACATTTAAGAATGATGACAATGAGTTGTCACATTTAACAAAGGGGTTGCCTGAAGGATTGATACAAAAATTCGTTGAAAAAAATCCGGAAATCAAGTCGGTTGAACAACCTTACCCGTCATTCGGAGGGAAAGAAGCTGAAAACGACAAGGATTTTTATACTCGAATTAGCGAAAGGCTGCGGCACAAAAACAGAGCATCTTCTTCGTGGGATTATGAGCACCTCGTCTTGGAAACCTTCCCGCAAATTTCATTTGCCTTGTGCATGGCACATAGCCGTATTGTGAACGAAAACGGCGAAACAGCCGAGCCGGAATTTGCTCCCGGAAACGTTTTGCTATTGCTTAGTCCCAACACAGGTGTCCTCATGCAGGAGAATCCGCTGGAACCTGTCGTTCCCATGCAGTTGTTGAACGAAATTCGCAATTATCTGAAATCATTAGCATCGCCACATGCCGACATTCAAGTATTGAACTTCTCGTATAAACCCGTCAGAGTGAAATGCAAGGTCCAGCTGAGAAAGGGCTTTTCCGATATTAGCTTCTATCGCGATAAGCTTAATTCCGATTTGATAAAATTCATTTCGCCCTGGATGAACTCAAGTGAAGGGGAGTTAAGGAAGAGTTTGATTTACAGTTCGAAAAATGTGGCCGATATTTATTTCTTTCTTGAGAATTTGGAATATGTCGATTTTGTGGTGTCGGCAGAAATCGAAGTGGAAGAGAAAGTCTATTCCATTTCCGACCATACGATTGACAAGAGACAATATGAGATTTTTACTTCGGTTATGAATCATGATATTACAATAGTGCATAATGGATAGCAAATTGGAAAATAACGAAGGACGTCCGGTTCTGGATGTTGCAGCACTTAGGGATGTCGGGATTGAACGTATCAGTGCGTTGAGCGGAAAGATTTGGACCGACTACAACGCTTCTGATCCGGGAATCACCTTGTTGGAGATCCTTTGCTTCTCGATCATGGATTTGGGATACCGCATGACTTTCGACATTCGTGATTTGCTGACGGAAGAAGGACAAACGAACCCGCAGTATGAAAAAGCGTTTCACGAACCCTACCAAGTGCTCTCCGCGGCTCCACTTACGATAACCGATTATAGAAAGCTGATCCTTGAGAATGTGAAAGGTGTCAAAAATGTTTGGCTGAAAGCCAAAACAAAACGGATGACGCTTTCTGAAGGTGTTTGCGGAGAACAAAAATGTGATATCCAAGTAAAGGGGTTTTACGATGTTTTTGTTGATTTGCAGAATAAGGGGAAAAAAGAGGAAGTGTTGAACGAGGTGGAGGGCTTGCTGCGTAAAAACCGAAACCTCTGCGAGGATTTTGATACGGTACAATCTGTTGACCACTTGCCGGTCGGGATTGAAGCCGACATCGAAGTGGAACCTGATGCCGATTACGATGCTGTCCTGTTAAAAATCTTTCAAGACCTGTCATCTTACGTCTCTCCCGACTTGCGCCTTTATTCGTTGGACGAAATGCTTCAAAAAGGGAAATCCGTGTCTGATATCTTCACGGGCCCTCTCCCGAAAAGAGGATATGTCGATATGAGCGAAATGGAGGATTTTGAAGACGGCCATTCGCTTTATGTGTCTGATATGATTAATATCATCATGCATATCGACGGAGTCAAAGGAGTGCGCCATTTTAGGTTTTTTGTCAAAAGTGAAGATGTCGGTCATGTAATAATCGAACGCCACAAAATCAGTCTTAAAGAAGATTCTGTCGGGAAAAAGGTGTTTAGGTTCCTTGGCGACAATCCCGACTCGAAGGATGAGGCACGCAATAGAATCGATTTTCTGCTGAACGACTTTCGGTTTACCATCTCCCCGGATACAAAGGCATTGCCGCGAAAACCGGAGACGGATATCAAACTTGAATACAGATTCGATAAAGACATAAGCCGCAACCGAAAACTCGACAGATATTATTCGGTTCAGGAAAATTTGCCCGATGTCTACATGGTAGGACGAGAAAATATTTCCGACGACGAATCGGATCTTCGCAAAGCCCAGCGATTGCAGCTGAAAGGCTACTTGCTGTTCTTTGACCAACTGTTAGCCGACTTTTTGATGCGGCTGAATGGCGCAAAACGCATGTTGTCGTGGGAGAAGTCGAAAGATTTGAAGGAATGGGAAGATAGACAGCAAGAATATTTGCACCGGATATTGACCAATGTGGATATCGATGATTTGGATAAAATAGCAGATTACGGTTATGAAACCTTTTTCCGCAAAGATGTTTTTGATACCGAATCGCAGCTTAAACAAAAAAACAAAGCACTCAACAGCTTGTTGGCTCGCTTTAACGAGGATTTCGTAAATTTCTCCATCATGCAATACATTTTGCAAAGCATGGACGACAAGACCCCTGAAGAACGCGGGTATGAGCTGATATGCAATAAATCCATAATGCTGGATAAACTTCCCGTTCTTGGATATTGGCGTTACGGTGCAATCGACTATCGCTCCGAACTCTCTTTGAGAGAAATATCTGAAGGTGATGGTTTTGACGATGGCAATTACTATGCGATTGAGCGTAAACTGTACATTAAATTTGGAATAAAATCCTATTCTCCTCAAAAGAGATTGCATCCCGAGGTAAAATCCTGTGAAAACGGAGTCGTCTTTGTCGATAACCGCAAGGCGGATTTCTCGGAGGCTTTTGGGTTTCATGTGTACGAGCACAATTTGCTTTTACCGGAAAACGAAAACGCCACAATTGACAAGGACACTTTTTTGTATCAGTATAGAGATAATGACAGAACCGATTATTCTAAAGATCCTTATTCGATGAAGGTTACCGTGGTGCTTCCGGGATGGCTCGACATTGTGCAGAACCATCAGTTTAGAGACATCGTTGAAAATGCAATCATTGAAGAATTTCCTGCCCACATTGCGGTTAAAGTGTGCTGGATAGATCCTTTGCAAATGAAGGAATTGGAAGAAAGTTTCGAGAATCTTCTGAAGAGCCTGAGAGACAAGTCGTGTGATGACGCAGAGTTAAAGGTGTTCGCAAAAAAACTGTCGCAGCTCAACAATGTTTATCGGGAAGCGTATGCAACTGGTATTAAAGGAAATGTAATCGTTAATAAAACACTTTTAGGATACACGACACTTAAAGGGGAAACATATAAATGGGATAATAACAATTAAAAAATAATGGCTATGGAAAACGAAGGGACTAATAAAGGAGAGAATCATAACGAATACCCCTTATTTTGTGATGGTAATGTTTTGACAAGCAATGATCTCAACAAATCGTTCGAATTCTTGCACACACAAGTGAAATTCACCCGAAGCCTGTTGTTTGGGCAGGGCATTGTCAACGGGCTGACTTATTATTTTGACGGTTCTGATAAGGGCGAGATTGTTATTCGTCCGGGGGTGGCCATAACCTCCATGGGGTCGGTGATAATGATTGAGAAAGAGCAAAGGTATGGTTTCTGCGTTCCCTATGAAAAGGCCATCCAAAATCGGGAAATACAGGAAACGGAGATGCCCGGAGTTCAATATGTTCTTCAAACAAAGCAAGATGGCGGTGGCGTTGAGATTAATAAAGAATTTGAAGACAAGGGCATCGGTGATTATCTGCTTGGATTGTATATGATTCACAAAGTCAAGAAAGAGAAATATTGTACTGACCAATCTTGCACGATAACAGGTAGCAAAGTGGAAATGGAAGTTGTTCCTTTTTTGACCCAAAAGGAGAAGAAAGAGGACGGACATGAAACCAAGTATGACGAGGACCCTCTTGATAATAAGTTGAAACCTATTGACGAACTGCAAATTCCTGTAGATTATGGGATAGCCAATTATGCGGTTTTGCCCGTTTTCCTGCGTCGGGTCACCGATCGTTTTTACAATAGAATGGAGGCAATACTGCAAAGCCTTGAAAAGATAGGCGACATTTCCGAACTTCTGTCGCCTTTGGCGAGGCCTTCCTTCGAAGAAGCATATAAGCGTTTAGGTGATGGTATTAATGAATTGAAAGGATTACAATTTGATAATAGGAGAATTGCGACTTACCTTTCTTTTGCCGACGATGTCGTTGATGCTGTCAGCGAATTCATCGCATTCTATAACCGCTTTTTATCCAAATACAGAATTGTCGCTTCCAAGCGTCTTGATGAGGCGGTTGTTTTGGGTGGTTTCGGAGAGGAATTGACAGCGAACCGGTATTCATTACAGGAGACGTATCAGGATTTTGACAGGAATAAAGATGAAAGGATTCTGTGTCGGTTGTTTCATAGAATCATGCTGTTGATGGATTGTTTTTCGCCGGAGCAATCTCTCGATGGCGAAAATGTCGATTTTCTGCCAGCATCGGTTAATGATAAATTAGGAGAACGCATCGTCCCGTTTTATTACAAGGGCGATGGAATAAAAGAGCTGCTTGAGTTCTGGGATGCCCATAATGAATACCATGTTAATAATAAGTTATTGTTTGGACAAAACAAAAGTACAGGATTAAATAGGGATAAGAATGATTCGCTTTTTGCCAATGCGTTACGGAAAGCCGACCTGTTCAGGTTGTTCGGGTACGACAATGTTGAAGTAGTTGGGTTAAAAGAACGTTTGCAAAATGGAATTGACAAGTACAATCTTCCGGTTATTCTCTTGCAACAAGAACTTGACGGTGATGCAATCTCCTTTCACTTGGAAAACTACAATAACATTTCGCCACAATCTCAAGACACCATTGATGTCAAAAGGTTGTTGGATCTTGTTGTTGATTATAAAATCAAATGTCAAGGCACTGATGGATCGCCTATTATTGAAAGCAAAGATAAAAAAAATGTATACGACACACTTGTGAAAGTATTGCAAAAATACGAAATGCCGAATAACATTGTTAGTGCGAGTGGGATGTTCGATGATTTAAAACGAAGCAGTCTCCTGGAAGAGATCCGTCAGTCTATTTATTTGATTGTAAAGGAAAAGGAACAACTGCCGACATGGATAAAAAGACTGTTAGAGTTTGTTTTGATGGCTATGCTTTGCAGAAAAGACAATAGCAGGTTCGTTCCGATCCAAATGCCGGGAGTTGACTATTTGGGTGGAGTAGAAAGAAAAGACATCTTGCTTTTAGTGTCTTACAAAAACGAGGTCTTGGCTTGCTTGAATATGCCTTACAACTGCATGATTATTAATGGAGATAAGTACAAGGAACAATTAGCACATTATGCAATCATGCAAGGTGAAGACTATGTTCCCGGTTTTTATCCGCATGAAAACATTGTTGTTCATGATGAGTTTGAAGAATATCCAAGCGGAGTGGGTCTTGACTTGTTTATGATTAGATACGGAAGAAACAAAGAACACACCGCTAATTATTTGAGAGAGAGGAGAAAGATTACATTTAGAAAAGCCATGGAAACGGTCAACAATCTGCCGGTTTTTATTTTCAACGAGACATCGCGAGAAGATGCGTTAAAGGTGTGCTTTGTCCTGAATGAGAGATTGAAAGCCAATCTTTTGATTGTTCCGTCGGGATGTGCGAAGACCAATGCCAACGGGAAGTTGATCGGCTTTTCTGTTGCAAAGTTCGATGTGAAAGTAACGCTTTTTGAAGAACAACCCGAAGAGGCGGCTGCCAAGTTGAAGATCATAACAGGATTAAAAAACATTGAAGTGCCTGACCAAATAAGCAGCCCGAGAACGCTTTGGATCAGAAATCTGAAGGCCAAGTCGTTTTTTGACAAATTACTGGATCTGAAAAAAATTGATGCGGTGTTTGAAATGGTATTGATAAAGAATGATGATTAAATTACAATATTATGGAAGCAATAGTTAATTTCAAAGATGATGTGGCGATGGTGGTCTATAGCAATGACTATACCGGAATGGTAACCATACCCGACTATGATAATAAAGGACGTCCGGTAACTGCAATTGCCGAAGGCGCATTCCTGAATTGCAAAAAGGTTACTGAGGTACGACTGGGTCGAAATATAGAGTTTGTCGGAGATTCCGCTTTCGAAGGCTGTGAGAACTTGGAAACAATAACACTCAACGACCGCGTGCGATCGATTGGCAAATTCGCATTCTTCAATTGTAAAAGCCTTACATCCATTGAATTGAAGTATGGTGTGGGAAAAATCGGGCGATCGGCTTTCCAAAATTGCGAGGCATTAAAGAATATCACCTTGCATTATGGCGTTTCGGAAATTGCACCATGGACTTTCGCAGGATGCAAGCAGCTCAAAAGTGTTGATATCCCCAATGGAGTGAAACACATTGGACATCAGGCGTTTGCAGAATGTGTCATGCTCGAAAAAATCGAAACCCTGTCCAGCAATACATCCTTGGGATACGAGGTCTTCCTCGGGGTGAAACCCAAATGTGCAATAGCAGTTCCCTTGTATTGCGATGAAAAGTATAAGACCCAAGCGCAATGGAACAATTTCGATATCAGGGTGAATGACGAGAGAATATTTTCATTTAATGGCATCAGATACAAGGAAAAGGAATCGAACGTCCTTCTCGTTGCAAGAAATGAATTCTTTTATGGTCATGCCAAGCTTGATGCCGAGATCAGTTTCATGGGACGAGACCTTGTTGTCAAGGAAATTGAAGAGCAGGCGTTTGCTCGAAACGATAGTCTTGTATCCGTATATGTCCCGGCAAGTATCGAATGCATCGGAACGGGAGCCTTTGCAGCATGTGCAAAACTTCAGTATTTCACAGCCGATAATGTGGAGGATTGTAATTTCGAAGCAAAAAACGGCGTGCTATTCAGCAAGTCGGGCGATACACTCGTCGCCTATCCGGCAGCAAACGACAAAACCGCGTTTTCCATCCCGGCAACAGTGGCAAAGATTGCCGATTACGCCTTTTCCTCTTTCCAGTCTTTGGAAAGAATTACTTTTTGCAATAAGGAGGTCGGAATCGGTGAGTATGTTTTCTTAGAAGCAGCGGTCGGCAACTGCTGTGCCTTTGTTCCTAAAGATGCAGACACATTAAAGAAAAAACTTTCCAGCATCGGATTTAAGGAAATTGTCGATTCAGACGCGATAACAGCAGGCGGGATTAATTACAAAATCCTTACGGATGGCGAAGAAGGAGGCACTGTTGAGGTCGCTAAAAATCCGGATTATGTTGGAAAGGTAGTGATACCGGAAACAATAGAATATGCCGGTGTGAAATATGCCGTGGCGGGAGTGGGGGATCAGGCATTCGATAGCAACACAAAGGTCACCTCCGTATCGTTGCCGAACAATATCAAGTTTGTCGGCGTTGGCGCATTTCAAATGCTTCGTATTCCCATGTCGCTGCCTTCATCCTTGGAAAGAGTGGCCGAAGCTGCTTTTACTTACAATCTATTTGATGATTTGAGACTTCCATTGGGTTTAAAGGAGGTCGGCCGCGCGGCCTTTGGATACACGACAGTTAAGACCGGAAGGGCCTATGTCCCGGTAAACGTGAACACCATGAAAGGGAATCCTTTTCATGGTTCTACTATTGAAGTATTCATCGTGGATGCCGGCAATAGGTTTTTTAAATCGGAGGACGGTGTGCTGTTCAGCAAGGATGGACGGAAATTATTAGTCTATCCGCATGAAAAGAAAGGTGACACCTACACCATCCCAAATGGCGTTACAACAATTGGCGACGAGTCTTTTGAAAATAATCATAATCTGACCCAGTTAATTATTCCTGCCACGGTCAATAAGTTGGAGAAATGGGCTTTACGGTCGTGCTCGAGTCTGAAAACAATCGTGGTGCAAAATACTACGCCTCCGGCGGTTGGAGATAGGTCGTTTAACGGCGTAGATGCCAATTGTGTTATTGTCGTTCCCAAGGATTGTGTCAGCAAATATAAGGAAGCGGAAGGATGGAAGCAATTTATCAATATTGTAGATGAAGTCATACCTGCATTTAATTGTAAAGGTGTCAACTATAAAATAATTTCTTTCGAAGAACGAACCGTAGAAGTTGACGAAAATATTTCTTTTGCAGGTAAACTTCAAATACCTCCAGAAGTGGAATATGCCGGAGAGAAATTTACTGTCAAAAGAATTGGAGAGAAAGCGTTTAAAAATAATAAAACATTGACTTATATAAAATTACCTTTCACGATCTGCGAAATCGGTAAGGAAGCTTTTTCGTGTGCAAGTTCATTGAAAAAATTAGTTATACCAGAAAATGTTGCAACCATATATTCCAGTGCATTTTATAAATTAAATATTTCAGAAATTTATGTAATGTCAAAAAATCCTCCAACAATTTTGCAAGGTGAAATTAGTAACATTATTGTTTCATGTACTTTATACATTCCCAAGAAAACAATATTAAAATATAACATTAAAATGGGATGGAGAAAGTTTGCGTCAATTAAAGAAATTCCCGATTTAAGGTCAATATCTTCTGGTGTTGGAGGGTAGGATTATCTATGTTATTATGTGGTAGATTGTAGTAAAACAAAGAAGATGATTAAAATATTATAATTATGCAAGCTATACATGTTACCCATTCGGCTCCTTTTTTTTCTAAGA
>JBGYXG010000060.1:0-69209 GCA_041842465.1 Candidatus Limimorpha sp.
ATGCTTGTCATCTGCCCCGAGCAATATATGGAAGCCATGCAGCCGTTCGTGGATTGGAAAAACCAATCGGGCCGTCCCACCACGATGGTAAGTGTGGCCGAGGTTGGTGGCAACAACGAAAGCCAAATCAAGGCCTACATCCAGAACATCTATAACGACCCGGAGCGCAACTTGGCTTTCGTCCTTTTCGTAGGTGACTATGCCGATATCACCCCTCATGCCATGAACGGCGGGCGTTCCGACAACTGGTTCGGACAATTGGAAGGCAACGACTTCTACATTGAAGTCCTCACCGGACGTTTCTCGGTTGGGAGTGTTGAAGACGTCAATACGCACGTTAACAAGGTGCTGTACTACGAGCGCGACATTACTGCGGAAGCCGAATGGTGCGCCACAGGAATTGGAGTAGGCAAAAACGAAGGTGCAGGAGGCGGTCACTTCGGTGAGGCCGACTATGTCCATATTGACTTCATCCGCGACACGCTGCTTCACTACACCTATGTTAATGTTCACAGGGACTATGAAGGTGTTTCGGGAGTCAATTCCTCAGCAGCCATCCTGAGCCAGCACATCAACCAGGGCTCAACCGTCATCAACTACTGCAACCACGGGTCTGAGACTTCCTGGGGCGTATTCAACTACAGCAACAGCCATGTGAATGCGTTGACCAACGACAACATGTTGCCCTATGTCTGGTCCGTTGCCTGTCTGAATGGCAAGTTCGGCCACAGCGAGCCTTGCTTTGCCGAGGCTTGGATGCGTGCCACCAACAACAGTACTGGTGCTCCTACAGGAGCCATCGGCGGCATGTTCAGCTGGATTGAACAGCCCTGGCAGCCCCCCATGTACGGTCAAGATGAGATGGTTAACATCCTCACCGGATGGAAATCGGCAGACAAATTCAACCATACCTTAGGCGGTGCTTCGCTCAACGGAAACATGTATGTCCTTGACGCCGCCCCTGGAGACAACGGCAATACCCACAACACTTGGATTCTCTTTGGCGACCCGTCGCTGATGGTCAGAACCAAAAATCCAGTCAGCATGAATGCCCAACATCCGTCGGAATTGCTGATCGGCATGTCGTCCATGTCCATCACTGCCGATGCAAAATACGGTATTGCCACCCTTTCTCTTAACGGTGAAGTCCTGGCCTCTGCCAAAATCGTCAACAACGCCGCGACATTGAACTTCGATCCTATTTCGACGGTTGGAACCGCCAAGCTCTGCATCATTGCCTACAATAAGGTGACCGAAGTATCTGACATTCAGCTCATCCCTGCCGACGGATCCTACGTCACTGTCACCGGATTCACTCCTCAAACACTGCCCTACGCACAAACCAGCAGCATCGGCATCTCTTTGAAGAATGTAGGTAATGATCCCACAACAGGTAACAGCACCATTACGTTAACCACAGACAACCCGTTTGTTACCATTGAAAACGGCGAAGCTTCATGTGGACCTGTTGCTTCCAACGAAACAATTTCACTTGAAAATGCTTTCACCGTTTCCGTTTCCGACAGTGCTGCAAACAACACTACTGCCATCTTCAATGTTAAAATTCAAAATGGTCAGAATGAATGGACAAGCAAAATCACACTTACTTTTGTCAAGCCGGTTGTTGAATTTGCAAGCTATGTCTGGCAAGGCAAGTTCGAACCGGGAGAGACCTTCCCTGTCTCCGTCAGTTTCAAAAACAAAGGATTGTACATGGCTACAAACGCCGTCATCGGCATTGCCAGCACCAACAGCCACATCAGCTTTGACACTACAGCACATCTGTTTGGCACCATCGATCCCGACGGCACAGCCACTTGTGTCTTTAATGCAACCATTGATGCCACATGTCCTGCAACGGAACAAATCCCGCTGACCTTTACCTTGACGGCTGATAATGGCATTGAAGCTGATGGAACCGGCATCCTAAAAAACACTTGCAACGTCGTCTTCACCTTGAAAGATAGCTATGGTGACGGCTGGAACGGTGGCAAGCTGAACGTCGCCTTCAATGACGGTTCACCTACTCAGACTTTGACCTTGGAAAATGGTAGTGAAGCAACATACACCTTAGAAATTGGACGCGGAACACACGTTACGGTCTCTTTTGTTCCTGGCAACTATTCATACGAAAACTCTTTCATTGTTGCATACGAAGACGGAGACGTGATTTACTCCAGTCCTGAAGGCCCCAGTGCCGGAGTGGCTTGTGAGTTCGACTGCAACTGCGCTGGCGGAGGCGGTCAAACATTCAATCCGGTTCAGAACCTCGCCATCAGCAACACAAATGGCAATGTGACGCTCACATGGGAAGCGCCTCGCGGCTTCAAGCACTTCAGCATCCAGCGCAACGGTGTCCATATTGCCGACACCACAGCTTTGACCTATTCTGAAGAAGTCGTTGAAGGCAACTACACCTATTGTGTCACTGCGGTTTATGATGGAGGTGAGTCTATGCCTGTTTGCGCCAGCATCTCGCTGACCGACGTCGCTGAGGGCAAATACACATTAGACGTCTTCCCGAACCCTGCCCACAACGTGCTTAACATCAGCATCAACGGCAATTCCAGCAACGTCACATACGCCATCTACAACTACCAAGGACAAGCCATCATGAGCAAAAACCTCGGTTCCTTCGAAGGCACCGAACAGATTAGCTTAGACGGCATGGCTAAAGGCATTTACTTCCTGCACATTATCACGGGTGCAGAAGTAAGCACCCGAAAAATTGTCGTTGAATAATCCAACGGCAATACCCACAAGACGAGGTCGCTATTACGGCCTCGTCTCTTTTATTAGTGACATGCCCCATACATTGGAAAACATTTTGGCAACCATTTTCCGAAAAAAAACCAAAAAAAGACCCTCTGAAATCAATAAAATCACCTGAAGCTAACCAAAATCCATACTTATTGAGTATTTTTGCCCAATAATAGCGTTTATATGAAAAGAGGTCTCCTCCTGTCGTTATTGCCACTCCTTGTTCTGTCATTCCACGGCAAGTCCCAACAATGGCACGGCAATAGCTATGGACAAAAATCACCTGACGCCACACTGCTTATCAACGACAGCAACCGCATCGTGATTCGCTTTGACCTCAACGAATTCCATACCCAAACCGTCAGCACGCCCAATGGCACTCAAGCCATTGTCAGTGTTCCACAAATGGCTTCCATGCTCGAAAAAGGAGCTCCCGATCTGCCGCAATACTCTATCCCCGTCATCATCGGCGACCGTTCCGAGATGCGTGTAAGCGTTATAGACAGCCAATACACCGACTATCACGACATCGAGATTGCCCCGTCGAAAGGCATTATCTGCCGACAGATTGACCCCGACAATGTTCCCTACACGTATGGAAGCATGTATCGTGAAAACACCTTTTATCCGAACATGCCGGCCTATCTGGAATCTCCATACATCCTTCGCGATTTCCGTGGACAAAACATCATGGTCAGACCTTTTGCTTACAATCCCGCCACAAAGACGTTACGCGTTTATCAAAGTCTGACGATTAAAATGAATGCCACCGGCCATGAAGGAGAAAATCCGAAGACGTTTCGCAAACATCGCGCCATTACCATAGATGCGGAACTGTCTCATGCCTACTCAAGACATTTTATCAATTACAGCCCCAAAGCACCCTATACTTTTATTGAAGACGAGGGCGAGATGGTCGTTCTCTGTCCTGAGGCCTATCTCGAAGCCATGCAACCCTTTGTAGATTGGAAAAACCTATCGGGAAGACCGACCACGCTGGTCAATCTGACCGAAATCGGAGGCAATGATGAAGTGTTGATCAAGGATTTTCTAAAAGGCATTTATGATGACCCCAATCGCAACCTGGCTTTCATCCTTTTGGTGGGAGACTATGACGACATCACCCCTCACGCGGTGCCACAAGGATATTCCGACGCATGGTTCGGACAGCTTGAAGGCTATGACAATTATATCGAAGCCTTTGTAGGTCGTTTTTCCGTTGAAAGCATTGCCGATGTTGAGACACAGGTCAACAAAGTGCTGTATTACGAACGCGACATGCCCGCCTCGACCGAATGGACGAACAAAGGCATCGGCATTGCCGACAGTCAGGCTGGGGGACATTATGGCGAAGCCGACAACGTTCATATTGATTTTATCCGCGACACGCTGCTGCATTACACCTATAATGCCGTTTCGCAACAATACGACGGCACTGGCCCTGGCACCAACAGCGAACTCATCAGCGCTGACTTGAATGCCGGTGCCAGCATCTGCAACTATTGCAGCCACGGCTCCCAGACCGGATGGTTTGTTGGCAATTACAACAATTCCGACATCCAAGCCCTAACCAACGACTACCGCTGGCCTTGCATCATCTCGGCAGCATGTCTGAACGGGCAATTCAACTTTGCTTCCGGACCTTGTTTTGCCGAGACTTGGATGCGTGCCGTCAATGGAAGCACCGGAGTGCCTACTGGTGCTATCGGCGGCTTGTTTGCCTGGAACTCACAAGCATGGCAGCCTCCCATGTATGGCCAAGACGAAATGAACGACATTCTGGCGGAATGGAGCCATAGCGACCGCTACCACCATACCATGGGAGGATCTCTTCTGAACGGCAACATGAAGGTGCTGGAGATGTGTCCTGCCGATGCCGGCATCACACATAACAACTGGATCCTATTCGGTGACCCTTCGTTGCTATTGCGCACCGATATCCCCACCGACATGCAGGTTTCGGCATATCCCGAGTCGCTGCATACAGGCACCACCCAGTTGATAGTCACCTCTCAATCCGACAACGGTTTGGCCACCCTCTCTCTCAATGGCACCATTCTCGCATCCCAACGTCTTGTAAATGGCAGTGCAACCTTAAATTTCCCCGCTTTGACCCAAACCGGCACAGCGCGATTGGTTGTGACAGGCTTCAACAAGGCCACCCATGTTCAGGACTTGACCATCGTCCCTACCGAAGGTGCATATTTGATTTGCGATGGCTTTGAAATTATGGATGAAAACGGTCAAGCCGACTATGGAGAAAACATTGATCTACTACTTACCATTAAAAACATCGGTTACGATCCCGCCCACAATATCAACATCACACTTTCCAGTGAATCGGGATCCGTCAATGTGCTCACCGGAAACACCACTCTGCCATCCATTGCCGCTCAAACAAGCCTTGCTTTAGAAACACCTTTCAGCCTCGCCATCTTCAAGGACGTCGTTGACGGCGAACAAGCTGCTTTCAAGGTGACTTGCTCTGACGGCGGCGAAAACTGGGAAAGCCATTTCGTCATCACCCTCCATGCCCCTGTCCTTGAGTTGGTCTCATCCTACGTGACAGGCGATCCGCAGCCCGGGGAAACAGACACGCTCAACATCAGCATCCGAAACGCAGGAAGCGGCGATGCACACAACGGACGCATAGAGCTATATTGCAATTCTGCACTTGTCACAATCCCCAATCCGGTGCATTTTTTCTGGGATATCGAAACAGGAGCCACTAAAGAAGCCCGTATCGCATTCTCCATCGACCAAAGCGCCGGATATGGAACCGCCTTTTCCGCTATGTTTATTGCAAGTGCCGATCACTTTGCCCTTGAAGGCAACACGCTCATCCATGCCGGCAACCTCATCGAGACCTTTGAGAGTGGCAACCTGTCCGACACCACCTTCCACTGGAACAGTATCGGGACGAACTGGGTCATTGACAACACTTGTGCGCACAGTGGCACTAACAGCGTCCGTTCGGGAACTATCAGCAGCCCGGGAGTGACGGAACTGAGAGCCACCGTCAATGTGCTGAACGACGGACAAGTCTGTTTTTACCAAAAGACCTCCAGCGAAGCCGGACACGACTTCCTCAAGTTTTATATCGACAACACGGAAATGAAGAGTTGGTCAGGGGTGACCGACTGGAGGCATGAAACTTTTCAGGTTAACGCCGGCCCTCATGTTTTCAGGTGGTTGTATATTAAGGACAGCTCCGGAAGCTACGGTGACGACTGTGCATGGATTGACGACGTGGAACTTCCTGCGGTCAGCACAGCCATTTCCATCGACCCCGTCAGCAACCTGCAAACTTCGGTACATGGCAACCAAATCGATCTGAACTGGACCTATCCGTCAGGTCATATATTTACCATACGCTGCAACGGCAACACTGTTGCAACTACCACAGAACCTGTTTTTTCTGACACTCGGGACAACGGCACGTATTTGTACAGTGTCACGGCAGCTGACGATCAAGGCCATTACTCGGCACCACGTTTTGTTATCGTTGATCTTGGCGTGACAAGCCTGCCCGAGAAAGGCACCGCCGTGTCAGTATTTCCCAATCCTACCCATGGTCAACTTAATATTCGCTCTGCCAATCCTATTGGTCATGTGGAATACGCCATCAGCAATATTCTGGGGCAAATCGTTGAAACAGGACAATTGTACCTTGTTGACAACACAGCGCAATGCGACCTGAGCCATTTAAGGAAAGGTATTTATTTTCTTTCTTTACACAACGACAATCAGATGATTACCTATAAGATTATTAAACAATAAGTTTTGCATTACTAAACCATTATTACGATGAAAAAAACACTTTTACCCCTTATTCTTGCACTGGCATTATCGCTGCCAAGTTGGGCGCAACAGTGGGTCAGCACAAAAGGTGAAGGCCCTTCCACTCTTCGCACCGAACTCGTCTCATCATCAGAGACTTCTATTCTCGTGCGACTTCAAGTACCCGGATTTTATGCCCATTCCGTTGTAACACCCCGTGGCGATGCGTTACAAATCAGCATCCCCCGCACTGTAAGCACTTTCGATGCCGGCGAACCCCAATTGCCTATTTACGCCATTCCCGCCATCATTGGCGACAACGCCCTGATGCGGGTCCGCATTAAAGATGCTCAATACGTTGATTTTGAAAACTACGAGGTTGCTCCCTCAAAAGGAGACTTCCCCAGAACCATCGACCCCGATGACGTTCCATACACTTACGGTCCAGCCTACAGCAACGATGCTTTCTTCCCCGAACAACAGGCAGGTCTGTATGAGCCTTATATTCTGCGCGACTTCCGCGGTCAGAACATGGTGTTGTATCCTTTCGCCTACAATCCTATCACCAAGACCCTGCGCGTTTATTACGACATGACCGTTGAAATGTACCGCGTCGGCACCGGAGGCGAAAACCAACTGGCCCGCAAGTCGAACGACATCCGTATCGACCAAGAAATCAACGCTGTCTATGACAATCATTTCATTAACTTTGGTACTGTCATGAACAGATATACGCCCATGAATGAGACCGGCGAGCTGCTGATCATCTGTCACGACGCCTTCATGAGTGCCATGGAGCCTTTTGTCAACTGGAAGAAACAGATTGGCAGACCCACCACCATAGTTGGTACATCTACAGCCGGCACTTCATACAGTGCCATCAAGAGTTATATTCAGGCACAATACAACAGCAACAACAACATCTCTCATGTTTTGTTGGTTGGCGACGTTGCACAGATTCCCGGAATACCCTATGAAGCTGGAAGCGGTTATTACGGCTACAGTGGGAAAAGTGACAACATGTACGGACAAGTGGTCGGCAACGACTTGTATAACGACATTATTGTCGGTCGCTTTTCTGCTGAAAATACCGATCATGTCACCACACAGGTCAACAAAGTCATCCATTACGAAAAAGACATTACCGCAGCCGACAATTGGGTAACAAAAGGTTCCGGAGTTGCAACAACCAGTGGTCCTGGACATTTTAACGAACAAGACTGGCAGCATATTGATAATATTCGGACTGACCTATTGGCATACAACTATACGGAAGTTTACCGAGACTATCAAAACGCCGGTGGTGCCAATTCCAATGCAACAACACTCAGCCAACATATCAATGACGGTTTGACAATCATCAACTACTGCAACCATGGTTCTGAAACATCATGGGGGGTATTCAATTACAGCAACAGTCATATTAATGCTTTGACAAACGTTAATAAACTACCCATTGTGTGGTCAGTAGCCTGTTTGAATGGCAAATACGACCACGGAACACCTTGTTTTGCAGAAACTTGGCTTCGTGCCAATAATAATTCGACCAGTTCACCTACCGGTGCCATTGGCGCCATGATGTCATACATTTCGCAACCCTGGGAACCTCCTATGTACGGTCAGGACGAGATGGTGGATGTCCTTGTTGAAAATTACAGCAGCAACATCAAACGCACCTTGGGAGGCGTTTCTTTCGATGGCAACATGAAGGTTTTAGACCAATACGGACAAACCAACAATCCAGCCAAAGGCACCTATTTAGCATGGATTCTCTTTGGAGACCCCACCCTCACCCTGCGCAATGCCGTCCCTGCAAACATGGGAGTCACCCATGCCGCATCAATGAATACTACATCTACAAGTTTTACGGTTAATGCCGCCAATGGCAATGGAGCCTTGGCCACACTGACACGTAACAACGAAATCATGGGGTCGGCCACCATCACCAACGGCAGCGCCAACATTACATTCACGGCTCCCGGTCAGTCGGGCACTGCCACATTGACGGTGTTCGGTTACAATAAGATCACCTACATCGCCACTGTCAATATCGCTTCGGGAGGCGGTCCAGATCCTCTTACCGTACAAACCACTGCTACGCCCAGCATCATTCCTCAAGGAGGAAGTTCCACGCTTCGTGCCACGGCCACAGGCGGTACCGGAAGCTACACTTACAGTTGGACACCGACTACAGGATTGAGCAACAGCCAGATACAGAATCCAACCGCTACTCCCACGCAGACCACGACCTACACTTGCACCGTCACCAGCGGAACAGCAAACGCCAACAGTGCCGTCACCGTCACTGTGGTGAAGGCTCCCACCAACCTGACTGCCACCGTGCAGAACACCAACAATGTGCGTCTCAATTGGACGGCTGCCAACCCCGCTACCACCTACAAGGTGTATCGCAACAACACCATGATTGCACAAAACATCACGGCCACCAATTTCACCGACAACAACCTCAACCCCGGCACTTACAATTATCAGGTTGCCACAGTCTATAACGGTGTGGAATCACCGAAATCCAACACGGCCACCATCACCATCGCCGCCCCATTGAGTGTCACGGTCACTGCCACACCGGCCACCATTGCATCGGGTAGCAGCAGCCAACTAAAAGCAACGGCAACCGGCGGAAGCGGTAGCTATTCCTACTCATGGACCCCCGTCACAGGACTGAACAACAGCCACATACAGAGTCCAACCGCTACTCCCGCCGAGACCACGACCTACACCTGCACCGTCACCAGTGGAACGGCAAGTGCCAGCAACACGGTCACTGTAACCGTTGTAAAAGCGCCTACCGAAGTTCAAGTGGCTTTGGAAGCACATCCTGTCATCACGTGGACAGCCTCACAGCCCTACACCAATTTCAACATCTATCGCGGCACGGAACGCATTGCTTCCGGCATCACGGCAATGACTTACACCGATAGCGAGACAACGCCTTGCCCTGAAGAAGAATATTGCTACAGCGTGGCAACGGTCCACAATGCTGTGGAAGTCAAATCAGATGAAGCATGTGCCACCATGGAACTCAATCTGCCTTTGGTAGAAAATGCCGAAGGCGAATACACCTGCTACAACGAACCGGAAGGATGGAAATATGGTGCCACGCTCTCTTGGAAGAAACCCAATGAGAATGTCCCCTGCTGGGACCTGATGAAATTCAACATCCGGCGCAACATTAGCACTGGCAAAGAAGGGTTCGAAGATTGGGAAATCGTTGCAACCGTTCCATTTGTCGAAGGACAAACCGATTACACTTATTTTGACCAGGCTCCCGTAGGTAATAGCTATGGATATGTCATCACTACCGTTTATCAAAAGAATGGTGAAGAAAGGGAAGGCCTGAACACTGACTTGACCGTTCTTAACATCTCAGTAACCGGAATCGGCGAACAGGAAGCCAAGATTGCCGTTTACCCCAACCCCACCAAGGGTTTGGTCAAACTTGAAGGTGCTTCTGTCCAACATGTCAGCATCGTCAATGTTTACGGTCAGATACTGCTTGACGCCGAAACAGATGGCAATCCGCTCGAATTTGATCTTTCATCCTACGGCAAAGGCATTTATATGATGCAAATTACCAGTGACTTCGGCCATTCTGTAAAAAGAATTGTCGTGGAGTAACGCATGGTTTTACGACCTGCGCAAGCATAATAAAAAGAGAGGCGACTTTTTTTTGCCGCCTCTCTTGTTTTTTTGCTAATTTTGGGGCAAATTATACTTGAATTATGAAAATCAAATTTATTGGTGCAGTTCAGGAAGTCACTGGCAGCAAACACCTTATCACAACCGACCACGGCAAAAAGATACTGTTGGATTGCGGTATGTTCCAAGGAAAAGGCTTAGAAACAGACGCTTCGAACCGCAACACCATGGTCAACCCTGCCGACGTTGACTACATCATCCTCACCCACGCCCATATCGACCACAGCGGACTGATTCCCTACTTTTACAAGCAGGGATTTCGCGGACAGGTTTTTTGCACTGCCGCCACGCGCGACTTATGTTCGATCATGCTGGCTGATAGTGGGTTTATCCAAGAAAACGATATGGTGTGGTTCAACAAGAAACGCCGTCGTCAAGGTTTGCCTGCATTGGAACCCATCTACACGGAAAAGGACGCCCGCGCATGTATGGAAACCTTTGTCAGCGTAGCCTACAATCGATATATCAACATTGACAGCAATATCAAGGTGAAGTTCAACAATACCGGCCACATGTTAGGCAGCGGCTGCGTTATTCTTGAAATCGACGAGGGTGGAAAAATGACACGCATCGGATACACGGGTGACATTGGGCGTCAGTCGAGTTACCTGCTCAAGTCGCCGGAACCTTTCCCCCACTGCGACTACCTCATCACCGAATCGACTTACGGCGACCGGCTACACAGCGACCGTGCCGATGCCGAACAACAGTTGCTCGACATCATCCACCACACCTGCATCCAAAAAAAAGGCAAGCTGCTCATCCCGTCGTTTGCCATTGGCCGAACACAGGAAGTGGTTTACATTCTCAATAACTTTTACAACGAAGGCAAACTGCCTGAAAAGATTCCCGTATTCGTGGATAGTCCGCTGGCCGTCAACGCCACCGACATTTTCCGCATGCACCTCGAACTGTTCAATAAGGATGTTGCTGAAGTCATTGAGAACGACCCCGATCCGTTCGGATTCAACAGCCTGACTTACGTGCGTGATGTCAACCAGTCGAAGCTGCTGAACAACCGCAAAGACCCTTGCATCATCATCTCCGCATCGGGCATGATGGAAGCGGGACGCATCAAACATCACATTGCCAACAACATCGCCAACCCCAAGACATCCCTACTTGCCATCGGCTACTGCGCACCGAGCACATTGGGAGCCAAGATATTATCAAAACCCACACCGGAAGCCGTTTCCATCTTTGGCAATGAATATTCGGTGAAAGCCGACATTTATGAAATCGACGCTTTCAGCGGACACGGCGACTATTCGGAAATGTTGGAATACCTGAAATGTCAAGACCCAGGCAAGATCCGAAAGACCTTCCTTGTTCACGGCGATCCCGAAGCACAGAAGTTCTACAAGCGCGTGTTACGCAAAGCAGGCTGGGACAATATTGAAATCCCCGAGCCGGGCGAGACTTTTGAACTGAAGTAAAAGCGATTTTTCTCATGGGTGCTTGTCAAACGCTGCAACGACATATTGGGCAACAATTGACAAGCACCCAATCGTTTCTGAAAACAGGATAAACCTGTTTTCATCTATTTTTCATCTATAAAGGTATCAGCTTTTGGTTTTCTTTGCCTTTTCGGCTTTTTTCTCATCAGCTTTGTTGTAGTTCATAAGGAATATCGCCATCACAATACTGAAGATAATCAATAAAAAGTAGCGGAACATCGAGTCCACTGATTGGCGCAGCAATCTTATGAACCAAAATACCAGCATTGCTAAAGAAGCCAAGAATGCGATACTACCCAGAATCTTATTCAACACCCTGTGATTCAAAAAGATATTTACCAATAAGGCAAGTCCTATTACCCCGCCCAATACTACATACAACATTGCCATCTTGTCCTGAGAATTGCCCATGAAGCGGTTCACTACATACCCGCACACGAGGAGAAAGAAAACCGAAGGCAGATAAAATCTCACAATTCGTTTAACCATTGCGTTTTCCATAGCGTAATTATTTTTTGTTCAACATTGTTTCGGCTACAAATGTACAATCACAATGTCGCTTTAACAAATATTTCCGACATTTTTTTACAAAAAACCAAAAATAATTCATATTACTATGATTTTCTGCCATTTATTGATTTCTTCAAAACTGCTATTTGAATCCCTTCGGCAGGAAAAGCCAGAATCATTTGTTTTCTTACCCAAAGCCTTATAAAAACAAGGCACGATGCAAGCCTTTGTCGATACCACATCAAAATGCCATCAAAAAAACTACCTTTGCACGATCAATATCGAGAGCCAACGACATGTATAAATTATTCGTTTTCATATTATTATTCATCACTTTCTCTTGTTGCCACCATCGGAACACTGTCGATGGACAAACGGTAGCCCTTGGTTTGGAATGCCCGAAAACCAATGACATCAAAGGCAATCATGCCATTTTAGTCTCCCATACGGGATTCACTTTGTCTTACAACACCCATTGGCGCATTCCGAACTGGGCGGCCTATGAATTGACCGCCTCAAAAGTCAACGGTAGCATCAAACGCGACGGCGGTTTCTACGAAGATCCTGCCGTAGGACCTTACACCGCCACTGCATCGGATTATAAAGGATCGGGCTATAGCCGCGGCCACATGGCTCCGGCAGGCGACATGAAATCGGATGCCGACGCCATGCACGAAAGCTGCTATTATTCCAACATCTGCCCTCAGGATGGAGGTCTCAACAACGGGGTGTGGAACAGTATTGAAATGCAGATACGCAATGCTACGCACTACTTCGACCGTATTTATGTGGTTTGCGGTCCTATCGTCTCCGAGCAACCGCAAACCATTGGCACCAGCCACGTCGCTGTTCCCCAAGCCTTTTTCAAGGCCATTCTCGCCGTCAAAGACGACAGCTACAGTAGCATCGCCTTTTACTGCACCAACACCAATCTCCCCTCTCCCTATACCCAACATGCACTTTCGGTGGATGAACTTGAAGCCCGTATCGGCATAGACTTATTCTACCAACTTCCCGATGCCATTGAAGCCACTATAGAAGCACAAAAAGAAAATCCCTTGGAGAAAAAATGTCATTAACATGAAAGACATTGACAAACAACATATTATCAAAAGATTAAAACAAGAAAGCTGCTCCTGTATCATTGTAAAGGACGGCATTGCAAGTTGTTATTACCAACACGGTGTACGCGATTTGTACGATCTCCTCAACAACGGCTCAAACACTTTGAACGGTGCCTTTGTTGCCGACAAGGTGGTGGGCAAAGGTGCCGCCGCTTTGATGATACTTGGAGGAGTGTCGGCTTTACATGCTGAAATCATCAGCACCGAAGCTTTGAAACTGATTCGAAATTCCGAAATTATTTGTACTTTTGCCACCGAAGTGACGCATATCATCAATCGCACGGGCACCGACATCTGTCCCGTGGAAAGACAATGCCTCACCTGCGCAACGGCAGCCGAGTGTCTGCCAAAAATCAAGGGATTCTTCGACAACCTAAAAGACTAAGTGACCATGACGACATCGAGCAATTTATACACATTGAGCTATTCACAGGCCAAAACCTATCTGTTAGTGCTCTTGTTTGTGATCGGCAACGTGGCATTGCCACAGCTTTGCCACCTTATCCCTTCGGGAGGCGCCATGCTGCTGCCCATTTATTTTTTCACGCTTATCGCTGCCTACAAATACGGATGGAAGGCTGGACTGCTCACGGCCCTTCTATCCCCATTGGCCAACCATTTGCTTTTCGGCATGCCTAACGCCATCATGCTACCTGTGGTATTCACAAAATCGGTATTGCTGGCCGTTGCAGCAGGCTGGGCCGCCGCTCACTTCAAGCGTGTCACCATTCCCATCCTTATCGCCGTGGTGCTTTGCTATCAGGTCATCGGAACAATGGCAGAATGGGCTTGGACAGGGAGTTGGAAGTCAGCTTGGAATCACTTGCGTTTGGCAATCCCTGGCATGATTATCCAAGTGACTGCTTGCTACTTCATTGTCGGAAAATGGTTGAAAAACTAAATACATATTTTTTTATTACTTATTTTATTACTTTTTAAGAAAAAACACTATGATGCCCCTTTCATTTAAAGAGATTCTTACTTGTTTTATTGTGCTTATCGCCGTTATTGACCCCACAGGCAGCATCCCGATTTTTATTAGTTTGAACGAAAAAGGCGAGAAAATAAAGGCCTTTAGCGCTGCCGCACTCTCTTTCCTTATCATCGTTGCCTTTTTATTCCTTGGCGAAGGAATGTTGAAACTTTTTGGCGTTGACATTCAATCGTTTGCTATTGCGGGCGGTTTGATCCTGTTTGCCTTGGCTGTTGAAATGACGTTTGGACGCAACTTGTTCAAGAACGACGGTCCTTCTGGCGCCGCCACTCTTGTCCCCGTTGTCTTCCCGCTGATTGCAGGTCCGGGAACCCTCACCACCACATTGTCATTGCGCTCGGAATGTAGCACCCTGAACATCCTGATTGCCATTGCCGTCAACATGGTCATCGTTTACTTCGTACTAAAATATGTGTACAAGGTCGAGCACTGGCTTGGCAAAACCGGCATCTACATCATACGGAAGTTCTTCGGCGTCATCCTGCTTGCCATGTCGGTGAAATTGGTTGTCACCAATTTGATGCCGCTGCTGAAATAATCAACGCGTGTATCACGCTATTATTTACGTATTACAAAATAATCATGGCAACTCATCTGTTTGATGTCGCTGTGATTTTTACTGCCCGATTAAAGACGAAAAGATTTCGGATTGAGGAATTATGATTTCGAATTGGGGATTGCGGTTTTTCAGAAATAACAAATCGTAAATCACAAACCAAAAACGTCTCCTCAAAAATTACTACCTTTGCGCTTCGAAATTCCGTATTGATATGGCACAAAAACCCAGCATTCCCAAAGGCACCCGCGACTTCCTTCCCGAAGTGATGGTACGTCGCAACTATATATTCGACACCATTAAAAGTGTTTTCCGGCAGTTCGGGTTCCTCCCCATCGAAACACCATCGATGGAAAACTTGAGCACCCTACTCGGAAAATACGGTGAAGAAGGCGACAAGCTGCTGTTTCGCATTCTGAACTCAGGCGATTTCCTTTCAGGTGTGGAACAAACCGGCGAAACCCTTGAAGCCTCCAAATTAGCCGGCAGGATTTGCGAGAAAGGCTTGCGCTACGACCTCACCGTGCCTTTTGCACGATTCGTCACCCAATACCGCGACCAAATCGCCTTCCCCTTCAAACGCTACCAAATGCAGCCCGTGTGGCGAGCCGACAGACCCCAAAAAGGACGTTACCGCGAATTCTACCAATGCGATGTAGATATCATCGGAAGCAACGCCATACTCAACGAGGCCGAATTGGTGCAGATTGTTGATGAGGTATTTACAAAGCTGAAAATCAACGTTATAATTAAAATAAACAACCGCAAGGTACTGGCCGGCATTGCCGAATACATCGGTCAGCCCGATGCCTTAATTGATATCACTGTCGCCATCGACAAACTCGATAAAATCGGTATCGACGCCGTAAACAAGGAGTTGAGCGAGAGAGGATTGAGCCAAACCGCCATCGACAAGCTGCAACCCATCCTATTCATGCAGGGCGATTTCAAGGCCAAGATCGAAGCCCTGAAGCAGAGGCTCGACAACGAGACCGGCCGGAAAGGCATCGAAGAGTTGGAGACCTTGTTCGGCTACATCGCCGACATGGACCTCAATATCGAGACCGAACTCGACCTCACCCTAGCGCGAGGACTGAACTATTACACCGGAGCCATCTTCGAAGTCAAGGCAAAGGACTTCGCCATAGGCAGCATCACGGGGGGCGGACGTTACGACAACCTCACGGGCATCTTCGGACTGCCCAATGTGTCGGGCGTTGGCATCAGCTTCGGTGCCGACCGCATCTACGACGTTTTGGAAGGCCTGGATCTTTTCCCCGAGACCCTCTCGGAAAACACCACCGCCATTTTCCTCAACTTCGGACCCAACGAGGAACGCTATTGCCTGAAATACCTGCGTCAGGTGCGCAAACACGGCATCAATGCGGAGATCTACCCCGAAGCCGTCAAGATTCAGAAACAGATGAAATACGCCGACCAGCGCGGTATTCCCATCGTGATTCTTGCGGGAGAACAGGAAATGGCCGAGCACACCTTCACCGTCAAATGGATGAAGGAGGGACGGCAGGAAACCGCTGCCGCCGAGCAATTGGTGGAGAAAATCGGGATTCCCGCTTCCGGACTGCCAAATCCGTAATCATTTCATGAATTTTCAACCGAATCATTTACAATAAAATACTACAACCTAATGAAAACACATCATATCAGCGCAGAAGAACTTACGTTCAAGAAAGTCGATGAAATTCTCAGCCAGGGTTACAAGCTGGCACTCTCCGAAGATGCCGTCCGCCGCATTCAGAAATGCCGCGACTATCTGGATGAGAAGATGGAAAACCAAGAAAAGCCGATCTACGGTGTCACCACAGGTTTCGGATCGTTGTGCGACCACAGCATCTCGAAAGAAGACCTGAGCACGCTCCAGAAAAACCTCGTCATGTCGCACGCCTGCGGCACGGGCGAGATGGTGTCTCAGAAAATCGTCAAGCTAATGCTGCTCCTCAAGGTGCAGAGCCTCTCGTACGGCAATTCCGGCGTGCAGGTGCTTACCGTGCAGCGTTTGATCGATTTCTTCAACAACGACGTGCTTCCCGTAGTCTATAACCAGGGTTCGTTGGGCGCTTCGGGCGACCTGGCGCCGTTGGCCAACCTCATGCTGCCCCTGTTAGGCTTGGGCGAAGTGCATTACCGTGGCGAGATCGTCCCTGCAACACTTATCCTGTCGAAATTCGGCTGGGAGCCTATCACCTTACAGTCGAAAGAAGGCCTCGCCCTGCTCAACGGCACACAGTTCATGAGCAGCTACGGCACCTACGTACTGCTGAAAGCCTTCCGTCTGAGCTATCTCGCCGACCTCATCGGCTGCGTCTCCTTAGAAGCCTTCGACGGCCGCATTGAGCCTTTCTTTGACCAAGTGCACCAAATCCGCCACCACAACGGACAAATCGTCACCGCCAAGCGCGTGCGCTCCTTTGTAGAGGGCAGCCAGCTCATCGCGCGCGAAAAGCAACACGTGCAGGATCCTTATTCCTTCCGCTGCATGCCGCAGGTTCACGGTGCATCGAAAGACGCCATCGACTATGTGTCTTCCGTGCTCAGCGAAGAAATCAACGCAGTGACCGACAACCCCACCATCTTCCCCGATGACGACCTTGTCATCTCCGCCGGCAACTTCCACGGACAGCCTTTGGCGCTCTCCTTGGACTTCTTGGCCATTGCCATGGCTGAACTCGGCAACATCAGCGAACGCCGTGTGTATCAGCTCATCGGAGGCAAACGCGGTCTGCCTTCGTTCCTCGTTGCCGAACCCGGTCTGAACTCCGGCTTTATGATTCCTCAATATGCCGCCGCCAGCATCGTCAGCCAGAGTAAGCAGCTCTGCACCCCTGCATCGGTGGACAGCATCGAATCGTCGCAAGGACAGGAAGACCATGTGAGCATGGGTGCCAACGCCGCTACCAAGGCCCTGCGTGTCGCCGAAAACCTTGAGCGTATCCTCGCCATCGAGCTGTTCAATGCGGCACAGGCACTTGAGTTCCGTCGCCCCTTGAAGTCTTCGACTATCATTGAAAATTTTGTCGCCGAATACCGCAAGCAGGTCGAGTTTGTACGCACCGACAAGGTGATGTACACCGAAATTGCCAAGTCCGTCAACTTTGTGAAGGACTATCCGTTGCATTTCGACGAACTTGCCAACAAATAAACCATTTTGGCTTTCAGTCATCGGTCCTGTTGAGCCGTTGCACAAACGCAACATTCAAAACGACCGATGACTGAATTTCACGCGACACCAAACCTTGGCAACCATGAACGACAGCATTTCCCCCAACGACAACGATTCCATGCCGCGTCCGCATGGCATGACCATTTTCCTTGTGTTATCATTTGCCAACGCCTGCCTGAGCATTTTGGGCTATTTCCTTTGCTTTCTTTCGCTTCCCGGACTGAAAGCCATGCTCAACAGCGGTCGCATTGAGGACATGGTCAACACCTTGTATAGCGGAATGGGGCAAGACATGGTGGATCAGTCCATACAACTCATGGAAGCGTATATCGGTGTCAGTCCGTGGTATTACTTGGCCATGACCTTGCTCTTTGTGGTTTCTCTGATCGGGGTGATCAAAATGTTCAAGCTCAACAAGAGCGGATTCCATTTTTATGCCATCTCACAGATTCTCATGCTAATCGCCAATTCCATCTGCATCTACCCCTTGCGTACCGGAAGGACCTTAGGATCCGATCTGTTGCTCACGCTGATGTTCATTGCAATGTACTACCTCTATTTCAAACGCCTTGAATTGAAAAAATGAGCAAGAAACCCCATTCCAAGGGCATCTTGGACCTGAAACCGGAGAAGATCTTCGATCTGAAACCTCGGCTGACCACCGCCATGCGCATGGCCGCCAGCATTGCCATCACTTACTATGGCTTGCTGTTCATCTATGGCATCATCACGCTGATATTGTGCCGCTATTTCGTTGATTCCTTTTACCTTGGCGGTGAAGCTCCCTCTTTCCAATCGCAGGATTTCCTTTACCTCATTATCGGGGTCATCCTGAACGGCACCTTGGTTTTCAGCCTCATTCAAATCTTCCGAAAAAAGGTGTACGGCAAAGCCATCTTCGTGCTTGCCTCGTTCATGTTCATGGCGCTACAGTTTTTTACCACCGGTCTTTACCCATGGTACAAATACGCCATGGAAGTATTGCTGCTGCTTATCATCGCCCCCGTCCGTATTAAATCCAAGAAGCTCTTTCCCCTACAAACCACAGCGACAACTGAAACAGCTGAAAACACTGATAAGGAAGATTCAAATTGACCTTTGTCGATTTTCATCAAGCATAACAACGCTCTATCCTTGGCGTCATTCCGCTTCCGGATGCGGAATCTCCTGACAAAGGATAGTTTCTTCTATTGAGCTATTACCGATGATGAGGAGATTCTGGATCAAGTCCAGAATGACGGGTGCTGACGAGGATGGTCAGTTCAACAATTTAACAATCAACAATCTCTCCTCACTCTCCCATCAACCGCTCAATGATGGCTTCTATGCCCATCCCTTCGGCTTCAGCAGAATAGTTACGGATGATACGATGACGCAACACAGGCACCGCAACGGCTTTGACATCTTCAATATCAGGTGCATATTTTCCAGCCAGCAAAGCATTGGCCTTGGCGCCGATAATCAGATATTGCGAGGCGCGCGGCCCTGCTCCCCAACTGAGATAGCGGTTGGCCCACTCATGGGCTTTCGGTGTGTTCGGACGGGTCATCGAAACAAGATTCACCGCATATTCATACACGTTGTCAGTCACAGGAACACGACGGACAAGCTGTTGGAAATACAGTATTTCCTCAGGTGTCAGCACCGCCTCCACCATTGCCTCTTTGCCCACAGTAGTGCTCTTCAAAATGTCGATTTCCTCGGAATAAGAAGGATAGTCAAGGCGCAGGTTGAACATGAAACGGTCGAGTTGTGCTTCGGGCAAGGGATAGGTACCTTCCTGCTCGATAGGATTCTGTGTGGCGAGCACAAAGAATGGCGCTTGCAGTCTGTAGGTCTTTCCCGAAACCGTAATGTTTTTTTCTTGCATGGCTTCCAACAGTGCCGCCTGAGTTTTGGGCGGGGTACGGTTGATTTCGTCGGCGAGGACAATATTCGAGAACACCGGTCCTTTGATAAACTTGAACTGCCGCAACTCATCGAGAATCTCCGTGCCGATAATGTCGGACGGCATCAGGTCGGGCGTAAACTGTATGCGGCTGAACGACAGCCCCAAGGCCTTTCCTATGGTGTTCACCAACAAGGTTTTAGCCAGCCCGGGCACGCCCACTAACAGCACATGTCCTTGGGAAAAGATGGAAAGTATCGTATCGTGTATCACCTCATCCTGCCCCACAATGACTTTCCCTATCTCGTTACGCAACCGCCCGTAGCGCTCCACCAAGGCCTTGGCGCCTTCAACATCCGAACCAAACATTTTGTCCTCCTCGTTTTTTATTCAACATGTCCACTTCTCTTTCCCGCGGATCATTCCGTCTGCCATTTGAAATTGAACGTGCAATCCTTGAACTGCTCATCCATACGGATGAAGGCTCTTTTCGACTTGGAAGCAATCCATTCGTCAATGGCTTGTTGTTTCCTGTTTTGCAACGCCCATTCTTGGATCAGGTTATAGTCGTCCTTCAGATTGGCCTGATGCGCCTCGGTTTTCTTCTTGACCATGACAAGCCGGAAAGCGTCTTTGTTGTCGTTGGTGGTCATCGGCACCGGGTCGCTCAACTGCCCCACTTCGAGTTTGCTGATGACAAAGGAAAGATTCTTGAACTCGCCATACACCTGTTCAAGTTCCTGCAAGTCTTGTAAGCTGATAAGGTTGCCGCCCGTGGCGGGATTGGAAATGTAGCCGCCGTTGTTTTTCGAGTCATCGTCGCTGAACTGTTTGCAAGCGGCTTCAAAAGTCGTTTCTTCGTTACGAATGACATTCGCCACCGAATCAAGCTGGCTTTGCGCCTTTTCGAGTGCTTCCACCGGCACCTTGGCAGTAAGCAGAATGTGACGGCAGTTGACCATATTGTCCTTTTTCTCAATCAATTGGATGATATGGAATCCAAAATCGGTTTCGACGACTTCCGATATTTCACCGTCACGCAGATTGAAAGCGGTTGCCTCAAACTCCGGCGCAAGCGATCCTTTTTCTTGAAATCCCAGCTCACCGCCTTTTGAAGCCGACCCGGGGTCATCAGAATACAATACCGCCATAGTGCCGAAACTCTCGCCTTCGAGGATGCGCTTGCGAATCTGATACAAACGGTCCTTGACGGCAAGCTTTTCATTGATACTCACCGGCGGGCGTTTCACAATCTGCACCAGTTCAAACTGGGGGCTGACCATGGGAATGCTGTCTTTCGGCAAGCTGGCATAAAAGGCTTTCACCTCTGCCGGTGTGACTTCCACGCCCGACATGATGTTGTTCCGCACCTGCTCCTGAAGCAACTGGTCTTTTTTCGCCTTGCGCAACTCATCTTTGATTTCAGCCAGTGTCTTGCCGAAATAGGCCTCCATCTTTTCCTGCGATCCTATCTGCGAAACAAAATAGCTGATGCTGTGGCTCATCTCGGCTTCCACCTGATCGTCGCTAATCGTAATGCTGTCCATCTCCGCCTGGTTGAGCATCAGTTTCTGAAACATCAAGTCCTCGAAAATCTGGCATCGCAACGAGTTGGCATCGCCAATGGCACCACCTTGAAGGCGGTATTGCAGGTATCGGTTTTCGATGTCGGACTGCAGGATGATGTTTTTGCCTACTACGGCCACCACCTTATCAACCACATGGGATTGTTGCGCCTGTGTTAGACAGGGTATTGCTGCAAACAGCAATGCTATGGGTAAGAATTTTATTTTCATCATTTTACGGGTTATCAATAAACGGTAAATGCATTATCTTTCACTGCTTTTTCATACAAATCGAACCTCATCTGGTCGAGCAGCTCCTTTTTTCGCTTCATGAGAATGAGCTTACGAATGTTGTCGTATTCCATCTCGATGGGCGAAACGCTTTCTTCAAGCAGATAGTCGTTGAAACGCACCATATAGGTGCAGGCATCCTTCTCGAACGAAACAAAACGCCGCTGTTTCAGAAAACTCTCCGTGTTGTATATTTCAATCGGCACTTCGTTCAACAAGTCATCAAGACGCATCCATTCATCCACATTATAACGGCTCGATATGACGTATGGCGAGGCCAAAGCATCGAGTTCTTCAAGTTTCAATGTGTCGGGTGCCGCCATCAGTTTCCGTATCTGCCAGTAATATTTCACTTTAAGGGGCAGCACCACATAAGCTGCCTTTACCAAAGTGTGTCGCAACTGAAAATTACCCGGATTCTGCAAGTAATAGCGTTCTATCTCTTCGCTACTGACCACCGTGTCGAGCATCTGTTCTATCAGCTCGGTCTCGTAGGTATAAATCAATAGCGAGTTACGGTACTCGTCGATTTGCTTCTTAAAGTCGCGCTGCTGGGGCGAAAGATACTTTTCCGCCTGGTGCACCAACACTCGCCGATGTATCCAGGAGTCAATGAAAGCGTTGGTACGTGCCAGACTGTCGAGATGACCTTTACTCTCTGCAATAACCTCCTTCAGATCAGTATCGTACAGATATTCGCCATAACATTCCGCAACGATTATCTTATCCGACTTCCGCACCACGGCATCGCAGCCCGCAAGCAGCATAAGGCAAGACAGTCCGATGAGAATAGGCAATTGTTTCATCAATAGCATTTCCTGACTTTTTCAAGTACCGACTGGTTGATCTTGACAGGATATTTCTGACGCATGCGTTCCATCCACTGTTGTTCGAGTTCAGCCTGATAGTCGCTGGTCACCAAGCCTTTGGCTTCGTTCAAAGTTTTCTGTTCGGGTCCTCGGACGTCCTCAACCACCACTAAAACCGTTGTTTTATCTACAGTGGAAGGAATTTCTTTTACGGCACCTTTCTTCCATTCGGTTTGGTCCACAAACTGGTTGTCGCCTTTTTGGAAAAAGCCCTTGCGCATATTGATCTGAGGGATGGAATCACGCGAAATCACGCTACGCAAACTGTCAACGGCGACACCTTGTGCGAGAACAGCCTTCATCTTCGCCAGCGATTCGGAATTGGTGGTCGAAATCACGGCAGCATACACACGATCGCCCCATACATATTTCGATCCAGTGCGGTCGTAGAATGCTTGCAGCCCGACGGTATCCTGAATGGCTTTCCGCCACACTTCACGCTCCATCAGGTCGAACAGCAAAATGCCGTCATAGTATTCTTTCACCACATGTGCGAACTCGGGGTAACGTTCTTCAAGATGCTGGTCTGCATAATCCATGAGTTGCTTGTTGGAATACTCCTCATAAAGCTGATAGGCATAAGTGGACGAGGTGACGAACTTTTGCGGCTTTTGGTTTTTCTTGATGTACTCCACAAAATCGCCAACCTTGAAAGATTTTTTCTCAATGTTGAAAAGGAGTGCATCCATCGCAACATTAGCGGCAGGCACAAAACTCCCTGACAAAATGGTGCTGTCAATGGTCGCCATGAAGGCTTCCATGTTTTTGTCGTTCTGCTTGAATTTGTAATCTTTCCTGAGCTGACGCAGCACCACCTCTTCCGATTTCTTTGAACGCATGTCTTTTTCCAAACGCTGTGTCAGCCCATAGCTTTCTTTCTCGAACGATCCGATTTCGGAAGTGCTGATCAGCTTGATGATATGAAAACCATACATGGAACGCACGGGCTTGGCAATTTGTCCCGGCTCGACGCCTTTGATTGCCTCGATAAACTCCGGCACAATGCGGCTCACCGTGAAATTGCTCAAGGTACCGCCCCGCGATACGGTGCCACGGTCGTCGGAATACTTATTAACGGATTCTATCCAGTTTTTGCCATCCTGTGCCATCAGTTCCTTATAGATGTTATCGGCTTTATCGCGCATTGCGGCTTCCTCTTCCGGTGTTGCCTCAGCTTCCAACTTCAAAAAGACATGTGCAGCTTGTGTGGAACCTATAGCCTTGGTTATGCTTGCAACCTTGATGATGTGATAGCCAAAATCGCTGCGCACAGGCATGGAAATCTCGCCGGGTTTGGTTTTATAGGCGCCTGATTCAAAAGGATACACCATGTCGAAAACGGTGAAATAACCCAAGTCGCCGCGATTGCCTTTACGCCCCGGTCTGCCTTCCTCTCCCTTGATGTCGCGTGCCGACGGGTCATCGGAATACTGCATGGCCAATGCGCCGAAGTCTTCGCCTTTCAACGCGCGTTTACGCAAATCGAGGGCCTTGTTATAGGCTTTCAACGTGTCGGAAGGCAAGGCGTGCTTGTCGCATGCAATCAGGATATGCGAGGCGCGGACATCATGCTGCAAACGGTCGTAGGCTTCGTGCAGCAATGCGTCACTGACTTTGTCATTGGAAAAATACGGCTTGGCAAGCTGCTTGCGATAGCCATCCAGTTCACGCTTGAACTTGGCGCTGGTATCAAGCTGCATCGCTTGGGCCTCCATGACCTTCATGCGGTAGCCAGTGTATAGGTTCAAATACTCGTCCACCGACTTTTTCTCCACCACAGTGTTGTTCAGGTTGTTTTTTTCGTAAACTTCGGTAAACTCCTTTACGGTGACGGCTTTATCGCCAATGGTCATCAATGTCTGACGGTCAAGTTTCGACTGTGCTCCGACATTCAGCACTGTCAGCATGAAAATCGACAATGCTATGGGTTTCAACGTATTCAATTTCATTGTATCAACGATTAAATGTTTTTATTCCGTAATATTTGTTCAAAAGAAGCTGTAAAAATACATAAAATGCGGCAATGTAGCTGCATCAACAAAATTAAACGGACAAAATCGCAGAATATTGCGCGGCAATTAGGCTCAACCGCCATTTTTCAATTTGTACCGATCAGGGGTTCAGTTGTCCTTGCAGCTCTATGCCTTCAGGAGTCAGATTCAAGTCGTGAAGGGTGACTTTCTGCAACACTTCCGACAACTGCCCGATAGCAGACAGATGCACGACCACACGGCCGTTCCCCATCTGCTCTACAATGGCATCGGGCAGCTTTCCCCCTATCAACTTCATGACACCTTTCAAGAGCAGTTCCGTCATCATGCCATCGCCAAACGACAAGTGCAGGTCGGTGCCTTTCAGCTCTTCGATTTTCATATCGACATGCATGGTTTTGGCAAAGAACAACGCTTTCATCTCGGTGAAGACACGCAGGGTCTTGGCATCCACTTGCGCAAACGAAAGCGGCTGTTCCACCTCGTTGGCCAGAATCTGTTGCAGTTCCGGATAAGTCATCAGGATTTTCATGTCATTCCTTGTGTTACGGTCTGTTTTACAGTGAAAAAAGCCAGTCGAAGTACGGCTGGCTTTATAGGACATCCGGTTGGCATCAACTCCGTTTGCTGTAGTTAGGCGCTTCCTGCGTGATGGAGACATCGTGCGGATGGCTTTCCAAGATACCGGAATTGGTGATGCGGATGAATTTGGCGTTTTTCAGTTCCTCGATAGTGTGCGAACCGGTATAGCCCATGCCCGACCGCAAGCCGCCTACCATCTGATAGACCACTTCCGACAAGGTTCCCTTGTAAGGAACACGCCCCACAATACCTTCGGGCACTAATTTCTTGATATCGGCTTCCGTATCCTGGAAGTAACGGTCTTTCGATCCGCACTGCATGGCTTCCAACGAACCCATTCCACGATAGGTCTTGTATTTACGTCCTTCAAAAATCACAGTGTCGCCCGGAGATTCGTCAACTCCGGCAAAGAGCGATCCCGCCATGATGGTGGATGCGCCGGCAGCAAGGGCTTTCACGATGTCGCCCGTATAGCGGATGCCGCCATCGGCGATAATCGGCACATTCTGTCCCTTGAGCACCTTGGCCACATCGAAAATAGCGGTGAGCTGCGGCACACCGATACCTGCCACAACGCGGGTCGTGCAGATAGAGCCGGGACCAATGCCCACCTTGACAGCGTCGGCACCCGCCTTGACCAAGGCGAGAGCAGCCTCTCCCGTGGCGATATTGCCGGCAACGATGTCAATTTCTGGAAAATGTTTCCGTACCGTGGCCACCATTTCGATCACTCCTTTGGAATGCCCGTGTGCCGTATCGATTACCAAGGCATCGACACCTGCCTCCACAAGAGCGGCAGCACGCTCGATGGTGTTGCTCGTCACACCCACGGCGGCAGCCACGCGAAGGCGACCGCGCTCATCTTTACAAGCGTTGGGGCGGGCTTTCACCTTCATAATATCCTTATAAGTAATCAGACCGACAAGATGGTTGTCAGCATCGACTACGGGAAGTTTCTCGATTTTATATTCCTGAAGGATGTCGGCAGCTTTCTCAAAAGCGACTTCGCGCGTGGTGATGAGACGGTCTTTGGTCATCACCTCGGTGATGGGGCGCTCGTAACCGCGTTCAAAACGCAAGTCACGGTTCGTGACGATGCCAACGAGCACGTTCTGGCTATCGACAACCGGAATTCCGCCGATATGGTATTCGCTCATCAAGGCAAGGGCGTCTTTCACCTTCGCATCGACATGGATGGTAATCGGGTCGATGATCATGCCGTTTTCGGCACGTTTCACCTTGCGCACCTCGGCAGCCTGCTTGCCAATGCTCATGTTCTTGTGCAACACGCCGATGCCGCCATCCTGAGCAATGGCAATGGCCATCCTCGACTCCGTCACAGTATCCATGCCAGCCGAAACAATCGGAATGTTCAACTGAATGTTACGCGAGAAATAAGTCCTGAGGTCGGTTTCACGGGGAAGAACATCGCTATAGGCAGGAACCAGCAACACGTCGTCGTAAGTCAAGCCTTCGCCAACAAATTTATCGTTATCATGTGCCATGGCAGTAAATTTTATTAATCTGCAAAGATAGGTTTTTTATTTTTCGAGCACCACATTTTTTTCGATTACGCCCCAACAAAAATAAAGAAGCCCTAAAAAACGATACTCTCAAAATATAGTACAAGTCTTGAACAGACTAATTGACCACGAGTTTACGGTTCAGTTCAAAGCCATCCTCGTCCACGCAACGAAGCCGGTAAACGCCTTTTTCAACATCGATTGGCACTTGGTGGCTAAGGCGTGTCTGCCCGATAAAATGCTCGTTAAGCGACCAAAATATGGTTTTCTTCGGGTTACGGTGCGCGATTTCGAAAATCACCTGCTGGCGATCGCCCTTAATGCCAATGGGAATGGTGACACGGGCATCGGACCTGGGGTAAATGAACGACATCACCTCGTCGACATCGGATCCGCAGCCTTTGTAATAGGCGGGCATGGGACGGTAACGCGGCGAGTGCTTCTTGTAAAACCACTCCATGACGGGCGGCAGCACATAATACACTTCATAACACTTCTGATCGACGGGATAACAACCAGGCTGCACCTGATACTGTCGCGTTGAATCAAGGAAAACCTTCCGGTGATAAGGACACACTCCTGTCTTGTTTTCCACATTGGCAGCCAGAACTTTACATGTCTTGTCACACACCTCGGACTTGGGATAACCCGACTCCGCACAAATCTCTATCTCCACAACATTCGGCGTATGTTCGGGATAGGAATAGCCGTCGTCGAGGCATCCCACGACATCGAATAGCACCGGGGCGGCAACACCTACTCCGGTAAGTCCGGGACGGCCTTCGCCATCAGAGTTGCCCACCCAAACGCCGACAACGTGACGGTCGGTCACGCCGATGGCCCAAGCATCCTTAAATCCGTAGCTCGTCCCCGTTTTCCACGCCACCTGCTTCGACGAAGAAAAACCGCCCCAGCCTACCTGCGAGCCGGGACGCGACAGCCCTTTCATTACAGAAAAAGTCTGCGCAATGGCTTCCGCCGAAAAAGGCGATTCATTTGCCATGATGGTGTCGTTAAAACCTTCATTGACTTCCACCGCGATCTTACGCCCCATTCCGGCATAAGCCAGCACCATGTCATAAAGCGACGCCTCCCCTCCTCCTACAATGAGAGACAGTCCGTAATGCCGGGCATCGAAAACGATGCCTGACAGACGAAGACGTTTCAGCAAAGCATGAAAACGCGGCTGACCGTAACGCTTCAACAAATCGACAAAAGGCGCATTCAGCGAGTTTTGCAAGGCTTGTCGTGCCGTCACCGCACCCCAATACTCGCCCGAATAATTGCGCGGCGTGAATCCCGAAAGATTAACGGGAATATCGGGAAGCACCATGTCGCTCAACAAGGTGCCTTCATCGATCATTGCGGCAAACAAAAAGGGTTTCAGCACGCTGCCGGTAGAGCGTTGTGCGCGAATCATATCCACCATAGAAGCGTCATGAGCCTGCATATTGTTGCCCACATAAGCCTTGACCTCCTGCAACAGGTAATCGTAAACAAATACAGCGGCATTCTCCACCTGATTCAAAGAATTGGAAGCATAATGCCGATCCATGATGGCAATGACCTGTTGCTGCAACGCTGCGTCAATAGTGGAAACGATGTGTGCCCCGTGACGGGTCTTGTCCATTTCGGCCAAATAATGGTAGGCTTTCATGGGCATATCGTAAGGCTTCGAAGGCAGTGTCTCCATCAACGCCAGCTCGCAGTCATCGGAAGAGAGTGTTGCGACATGAAACCGTCTTGGGATATAGACCTTGGACTTCGCCACCCGTTGCAACAGCTCATCGCGTTTGGTCTGCAAACGATGGCGCGAGCGACCGGGATGAATCAGTGAAGGTGAATTGGGCAACACGGCAAGCGTAGCAGCTTCGCTCCACGTCAAACGGTCAGGCGTGGTTTGGAAATAACGCCAAGCAGCAGCATCAATACCCACCACATTGCCCCCATAAGGCGCATGGGCGGCATACAGATTCAATATCGAATGCTTGGAATAATGCAACTCAAGACGCATGGCCAATACTACTTCGATAAATTTCTCAAAATAGGTGCGTGGTTTGTTCTTACGCGCCATCCTGACAACTTGCATGGAGATGGTACTCCCTCCTCTCACGACACCGCCCTCGCGCAGGTTGTCTATAAAGGCTTTGACAAACGATACCGGATTGAAGCCGCCATGCAGAAAAAAATAATGGTCTTCAAACTCGATAAGACAAGCCACATATTTCGGCGTATAGCAGTCGGTGGCCGGAAAGCGCCATTGCCCGTCATCGGCAATACGCGCTCCAAGCAAAGTGCCGTCCTCTGCCGTCAGTACGGTAGAATAGGGATCGTCGAAACGCGGGACGGGAATACACAAAAAGCCGACGATAAGCACTGCCAGCACTATCAAAACAACCGAAAGCGTCCGGTGGCTTTTCAACCAACGCATAGGAGTAACACAAAAAATTTCCGTTGCAGACGCAGCCGCGTCTGCAACGGAAAAACAACCTTTTTACTTGACTTCGACCTTAGCAGCCGGAATCACATAATAAACGGCATTGTCATACATGGCTTCGCAATGGATGCCAGGTACGGTATAATTACCCTTGTAGGTGGCGTTCAGGTGCAACACAAAGGTCTTTTCCCTGCCTGATGACAGATTGAAGTAGAAATAAGCCCTGTCGTCACGCACATCGACATGGTTGGCATCGGCATCCTCACCATTACCCATCAGGCGGTCGTTGACGATTTCCCAACCCGATGGCAGATAATACGACAACACCAAGTTACCAAGGTAGTTGGCACTGGTGTTCTTCACGGTAATCTTCGCCTTGAAATCCGTTCCACCCGGCAATGACGAAGGATAAACCGCCACCCCCTTGTTATCGACATACTGCACGGACATGCCGATTTGCGATCCGCCTTCCTGCACATCGTATTCCGCTACGGAAGCCTTGGTAAACACTGTGGCTGTCAGTTTCTGATCCGTCTTGTTGTTCACTTCGATACTGTTCGTTCCTATGACAGGCACAAAAGAAGAGGTGACCGAGTTCATATTGGTCGCCAAAGCCTTTTCATCGCCATTGCAACGCAGTACGGTATTGATTTCCGTATTCTCAATCTTATTGATTTCGGCATACTTGCCCAACGTGAACAAGGCAAACGCCGTGGTTTGCGTTCCTAACCATGCATCGCTGTTCAGCACGTCACAGATTTCATTGACATACTGTTGGATTTGCTGTTGGTCGGCTTTGCAAAGCATCAGCGTGTAAGTCGAAAATGCCTTGTCGCGAATCGCAGAACCGCAGGATGACAAATAGTCGGACTGTACTTCGGCTACGTCCGGACTCGGCAATAGCTTTTGAGCGATGGTAGTCTTTCCGGTCAGGGCGAATGCGGCAGCAACCAACGACTTGGTCAATGAATAATTCATTGTGATTTCCTTGAAACGGTTCATGGCGCCCATCTGCGGCGATCCTGCCAAGGCAAGCACAAACAAGCGGTAAGCCTGAATGGTTTCTCCTTGCTTAAAGTCGGGATTGTTGTTCCAGTTCTTTGCAATATCCGTCTGGTGCGACACCAACGCCTGCAAGAAATGCTGCGGCACATCGAAGCCTTGACCATTAGCCTCTGCAAGGAAATGCAAGGCATAGATTTCAGACCATGGGTCAACATAGCTTCCACCTGCCCAAAGCGACATGGAATTATCAGAACGTTGATAAGCCTTGAGGTTGGAAATCGCCGACTGTATGTTGTTGCGCAACTCCGACATCTCGTCAGCCGGCAGTTGTACAAGATAGTTCAAATAGAGCTGCGGTAACGCCCGTGAAACGATCTGTTCGAGACATCCGTGCGGATAAGAGGTCAGATAGTCGAGACGGCCAAACAAATCGACTGGAATCAGCGACGCCACAAGCACCTTGCCGCTTTGCGAGCCTTGTAATCCTTGCAAGTCAAGTGAAAGGTCGGTTACAGAATTGGGGTCGAGTTCTTTCCGCAACACCTGACGGCGTTCTGAATACGGCATTCGTATCGGTATCGTCGTTTCGCTCACGGCTTCATACCCGCCTCCTTTCACGGTCACTTTCAGCAATGCGGATCCCAAAGTCTTGGGCACCTTCACCCGCATCGTCACCAAGCCTTCTCCTTCCTGACTGATTTTCACGGAAGACGGAAGCGTGCCGACCGCTTCAAAGTTTTTATTTTCTATAACGACATTGGCATTTTTGCCTTTCAACGCCTGCGACAACACCTGAACATTGAGGTCTAACTCATCGCCAGGAGCTACTACACGCGGTGCGGAAACATAAAGCGTGATCGGATCGATGACTTTCATCGATTTCTCGACCGATCCAAACGACTTATTATTGCCATTGGCCACCACCATGAAACGCAAGGAACCGGAACACTGCGGCACCACAATCTCGTGCGTATTGGCGGCACCAGCTTTCAGTTCGAAAGGTCCGAGGGTCACGGCGTATGCCTTGAACCGTTTATCGAGCATGACTTCCTGATTCAACAACCCGTCGCCGCCCACGGCATACACGGCACCCAACTCGCCGGTAAAGACGTCTATCACCCAATCGTAGTTGTCCCAAGTACGTACCTTTAGCGCTTGCTTGCTGTTGAAATACTTGTAAGGATCAGGCGTAGAGAAGTTGGTCAGTCCGAGAATGCCCTCGTCAACAACGGCTAAAGTGTAGGTCATTGGTTTCCCGTTTGTTTCACCCACCTTGACTTCGAGTTTTTTATTCGTCGGCGAGGTTTCAGGAATGTTGATGACGGGCTTCAGGTGCAGCTTGCCGTTTTCCACCTTGACCGACACCACGCCATACAGACGGATAGGCAGGTCGTTGTCGGCATCATGAGGCTGAAGGAGCGATACGTAAACATATACGTTGGGAATCATCTCGTCGGTAGCGGGAATTTCTATGCGCCCTTCAGTGCCGAGACGATCGACGATGAAGTGATCCAACACCCTGTCGTTCGCCTCCACCGTCACCAATGCCTTTGCCTTTTCGTTGGCAGGGAAAGTCACCACGATAGATTCACCCACCTGATAAGCATCCTGAGTGGCCTTCATAAACAAATGTGCCGGTGCGCCTGATGCCGAGGACGAATGCAAGGTTGCCGCACCCCAGTCGAACTCGATGACATCGGCAAACACATTCTCGCTGTTCATGTCTTCAACAACAAGAAGGTAGTAGCCCCAATCTTTGTCGGCAACATTGAAAGTCAACGAAGTAGTCCCCGAACACGACAATGTGCCATGCTGAACGGGCTTCTTGTAATTGCCACTGACATAACGCTGTAACGAATAACTGTCCTCACTCGACCACCACCAGTAGGAATCAAGACGGTACAGATTGTAGGCAATCGTCGTGGCGTTATGGTTCTGACTGCCATCTTCATTCACAATGGCGACATCAAACTTCCAGTCTTTTCCCGTATCGTAATAATAGCCGTATTTAGAAGTGGGTTCAGGTTTCCTGACTCCCACATAGCTGGAACAAGGTGACAATTTTGCCGATGAAGATGTGATGCTGAAGTCGCCGCCAGCCTCATACACCTTGGTGACAAAGGTGGCGTTCAGCATTTGCGATGACGACAAATCCTCCAACGGATCAAAACCGACCTTTGCAACGCCTTTATCGTTCAACGGACCGGAAAACAAAGTGTAGCTTTCCGAAGCAAACGATTCGGAGATGTTGACAAACGTATAATCCTTGAATTTTTCAAAAGAAGTCACCCCTTGACGGATATTCACCTCTACATCGGCTTTCAATCCCGTTGCATTCATACCATTCAGCCATTTCGAACGCAGTTCGACCTTTTCGGAACGGGTCAGGCTAACGACATTGGGAAGGTCAAAGTTGATTTCAAGCCGATTCGGCTTCACCGTCTCCACCCTGACAGGATAAGTGATGACTGCGCTTCCCACCTTGAACCGCGCCTGCCACAGACCGGTTTCATCGGAAGGATTGGTGGGCACCTTAAAACAATAAATGCCGTTGAGACCTTTTAAGTTCGACTGACGGGAATACAAACTGTTACCGGCATCGTAAACCTCCATGACAACGGGATAATTCTCGGGCAAGCCTCCCTCAATATCGTTCAGCATCAGGTTGATTTGCAAATCGTCGCCCGGACGCCATACCCCCCTATTGCTATAGGCAAATCCGGCAACTCCTTGTGCAACCGACTCGCCACCGACATCAAACTTACTATATGACAACGAATTACCATTCTCCACTTTAATCACCGACTTACTGCCGCCATCCGCCGCCATGACGAAAGCCGGACGGTTAGCACATTCCAACAGCACATGTCCCTTAGAATCAGTTTTACCCGAAGCGATTTCCTGCTTCTGATAGTTATAGGCTTTCACGTTGACACCACTTTGTGGCGAGGCATTGGAAATACTGAAGGCAAACACGTCGATTCTGTCGTTGCACCCCATCTTGGCCGTAACGCCGAGGTCAGTGACCATGACGTTCTTCCTCACCTCCACATCATTATAATAATAGAATCCATTCGGATCGTTCCATTCACCTTCGTAAATGTACTCCTTCATCCTGTAGTTCTGCCCGTCCCAATAGTCAGCATCGTTGTACTCGGTGATATGCTTCTTCATCTGTTCAGAGGCAAACGTATAGTCTTCGGGACCGAAGTCGAGAATGAGCTGGTATAAGGCACCAGGTTTGACTTCAACATAGTTGGACAATTCTATTGGGAAAGTCTTCCATTGGGTCGGAACAGGATTGTCAAGCTGTATCCTGATTTTTTTCTCCAAGCGTCCCGCCTTACGCACCTCGTAAGTTTCGTTAAGGCTGTTGTCCTGCATATACGACAACAGGTTCTCGTCAAACACACGCACGATTTTGAATGTCACAAAGTTAAGACACACTGCATCGAAATAAATCGTGGCATCCTTCACATCGGGGATAATCACGCCGGAATTGGTCCAGCGCACCATTGGCTTGTTTTCGGTTAGGTCAAACTCAAATTCGGCATCATTGGGAAACACCATACCGTTGTCAGAACGAAGACCTCTCTTTACGGCCACCTCCATGTCCTGCAACTCGTAATTCGACATGTTGGAAGTTTCGAAATAAAGCACCAGTTTGTTATCTTCGGCAGTCATCCTGTAGCCGATCTCACGGTTGAAGTCCACAAAACCGTCAAAGTTCTGATTGGCTTTCAAAGGTTGGGTAAAATACAGTGTAACCACTCCATTGACCCTATCGGTCTCTATTTGCGCAACTTCAAAGATATCTTTCGCAGCAACGGTCAATGCCCTCTTGATTTTGGTTTCCGATTCCACAGGCTTGCCATCAAGCTTTATTTCCAACCCTTTTTCAGAACTGCCCCTGTCAATGTCCTGAATAAAGAAATCGTAAGTGTTTCCTCCCACAAAATTTGTCTCGACATGGTATTGGTCGCGGAACAACTGGTCGAAAATCCGGACGGCATCTTCGCTGCCGATGGCATTGGCAAATGCAACCCTGATGTTGCAATCCATCTTTTCTGCCGACTTGTAAAGAGGTTCCAACAACGCAATGCTGAAGTTCTGCCGACGAACGCCAAAACCAAATTCAAGCACTTCTTTTAGGGGTTCTTGAGTTAACAAACCGACATGAAAAACACAGGAGTACTGTTTTTCGCTGTCAATCTTACTGTACTTGAAACCGATGGTGTTAGCATCGATCCAATACGCATTGCCTTTCAGCGGTGGCTCAAAGGTGAAAAGTTTGGATGCCAGTTCCTCTCCGTATTTCACTTTCAACGTATCGGTGTTTTTAAAACGCACCATCACCGGATCACCGTCGCCAATCACACCGGACGTATAACTGTCAATCAAAGGCAACAAAGCCTCAGGCAACGGATGAAGATACTCGACAAAAGTTTGCTCCTTACCTTTGCCGTTGGTTTTGCACGAATACTGGGAAATCACGAATAGAGCACTGATTATCACCAGTATAAAAGTTGTTTTTTGGAAAAAGTACTTCATTTGTATGTTTTTTAGGGTGAGACTTCTCTGATATACCGGCAAATTTCTAAAAATAACACGTATATTTCAAAAAAAGATGCTGCTAATGACAGTATTTCGGAAAAATCAAGTAAAATTACCTGATTTTCATAGTCAAAGATTACGCAACGGTGCTGAAGATATTGTCGCAAAACAAACATTCTACTAAGAAACAGCAAGGTTTTTCAGCGTGTCCAAATGCAAGGTGACGAGATTGAGGGCGAATGAGCATATTCAAGTGCGTGATTGAGGCTGTATATCGAAAGCGACATAGCCGTTATGCATTTATGAAACACAGCCAAAATGAACTTGGCAGACAAAGCAACCTCCATGTCGAAACACCATCAAAGCAGCTTCACCATGAAAAACTTTTTTCTATTTTTGCAAGACTACCAAAAACAAAATGCTAACATTATGGAAAAAGATTCATGAAAAACGCCATTGAACTGTCCATCGACAGTGCGAAATCGGGCGGCGGGCCATTTGGCGTTGTCATCGTAAAAAACGGTGAAATTGTTGCAGAAAACCGCAACAGCGTGACCATTGACAACGATCCCACCGCACATGTGGAAGTCAACGCCATCCGGAAAGCGGCAAAAGCCATTCATGATTTCAACCTCGAAGGATGCGAAATCTACACCTCATGTGAGCCATGCCCCATGTTCCTCAGCGCCATTTATTGGGCAAGGATTTTGAAAATCCACTACTATTCTTGCACAAAAGAAGATGCTCTCGACGCCGGATTTGATGACGCTTTCATCTATCGGGAACTCGATCTACCGCCCACATCAAGGCGTATTCCTTCACAGCAGTTGCTGCGAGAACAAGCTCAAGAAGCCTTTGACACATGGAAAAGCAAAGACGACAAGATAGCATACTGACCAACGGCAACTTGTGCTTCGAAAAACATTTGCCGCGCACCTGCGGTTTTTAGGCTGCGTATATGGCAAAAAAAGGAGAGCCACTTGGCTCTCCGTTGTTATTTAGCATTGAATATCAATATTATGCGTCAATATTGGCGTAGGTGGCATTTTCTTCGATAAACTCTCTGCGCGGTGCCACTTCATCGCCCATCAGCATGGAGAAAATGCGGTCGGCTTCCATGGCATTTTCTATCGTAACCTGTCGCAAGGTACGCGATTGAGGATCCATGGTCGTATCCCAAAGCTGCTCGGGGTTCATTTCTCCAAGACCTTTATAGCGTTGCACCGAAACGCCTTTATCGGTACCGCTTTTCGATATTTCGGCATACGCTGCGGCACGCTCATCATCGCTCCAGCAATAGCGAATCGCCTTGCTGCCTCGTTTAATGAGATACAACGGCGGCGTGGCGCAATACACATAACCCCTTTCGATCAGTTCACGCATATAACGGAAGAAGAAGGTCAAGATCAGCGTGGTGATATGGCTGCCATCGACATCGGCATCGGTCATGATGATGACCTTGTGGTAGCGCAACTTGTCGAGGTTCAGCGCCTTGCTATCATCTTCCGTACCTATGGTGACACCGAGGGCGGTGTAGATATTCTTGATTTCTTCGCTGTCGAAGATACGGTGCGGCTGTGCCTTTTCAACGTTCAGGATTTTTCCTCGCAAAGGCAGAATGGCTTGGAAATTACGGTCGCGGCCTTGTTTGGCGGAACCGCCTGCGGAATCACCCTCAACAAGATATAACTCCGTCTTGGCTGGGTCGTTTTCCGAACAGTCGGCCAGCTTGCCAGGAAGGCTGAAACCGGAAAGCACTCCCTTGCGCTGCACCATTTCGCGTGCCTTGCGGGCTGCCTGACGGGCTTGTGCGGCCAAAACGACCTTGTCGAATATCACCTTGGCTTCCTTGGGATGCTCCTCAAGGTAGTTGGTCAGGTGCTCACCGACAATGGAGTTCACAATGCCCATCACCTCGTCGTTGCCAAGTTTGGTCTTGGTCTGTCCTTCAAACTGAGGCTCCGGCACTTTGACTGAAATCACTGCCGTCAATCCTTCGCGGAAGTCATCGGGAGAGATTTTCACCTTTGACTTTTCAAGCAACCCCGACTTCTCCACATAAGCATTGAACGATCGGGTCAATCCCGAGCGGAAACCCTGCAAATGCGTACCGCCTTCCACGGTATTGATGTTGTTGACATAAGAATGCAGGTTCTCGGAATATTCCTCGTTGTATTCAAGGGCAATCTCCACCGGCACGTTGTTCCGTTCGCCGGTAATGTATATCGGATCGGGAATGAGCTTCACACGGTTTGAGTCGAGGTATGAGATAAAGTCGATCAAGCCGTTTTCGGAATAGAAAGTCTCGCTCTTGCAGTCGCCGTTTTCGTTCTTGACACGCTCATCGGTAAGCACAATGGTAATGCCATGGTTAAGGTAGGCCAGCTCACGCATACGTGTTGCCAATGTATCGTAGTCGTAACGTGTTGAGAGGAAGATGCTTTTATCGGGCGTAAAGGTGATTTTTGTCCCATTCTTATCGGTATCGCCCACTGCCTTCACATCATACAGCGGCTTGCCGTATTCGTATTCTTGGCGGAAAAGCTTGCCTTCACGGCAAACCTCGGCCGTCATGTGTGATGAAAGCGCATTGACGCAACTTACACCCACGCCATGCAAACCGCCGGAGACCTTGTAGGAGCCTTTATCGAACTTACCGCCGGCATGAAGCACCGTCATGACAATTTCCAATGCCGAACGTTGTTCTTTCTCATGAATGCCCGTAGGAATGCCACGACCATTGTCGGAAACACTGATCGAATTGTCTTCCAAAATATTGACAAGAATCCGGTCGCAATAGCCAGCCATGGCTTCGTCGATGGAGTTGTCCACCACCTCATACACCAAATGGTGCAGCCCGCGGATATGCACATCGCCGATATACATTGCCGGACGCTTACGCACCGCCTCAAGCCCTTCAAGAACCTGAATGTTACTAGCCGTATATTCGCTACTCGCCAATTCTCTCTTTTCTTCTTCTGTCATATCTTGCTTGTCTTTATTTCAAATAAAGTGCAAAGATACGAAAAAAAGGCGAATAAAACACCTAAAAAACGACGGAATTTACGACCTATTTCAGCTCATAAGCACACACCATGCTCTGCTTGCCGACAATCAAATGAATTTTGCCGGGTTGCAAACTTCCAATGGCACATGGCGTTTCGTCCATCGGACAAGAAAAGGTCTCCATGTTCCCCTTGGCATCTATCCGATAAGCCATTCCGGAAGATGGCGAAACCAAGCATAAAAAGCGTTTACCCGATACAGTGACCAACTGCGGCTTCACGGCAATGTCAGCATCAAAAGCATGGGAAAACAACACTTTCTTAAAACGGTCGAACACTTTCAACTCTTTATGGTCGAGATAGATGAAATCAGGATCGCCATTGCCGTTGAAATCCTCATACAAAAAGAAATGGCGGTCGGAAAAGGTACCGAAATCGGTACGCGACAACAAACCTTCCGCACTGACATACAAAAGTTTGCCATCATTATCCGTTGTCAGCATGATACCGCGGTGATTGGTCTTGTTTTCGTAAAAGTCCGAGCCTTGCGCCTTGCGCAGATCATCAGGCACAGCAATGCGGACACTTCCTTTTCGGTCAAAAATGCTCACACCGCCTTCCTTATCGGTGACTATCAGATAATCCTTATTGTCCGCCACGAGATGCTGCACGGCTTGGGAAACACTGCGTTTGAGAACAGGGCATTTCCAGCCTTCCACCACTTCGCCTTGAAGGTTGAAGTTGCACACGCTGTGATCGGAAGCGCAAAGCATGAGGCGGTAATTGTACGGAACACCGTAATCGAAAAGCGAAAGACCATTGACCGCTTCTACAGGCAGCGTTTTCGGATAGCCTTTCACATCGTTTCCGTCACGGTCAATGAGATGGATTTGTCCAGCAGTATTGAACAGCAGCTGCCGTTGACCGTTCTTTGCCTGATCAACCTCATAAACCGTGCTCAACAAAGGTGCTGAAAGCGATTTCTTCCAACGTATTTCTCCCTTATTATCAATAAAATACAATGTATTGTTTGCATCAAACACCGCCACTGCCTTATCGTCAAGCACATTGGAAACGACAAAAGGCTTCCCTTGAACAGGGGCTTCCAACTCCACTTTCCAAAGCAAAAGGTCATTTTCAGGTTGCGAAACCAGCTCTTCTTGTTCTTGCCGGGGTTCAACTGCCTGCTTGGGACTTTCAGGTTTCTGCTTGCCGGAACGGATCATACTGGCATAAGTATATATCAATTCCTTTGAAGCCACCATTTGAAGCAACATCCCCTTGCAGGATTGAAAATCCGCTGTGTTTGCCTTGATGCATGCGGCAAGATCGGTTGCCAGAAAATCATTTACAAGAGCCTGATTGCCAAAACCATTCAAAAAGACGGTAATATTGGAAGTTTCAAGCATCTTGTCTTCAAAATTCCGAAAGCCTTTGCTATGTCGGAGCGTTTTTCCGGAACGATAAGCCAATATCACATCTTGGATGGTCGATAAGGCATTGGAAAACACTACGTATTGATCCACAATCGAATAACAGCAATGCTTCATGCCTTCCGCCCAACCTCCAAACAGCGATGCGAGAAAATCGTTTTCGTTCAGTCCGAAAACCGAGTAACCCAGCACGATATTGGTTGCCGAAACACCTGCTTTATCGGCAACAGCATTCATGACTGCCGCAACAGGCTTCATGTCGCTTGCACGCACCACCCAAACACGTGATGCCTTGTTTCCAAAAACACAAAAAGCGGTTTCTGAAATGTTGGAAACAAATTGGTTTTGAAGGTTAAGGGCATATTTACGGTTCGTTTGTTCCACTTTTTTTATGTCGGCAGAATTTTCCCAAAAGGAAAGGTAGTCGGACATGCCGAAATGCACCATCAGCTGTGTATTGTCGGGCACAAAATCGGCAATGGTATTGGGAACGGGGTTTTGGCATTCCAACGGTTTTAGATTCGACAGCGAATCGGCGGCACATATATAACCGTTCAAAACGACATCCGACGCATCGGAAAGCACATCGAAGGCCGCATTGCCATTGAAAAGCTCAACAAATCGTCTAAAAGAATCCTTGCATTTAGCAGATACCCCATCTTCCAATAGACCGTGCAACAGATTGAGGTTCAAATACAAATGGACATCAAAAGATTTGCCCAGCGTGGACTGAACCTGTTGGAAATCGGCAGAGGAATAGATTTTCTCCGGATTGTCAAACTGCGCTAACGACTGTTGCAAAGCCCGACTGTCACTTGACAGCAACAAAAAGCCGTCCTTCCCGACAAAAAACACGCTATCGCCCATCATGGCCAACGAAACGTCCTGTTTTCCGCATTTCACCGAAGTACACAGAATGCCATTCGATTGAAACACACGGCGCAGCTCTTTTTCTGAAAACCGACTTGACTTCAAAACCGTCAACGGATGGTAGGATTCCCCGATACTTAACAGTGAAAACGCCATGTTCGCTGCCTGAAAGTCGGATTGCAAGGCCTCCCGTCCAGCCATCATCGAATCGAGCTTCAATGGCAACACGCTGTTTTTTAGCATATTGTCAGGCAACCCCATCGATCTTACGGTTTGCAGAAACGCCGAAACACTTTGCGATTCAACGATCAGGACCGCCTGCTGCGGAATGGGGGCAAACAAAGGCATAGCATCGTTTCGCCGACAGGAAAAGGCGAACATCAACGCAAAAAAAGCCAACATTAAATATTTCCGTCGTTTCATCGTCTTCATTCTCCCGCACAAAAATACTAAAAATCCAGTCGCAATTGTGTCGTCATGTTGAAAGTCATGCGGTGCAATTCCGTTGTGCCGTATTTCGCAATGGCAGCCTTATGTTCCGGTGTGGGGTAGCCTTTGTTCTTGCGCCAGTCGTACATCGGATATTGCCGGTCGTATTCCAACATCATCGTGTCGCGGGTGGTCTTTGCAAGTATGGAAGCCGCTGCAATAGCCTGATATTTGGCGTCTCCTCCGACAATACACACATGTCTTGTGGTTCCATAAGCCCTGAAACGATTGCCGTCGATGAGCAGTAACTCAGGCCTCACCTTCAACTGGTCGATGGCTCGGTGCATGGCTAAAAACGAAGCGTTCAATATGTTGATTGCATCGATTTCGGGTGCTGTAACGACACCAATGCCATAGGCAAGTGCTTCATTCATAATGATCTCACGCAAGACCATGCGTTTCTTCTCGGTCAGTTTTTTCGAATCATCAAGTTCAGGGAAATCGGCATCCTTTTTCAAGATGACGGCAGCCGCCACTACCGGTCCGGCCAAACAGCCACGTCCCGCCTCATCGCACCCCGCTTCAATCTGTTCGGAATAACAAGTCTTCAGGTTCATGGTCAAACGAACTTAAAGAAATAGTGGTTGGACAAGATGAATAGCAGCAGTAACGCCGCAATCAGATTCCCCCAAAAGAGACGGTCCATATAGGAAAGGTCGTAGGACAACAGGACGGCGAACACAACAAAAACCAAACCGTGGTTCAGAGGGCTACCGCCAACAAACAGCAACAACACTGCAAACAACAGCAAAACTTGCATCAACGACAACTTGATGCGCACCGCTATGGATTTCTCGAAATTGAATTTGTCGCTTTGCAAATAAGGCACAAAAGCAACAACTCCTACTGCCACAATAACCGCGATGTTGGCTGCATTGAAGCCCGAATAACCGAAAGGCATCGTGGTAAAAAAGCCGACATATTGCTGTATCTTTTCGGGCAAAACGCTCATCAGATAATATACCGAAAACAGCAGCAGATAGACTGAGAAAAAGCCTAACAGAGGAATCAGCTGAGTCCGAAAAGTGCCGACACGTAACATGCCCAGTGTCACGATCAGCCAAGGCACCAACACAATGCAGGGAAAATAACACATCGTCGCCAAAGCCAGAAACAATCCCGCATCAAACAGGTACAACTCAGGACTTGACGACTGATAAATCTTATAGAGCCTATCGAACATCAACAGCAAGAAAAAACAAGCCATCAAGAATGGAGAAAACGTGGCTTGTGTCCATGTCAGGCTCATCAGCACCAAAAACACCACAGCCGCTATTATGCTGTTTTTCAACGTAATTTGATTTTTCACCATGATGGTATTGAAAATCAACGCTTCGGCAATCAGCAACAGGAACGCGAAAGCCACCATGGCGTAGGAAGAAAAGGAAAGCACATCTGCCACCAAGTTGAACAATGGCGCTACCGGACTGCGCAAAGCGACATCGGCATGTCCGATAATTAATGCAGGCGCCCACAAAGCGAGTGCCAGAACGAAAAAAATGACGTATTGTACGGCGTAGCTCTTTCTGAAAAACTGAATCATCGGCAATTCATCAAATCCATGCCGATATCATGACGATAGGCGGCTCCTTCAAAACTAATCTTCTCCACATTGCGGTAGGCTTTTTCGCGTGCCGAAGCAATGCTGTCGCCCAATGCGGTGACCGCCAGCACACGTCCTCCGGCAGTAACCACCTGTCCTTCGGCATTGAAAGCTGTTCCTGCATGAAAAGACACGCAATCGTCCAAGCTCTCAAACCCACTCATTGCCATACCCTTACGATAACTTCCGGGATAGCCACCCGAAACCATCATCACGGTGACGGCGGTTTCCGGATTGATGGAAAATTGCGCCTCATCGAGCCGTCCTTGAGCGCATTTGTCAAGCATGTCGGCAAAATCGCCATCCATGCGAGTCATGACGGCTTCCGTTTCCGGATCGCCCATGCGGACATTGTATTCGATGACGAAAGGATTGCCCGAAACATTCATCAAACCAATGAAAATAAAACCCTTGTAGTCGATTTGTTCACTTTGTATGCCCTGCAAAGTCGGCTTGACAATGCGTTCTTCCACTTTTTGCATGAAATCGGCAGTACAGAATGGCACTGGGGAAACCGCACCCATGCCACCGGTGTTCAACCCCGTGTCGCCATCGCCAATGCGCTTGTAATCCTTGGCTTCTGGAAGCAGGACATAATGCGTTCCGTCCGTCAGCACAAACACCGAAACCTCTATTCCGGAAAGGAACTCTTCGATGACTACTTTTTCAGATGCCGTGCCGAACTTGCCGCCAAGCATGTTGCGAAGCTCTTCTTCTGCTGTTTTCAACTCATTGAGAATCAACACGCCCTTGCCCGCAGCAAGGCCATCGGCTTTCAGCACATAAGGCGGTTTCAAAGTGTCCAAAAAGGCTGCTCCTTCCGAAAGGTTTTCCGAAGTCACGGTCAGGCACCGGGCTGTCGGTATGCCGTATTTCTGCATAAACCGCTTGGCGTAAGCCTTGCTGCCCTCCAACTGCGCACCGTGCTTGTCGGGTCCTATGATTTTTACCGATTTCAGGATTTCATCCGCCTTAAAATCATCCACAATGCCATCCACCAAAGGCTGCTCGGGTCCCACTACAACAAGGTCGATTTTTCTTTCGATACAACACTGTCGGATAGCGGCGAAATCATCCGCCTTGATGTTGAGGTTGCGCCCCACTTGCGCTGTTCCTGCATTGCCCGGGGCAATAAAGACATTTGCCCCCTCACTCTGAGCCAGCTTCCACGCCAAGGCATGTTCACGCCCGCCCGAGCCGAGCACAAGTATGTTTTTGAACACCGCTGTGATATGCTGTTCCTGTGTCTGTTTCCAATCCAGCGCCTCTTGTTTCGTTTCGCCGGGATACATGATAATTTTCGCCATAGTATTTTATCTTGTGACAACGACCGCTTTACAGGGTCACAATCTCATTATTTTACTGTCGTCTCTATTCACCAACGACCTTCATCAAACAATCCCAAATGGCTTCCGCCGTCTTATCCCACGAAAAATCCTTTTGCCGCTCGCGTCCTTTTTCAATCAGGGCGGCACGCACTTTTTCGTCCAACATCATCGCCATGCCATCGGCAATGGACTGCTCATTAAAAGGATCGACAAGCAAAGCGGCGTCACCGGCGACTTCGGGCATCGAAGTGACATTGGACGTGATCACCGGCGTGTCACAGCGGAAGGCCTCTACAATAGGTATGCCAAAACCTTCAAAATACGACACATATACGGATGCCAATGCTGAAGCCGTCACCTTGTGAAGATCTTCGGCACTCAAACGCCCTGTAAACACCACTTCATCCTTATGCTTCATGCCTTCATGCGCCATGCGAATCGGCTCGGTCCACCAGCGTTTCTCACCCACAATCAGCAACTTGATGGCCGAGGCGGTCTGTTCTTTGAACAAGTCATACGCCTTGAACAGACGAGCGAGGTTTTTACGCGGGTGCAACGATCCGACAAACATAAAGTAAGGCTTGCCTTCGGAATAACGCGCTCTGATTTCCGCCCTCTTGTCCTCTGCGATGGGTGTAAAAATAGCATTCGCACCGTTGTAAGCCACATCTATCTTATCGGGATCGACATGATAGCATTCCACAATATCGCGCTTCGAGAAGTCAGAAACAGTGACGATACGGCTTGCCTTCCGCGCATATCTTGGAAAATATCTCTTGTAATGCCAAAGCGCCAGCTTGGGCATGTCGTTGGGGAAATGCTCGAAATTGAGATCATGGAACTGCGCCACCGACGGAACTTTGGTGTGTAGGCTCAAGTAGCCATCGGGCGAAAAATACAAATCAGGCTTGATGCACCGTAAAGCCAAAGGCAGCACGAACTCGAAATACGCCACAAATAAAAACTGATGCCGCGCGGGGGGAAACAAAACAACAGGCTTCACATTGTCGGCAAACAAAAACATCGGGTCGGGTTTGTGGTCAAAGATGAAATAGAACTCATCCAGAGGATGTTGCACAACCATGCGGCGCAAAGTCTCGTAAGCAACCCAGCCGATGCCCTCTATCTTATCCTTCAGCAACAAACGTGTATTTACAGCAATTTTCAAATCGTATCATCAATAATTATCTTGCAAAATTATAAAAAAGTAAGGTTTTTTTCCACCAAAGTCTATAATAAAACTATTATTTCTACTTTTGCAGGCAAAATCAGAGCGACTCGGGTCTTCCCAGTTCAAATACGAGAAGATACAGCTACGACCAATTCATTTCCTCGTGCAAAAATCACTTTGATCCATATACGAACATATAATTCAACAATAACAAGATGAAAGTCAAAGATATAGCAAGAGAAATTCTTATCTTTCTTCATATTGATCTCACACAAAACTTGAAATATGATCGGCTTACGAAAGTCATCATCAAACAGGGTCTGAAACCTGATTCAAATTGCATTGATATCGGTTGTCACAAGGGTGAGATTCTCGACATGATTCTGAAACATGCACCCAAAGGAAAACATATCGGCTTCGAACCTATTCCCTATCTATACGAACGACTTTCCGAACGCTATGAAGGCAGAGCCACCATCTACCCCTTTGCACTCTCCGATAAGTCCGAAGAACGCACGACAACATTCAACCTGGTGAAAAACGCGCCTGCTTATAGCGGCATTAAGAAACGTCACTACGATTTCGACAACCCGGAAATCGAAGAGATAGAAGTCGGGCTGCGCACCTTGGACGAATTAATTGGAAACGAACACATTGACTTTATCAAGATTGACGTGGAAGGTGCGGAATTTGGCGTTCTAAAAGGCGGCAAGAAACTCCTTCAGGCCAGCAAACCCATGATTTTGTTCGAGTGTGGCAAGGGTGGCAGCGATTACTACGGCACCCGTCCCGCCGACATTTTCAACTATATCAACCAAGAAATCGGCTTACGCATCTTCACTCTCGATGCTTTTATCAAAGGCAGGAATCCGCTCAACGTCACTGAATTTACCGACTGTTTCGAGCAATCCAAAGAATATTACTACGTTGCCGCCAAATAAACGCCTTTAAGAGGTTCGATACTACTCATAAAAACTACGGATGGCAAATTATTGCCGTCCGTTTTTTATGTCCTTGGGTCAGGACGGTACGGCATACGCGCCATTTTTTCCACTTCTAACGAAGGCTGTCCGAAATCCATGGTCACTTTTCCAAGCATCAGATAGATGCCGTCGCCCTGAAACGGATAGGATTTCAGCACATTGGGAAAAAGCACCGTATCAAAAAAATCGCCTTTCCAGTCAATGAAGGCACCCATCGCCATGGGTTTTCCTTTCGAGGTACGGACAGGCTTCACCGACACCAACCGGCCAAGCATCCTTAAAGTCGCACCCTCATGCTGCTCCATCTGCGCCGCCATCAGTTCACCCCGAAAACGGGTCTGCAACAGGTCAAAGGCACTCATTGTCACCGGAAAGCCATACAGCTCAATTTCATCATAAGCGTCTTCCAATCTTCCCGTTTTGAAATCGGGAAGCGAAAAAGGATGCGGCTGGGGTCGAAAAAGCGTGGCATTCTGTTCGGCACGACGGCTTTTGTAAAGATGCGCCTCCCACAGCAATTTCGGCTTGCTGCATCCCGTAAAAGCAAAGGCTCCGCTGCGTATGAGCAGCACAAGCTGGTCCACCACAAAAGGCACCCGTGCAGCAAAATCGCTAAGATCGGCATAAGGTCCGTTGACCGATCGCTCAGCCACGATATGCTCGACAAAACTTTTGTCAACGCCCTGCAAGTGCACAAAACCCATATAAACCGTCCGTCCCTGCACCGATGTCAGATAGACACTCCGGTTGACACAAGGCAGATGCACATCGGCACCCATCCTTTTGACCTCGTTGAAATAAACCCACGTCGGATAAAAGCCACCGAAATTGTTGATGACCGCCACTTGAAACTCTAACGGAAAGTGGGTTTTCAGATACAGGCTCTGATAGCTCTCCACGGCATACGAAGCGGAATGCGCCTTTGAAAAAGAATAACCGGCAAACGATTCGATCTGACGCCAGATTTCCTGCACAAGGCTGTTTTCGTAGCCCTTGACTTTGCAACTGTCGAAAAAGCGCTTCCGGGTCGCCTCAAAGGCCGCCACATCGTGTTTCTTATGCCCCATCATACGCTGCAACACGTCGGCATCGGACAAGTCGAGACCTGCAAAATGGTGACAAACCTTGAGCACATCTTCCTGATAAATCATCACGCCATAGGTCTCTTTCAGAAGATCCTTCAACAAGGGATGTCCGTAGTCGATATTTTCAGGATGGTGAAACCGAGCAATATAAGTACGCATCATGCCCGACTTCGCCACGCCCGGTCGAATGATGGAACTGGCGGCTACCAACGACGTGTAGTCGGAACATTGCAACTTGCGCAACAACCTGCGCATGGCGGGACTTTCGATGTAAAAACAGCCGTTGGTCTCGCCTTCGACCAAGCGTTTGTTCACCTCTTCATCACGCTTGAACCGCTCCACCTGATGGATATCGATAGTGACACCTCGGTTTTTCCGAACCATCTCGACAGCTTCACGAATGTGTGCAATGCCCCGCTGGCTTAAAATATCCATCTTGTCAAGCCCCATCCTATCGGCAGAATACATGTCAATTTGTGTTGTCGGGAAACCCTTGGGCGGCATGTCCAAAGCAGTATAATCCGTAATAGGGAATTCCGTAATCAGGACACCACCGGCATGTATGGAACGCTGATGAGGAAAATCGCGCAGGCGTTCCGACAAAGCGACGATATGCCGCGCCAACTCGCTTTGCCGCACAAATGCTTCCGGATGATGTGCCAGATGGTCCATGTCGCCTTTCGACATGCCATGCACCTTGCCCAGCTCACGGTACAACGCATTTTCTTGAAAAGTCACCGTAGCACCTAACAAGGCGGCATGGGCACTGCCGTATTTTTGGAAAACATAGGCAAACACCGCATCACGATCCTTCCACGAAAAATCAAGGTCGAAATCGGGCGGACTGCTGCGCTGGGGATTGAGAAAACGCTCAAAATACAAATCCAGCTCTATCGGATCTATATCGGTGATTTTCAAACAATAAGCCACAATACTATTGGCACCGCTTCCTCTTCCCACATGGTAAAATCCTCGCGACATGGAATAGCGTACAATGTCCCATGCAATAAGGAAATACGCGCAAAAACCCATCTTCTCGATGATATCCAGCTCCTTCTCAATGCGACGATACGCCTCTTTGTTGGCCAAGCCATAGCGATAGGCCATGCCGTCGAAAGCCAGCCGACGCAGCAACTCGCGATCGTCATAAACATTAGTGGTGAAGCAACTCTTGTTTTTCCGTTTGCCGTCCATCTCTATTTCACAAGCATTGAGCAAAGTTTCCGCATTTTTCAGCAATTGCGGATAAAGCCGATACGCCGCAGCAAGGCGTTCCAATGGAAGAAGGGTTTCGTCCGGTGCAGCACAAGCACGGGCATCGAGACGGGTTAAAAGCACATTGTCGGCGATAGCGCGCAGATTGCCATGCAAGTCGAAGTCGGATGCCGTGCCGAACGTGACCGGCTGCATGGCAACCAACCTCCCGCAGGAAGAGATGTTATACAGCCGGGTGATTTGCGACAGGCGCACCCCGATATACTCATTGTCGCGTAATTGGCCCAGTTTGCGTTTTCCGAACGGATACACCACCCACACATTGTTCCACTGTGGTGCCTCAGCAGAATATGGCTGCTTGCTGAGGTTATGCCGTGTCAGGAAAGCATTCAACTCGGCAAAGCCCCGGTTGTTTTTGGCCAAAGCGACGTACATCTGCTCGTTGCCATTCCGAAAGTCAACGCCTGCCACGGGACGCAGCTTGCGCTTCCGGCATTCAAACACAAACTCAGCCATACCCATCGTCGTATTGATGTCGGTAAGCGGCAAAGTCGCACAACCGGCTTCAACGGCCCTTTCTATTAAAGTCGCAATGGGCATCGTGCCGTAGCACAAGCTGTAATATGAATGCACGTTGATATACATCTATCTGCTTTTCAATCGTTTCCTGTCATACTACCCGCACGCCGCACCGCCGATTTCCCAAAACGGCACCTGATTTTATCCATCGCGGCATACAGACTTAGCAGCTCCGACTGATCTGAAAACAAATCAAGCTGCGGCGTGCCGTTGACCAATTCGCTGAACCTGACCCCCACAAGGCGAATGCTCATGCGACGGTTGTAAAGCTGGTTGAACAACGCGTTGACCGTTTCGAGCAACAAATGGTCGAAAGCGGTATAAGCAATGCGGCACTGACGGTCGTGCGTGTCGAAATTGGCGTAACGCAGTTTCACCGTGACGCAGCCTGCCATCTTTTGCTGTGTGCGCAGGTCGAACGAAAGGCGTTCCACCATGCCCGACAAGCGTTGGCGGATATGCACCATGTCGATGGTATCCTGCTCAAAGGTATGTTCCACACTCATCGATTTCTGCTCTCGGTAAGGGCATACCGGCGACACGTCCACACCATTGGCTTTTCGCCAAATGTCGATGCCGTTCTTTCCCAAGACTTGTTCCACCGCCAACGACGGCAATTGACGCAACACGCCTATGGTGGCGATGCCCATCGAACGCAGCGACTTGTACATCTTGAGTCCTACCATCGGGATTTTACGCACCGAAAGCGGATCGAGAAAAGGATGCACCTCGGGCGGAGGCACACGCAGCTCGCCATTGGGCTTGGCTTGACCTGTTGCGATTTTCGAGACCGTTTTGTTTTCCGACAACCCGAACGAAATGGGCAGTCCCGACTCCTGCATGATGCACATACGCAGCTCATGCGCCCATTGATAGCAACTGTGAAAACGGTCCATGCCGGTCAAATCGATATAGTGCTCATCAATCGACATCTTTTCGTAAAGCGGGGCGCGGTCAGCAATGATCTCCGTCACCAAGCGCGAATAACGGCTGTAAAGCTCCATGTCACCCCGTATTACAATGGCATTCGGACAAAGCTGGTACGCCATGCGCATGGCCATACCCGAATGCACACCAAAACGGCGCGCCTCATAGCTACAGCTCGACACCACACCTCTTTCCGACGTGCTGCCGACAATTACCGGCCTGCCCTCTAACGAAGGATTCAGCAAACGCTCCACCGAAACGAAAAAAGTGTCTAAATCCAAATGCAATACAGTACGGTTCATTATTTTTCTTCTTTTTGCTTGTCTTTCTTGAAAAAATCGTATCTTTGACGAGTTTTTAATCAAAACAAACGACGTAAATCTAATCAATTTCACCAATACATCCGTCACAAAAGACGAAAAATATTTTTCAACAGATTTGAAATAATACCACAAATAACTCACTATCAAATTATTAAAACCATGTTTTTCAGCTCCAACATCAAGTTTTTACGCAAGCACCGCGGACGCACCCAAGATGATATGGCTTTTGCCCTCAACCTGAAACGCTCGACACTGAGTGGCTATGAAAATGGCGTTTCCGAGCCTAACCTTGAGGCTTTGGTGGCTTTTTCCAAATACTTCGGCATCGCCATCGACACCTTGGTCAAGGTTGATTTGAGCACGATGAGCGAATGGCAGCTTTCGCAATTGGAACGGGGCAGCGACACACATCTGAAAGGCGGCAATCTGCGTGTATTAGCCACCACCATCGACAGCGGCAACAACGAAAACATCGAGTTGGTGAGCGAAAAAGCCAAAGCCGGCTATACTACGGGTTTTGCCGACCCCGAATACATCAAGGTGCTGCCCACCTTCAACATGCCGTTTTTGTCGCATGAACGCAAATACCGCATGTTCCAAATCAGCGGCGACTCCATGCTGCCCATCCCCGACGGCTCGTACGTCACTGGCGAATATGTCATCGACTGGACCTACATCAAGAGCGGAATGCCCTACATCATCCTCACACAGGACGACGGCATCGTGTTCAAGATTGTGGATAACGAGATCGAAACAAAAGGAAAGCTGCGCCTCCATTCGTTGAATCCACTCTACGAACCGTACGAGATTTCCACAACCGACATCAAGGAAGTGTGGAAATTTGTGCATTACATCTGTGCAACAATCCCCAATCAGCCCCAAAACCGGTTCCGCGAAGCGCAACTGATGCACGCCATAGAAAAACTGCAACGCAAAGTGGAGGAAATCCAGCTCAAACTAAAGCTGTAGAGGCTTTACAAACCGCTACCACTGCACCACCGAACCGCAACAGCAGACGACAGCATGCAAAAAACAGTCTTTCGGTACAATTTTTGCGGCATTAATTGGGTTTTAGTGTATGAATTGAGAGAAAAAATCAAAACAAAATACAAACTCCTAAACACATTATCATGAAAAAATTGTTTTTAAGTTTAGTGCTTCTCTGTAGTATTGCTATGGTCAGCACAAGTTGCAACAAGGACAAGACGAAACCGACACCAGAAACCGAAGCTGGCAAGATGATCATCGGTGAAAACACCATGGACATCAAAACTTCCGAAGCGGTAAAACACGGCGACCGTAATGCCATTGTGTTTGCCTCAAAAGAAATGACAGCGGCAGAAAACGACGGCATCTGCATCCTGTTCAATGGCGACATTACGCCCGGTTCCTACAAGTTTGAAGGCAAAACGAAAGCCAACGGCCCCCAAGTCGTTGCTGTCGAAAAATTCAACATGGGCGAACTGCCAGCCCTGATGGATGGTGACACCGTATTCTTCGGCAACTATTATTTCTGGCTGAGCGGATCGCTCACCATTACCGAAGGCGAAAACGGAACGTACACCATTCTGCTGACACAAAGCTCCGGTGCCAATGGCATTCAACTGAGCCTCAACTTCAGCGGCACCTTGACACACTCCACCTACCCTGTCACCACCGACAACAAATTTGTCATTGGCAATGTGGAAAGTCCCATCGGGCTTGCCACGCTCTCCAACCTCGGTTTATTCGACACGCTGAACCACGGTGCCGGCGCCAAGTCTCTGCTCTTCATGTCAACCGACTACAAGAGGGCATTCATCATCAACTTCTTGGATTTCGGAAGCCCAAGCGAACTTGCCGGCGAATATCAATTCACCATCTTGGGATTCCTCAATAACCCAAGCCTTATCGTCACCACGGCATTTGACTTAAGCACACTGACTCCCGAAACGGCATACGTCGCCACAAGCGGAAGCCTTGTCATCAGCAAGGATGACGTGAGTGGATTATGGACTATCGACCTTAAGGACATTCACCTCCTTAACTTGGAACTTCCCGGCTTGATGAGTACAACCGGATCGCTCCATTATGAAGGTCCTTTGTTCGGTCTCGAAAACTGAGCGTTTCACACCTTAAGATTTTATCAGCAGGAAGAGCAGATTTGTTCTTCCTGCTTTTTTATTCCCTTCTTTCAATACCGTTTCGAAACATGAAAAGACAATAGAACAAAGAGGACACAAGGCAGCCCTTTTGATTCCCCTCGGTTCTGGGATCAGGAATCTCTTATAAGGGTATTATTTTTCTGCTGCCGCGCGATTATGGTGTTTTTACAAGGCTTCTTCCCTGCATTTTGCCGTTATACGGGCAATCTCTACACTGCAATAAAAAAGCGGCTGCATGCAGCCGCTTTTTTATTGCAGTTTTGGACTCTCCTTATGTCCCCCCATTACTCCAATACCTTTTTATAGTAAGTGCCTTCTTTGAATTTCTTCAGACCCTCTTCCAAAAAAGCCACAAAAGCATCCTTGTCTAAATCATAGGCACGGGGTTTCATCAAGAGTTCGCCGTCGTGTCCCATCAAACAATAATAAGGCTGGGCGTTGGTGGCGAAATTCGAGATCTGGAAGTCGGCGTTTTTGCGGCCAATGGTTTTCTTTTCTTTACCATCGTATTTCGACACATACCATTCTTCTTGGGGCAAACCGGCCTTATCATCCACGTAAAGGGCAAGAATGACAAAGTCGTTACGCAGCATTTTTTTCACGCGCGGATCGCTCCACACATTGGCTTCCATTTCACGGCAATTCACACAGCCATGTCCGGTAAAATCAAGGAAAATGGGCTTGTTCTGCGCCTTGGCACACGCCAAAGCCTGATCGTAGTCGAAATATCCTTTCAGGTTGTGAGCGAGATGGAAAAGGTTGGCATATTTAGGAGTTTCGCACAGCTCGCTGGACATCGGCTGTTCAGCATCCTGCTGCGATACGGCAGGCATAACGGACTTATTGGCTTCAACGTAGTCGATGACCTTGTCGCTATTTTCCTCGATAATGCGGTTCAAGTCGAAATCGAGGGTTTGCTTGGGCGGAAGATAGCCTGACAAGGCTTTCAGAGGTGCTCCCCACATGCCTGGGATCATATAAATGACAAAGGTAAAGTCGATGATGACAAGCACCAAGCGGAACACACCCAATTCCTTAACTTCCTTCTCACCTTTGAAACGAATCTTGCCGAGCAAGTATAGTCCCAACAAGGTGAAACACACGATCCAGATGCCGAGATAGACTTCACGATCGAGCAAGCCCCAGTGATAGGTTTGGTCGGCAACGCTCAGGAACTTGAATCCCAACGCCACTTCGATGAATCCCAAAACGACTTTCACCGAGTTCATCCATCCGCCACTCTTTGGCAGACGCTGCAACAAGTTCGGGAACAAAGCAAATAGCGTAAACGGCAGTGCAAATGCCACCGAAAAAGCGAACATCGTCACGATAGGCGCCCAAAACTCGCCCGAAGTGGACTTGATCAGCACCGTGCCGACGATAGGACCCGTGCAGGCAAATGAAACCAACACCAAGGTCAAGGCCATGAAAAAGATACCGCTAAGCGTTGCCCTGTTTTGCTTGCTGTCGCTCTTGTTGACCAAATTGCTGCCCAGCGTAATCTCAAATGCGCCGAAGAAAGATGCTGCGAACACCATGAAAACGATAAAGAATATGGTATTGGGCAGCCAATGGGTAGCCAGCCAGTTGAAAATATCACCCGTCACACTGTCGCCACCAAACAGCCAGGTAATCATGATGATCAGGCCGATCGGAAGGGTAAACAATGCCACAATGAAAATAAAATACATGAAAGCCTTAAAGCGACCTTGCGCCTTGCTTTCGCCCTCACCATGCATGAAGAACGACACCGTCATGGGTATCATGGGGAACACGCAGGGGGTCAGCAAGGCGGCAAAGCCCCAAAGGATGGCTTCGAGAATCATGGCCCAGATATTGCTTTTTGCAACAGCATTGTCTTCAGGTTCGGAAGATTCCAACACCGCCGCATCGGACGACTCCGCCGGAGCTACGGCAGCCGGTGCAGCCGCTGCGCTATCAGAGGATTCAACTTGCGCGGCAGGCGTTTCCGCTTTGGCAGAAGCCGTGTATTTCACGTTGATGTCTTCCGCCAACGACACACATTGACCATCTTTGCAGGCCTGATAGGTCAACTCGCCCACAATGGGGAACGAACCGTCTTTCAGCCTACGGATGGTCTGCGCAAACGTCGCTTTTCCTGCAAACTCGACATACTCCACATTGAAAATGTCATCAAACACCTTAACACCGGTGGTAACATCCTTGGCAGCGCCCACCAACTCGAAATATTCGGTATTGGCAATCTCGAACACTGTCGGCAATGGTCCCAACTCCGGCATCCTCGTCGAGTAAATGTGGTACTGGGGATCAATGGTAGCCGTGGCGACCAAATTAAATTCCTTTTCATCGAGATCTTCTATGGCAAAATGCCATTTCACAGGATCAACCACTTGGGCTTGATACTTCATGGGGATGACGGCAAGAAAAGCCGTCAACAGACAGAAAACAAGTCTCTTCATCTTAATTTTGCGTTATTTTAATAATGTATCGATCAAAAATGAATCGGCAAAAGTAATCATTTTCAATCAAAAAGACGACATTCCAACACGTTTTTTGTTCCCTGGTCCAGCTTGAACCTGTCGTTGATGCGCCGCCCTACTACCCAAACGATTGTTTCATCAGCATTCAGCAAAACAAAAGTCTGTTCCTTTTGATGCGTTGTCATTCCTTGGTCCACAAAAAAATCGCTGAGCAGTTTGCCGCCTTTCATGCCCAAAGGACAAAAACGGTCGCCCTTTTCCCATTTCCGAAGTTTCAAAGGAAAATTCAGCTTGTCGAAATCGAGCAGCGCCACTTCGGGCGAACGGTCTATGACATAATCCGGAGTTTTTTCCGTTTTCAAAAAACGAATGGCAACCGGTTCTAAAATTTCTTTCAAGTCTCTGTCTATCAAAAGCATATCAAACTTCTCCTCGCAGATTGGCGACAGTTGCAGGAAACCGCGTTCCACGACAAGCTGATGCGTCGCCGACCGGAAATGCTTGCCGCAAACGCCTTCCATCGCCTGAGCAACAAAACCCACCTGATCGGTATTGAAGCCGTAAGGATACAGCCATTCAAACAGCAGTTGCCTGCCGTTTTCGTTATCAAAATATTGTTTTTCAATAATCTGCGATTCTTTTTCAAGCCTTGTTATTGCCGTCAATCTATTGTGCAGCATCTCCCGATAAAGTCCATTTTCTGCAGCCAGATAGCTGACGGAACGTCCGATGGCTTTTCTGCACTCGGGAAAGAGGCGGTCGAACTCTGGCAGCAGCTCATTACGGATCTTATTGCGCAGATATACCGATTCCCTATTAGTGGCATCTTCGCACCACAGCAAGCCATTGCGACGGGCATACTCCTCAATCTGGGCACGCGAAGCCCACAGCAGAGGGCGAATCAACCGCCCGTTGACCGGCTTCATGGCTTTCAACCCGTTGATGCCCGATCCACGCAACAAGTTGATAATAAAAGTTTCAATCTGGTCATCGGCATGATGGGCCAAGGCGATTTTATCGTATGCGAGCTGCTGCCGCAGTTCCTCGAACCATGCATACCGCAAATCGCGCGCCGCCATCTCGATGGACAGATGGTTTTGTGCGGCATGATTTTCGGTATCGAAGTGCCGCACATACAAGGTAATGCCTTTTTGTTCGGCATAGCGACGCACAAAACGCTCATCATCGTCGGAAGCCTTGCCCCGCAAATGAAAGTTACAATGGACGAACACACAAGCCGCTCCCGACTGAAGCATCAGCTCGGCAAGCACCATCGAATCGACACCGCCGCTGAGGGCAACGATGATTTTATCACCGCCGCCGAACAATGCCAAATCCCTGTTATTTTGGGCGAAAAGCTCCAACATGACACTATTTCCGTTTCTTTACCGAAAAGCCGAAGCCGCCCAACTTTTCACCCAATCCGTAGTACTTGCCGTGCGAATAGGCTAAGGGCCTGGCATGGTTCAGCTGAAAGGCACCCGTACCCTTGTCGATGAGATTCTCTTCAGCATCCACGGCCACCACTTCGGCAATGAACATGTCGTGCGACCCAAGTTCCTTGACTTCCACCACCCTGCATTCGATATTCAGCGGCGATTCCTTGATGAGCGGCGCCTTGACGATCTGAGCCGGTTCAGGATGCAAGTGCATCTGCTTGAACTTGTTGACATCACGTCCCGACTTCATCCCGCACCAGTCGGTGGCCGCCGCCAAGTCCTCCGTTGTCAGGTTGATGACAAATTCCTTATTCTTCATGATGAGTGCATGAGAATGCCTTTCCTTTCGGACGGAGATATAGCACATGGGCGGATCGGAACATATCGTGCCCGTCCACGCCACGGTCAAAATGTTATAGTTATCCTCGCTGTCGCCGCAGCTCACCATCACCGCAGGCAAGGGGTAAATCATCGTGCCGGGTTTAAAAAGTATCTTCATGGTTCATTCAATTATCTTGATTGCTACTATTATCATTCATTCCACACAAAAGCAGAAACACTTTGGCATGTAGAAAAACGTTTACAAATGTACTCATTTTTACCGAAATTGATTTTTTATCATACTGATTCCTCACAAGCCGACTATTTTTCATTTTCAACAGCAACAAAACTTTCCCCTCTTTTTTTTGCAACCATGAAGTTCTTTAATACCTTAGCAATATCATTTTTTGCATCCAACGACAGATAAATATCATTTATTAACTTAATAATCAGTACATTATGAACAACAAAACTATCATTGGCATCATTATGACCGCCATCCTGACCCTCGGTTTCTTGCTGACATCCTGCCATCCCGACCCGAAAGACGGTATTTACCATCCGAAGAAACACATCACGAGCATTGTCACCGGTTCCAGCAACGACGACACCATTTCCATGGAAATCTGGAACTGGAAGGGCAAATCACTTCAATCCATCGACCATTATCGCCATCATTACTATTCCCATCAAGACCCCATTCATTTGACAGGAACGGAACAATATTATTACAATGACGACAATCGTCTGTCAAAGATCGTCTTTAACGATATCGTAACCGATTTCGCCTATGACGGCTCCAACCTAAGCACAGTAACGATAAAAGACGAGGGCTATACTTCTCTGTATAAACTTGGCTATGAGAAATCGAAACTTTCAACCATCACGATTATCGATCTTGGGCACTGTATGAAAAATGACGATTTGCACGCATCGATCCGTTCGTTAATGACACTTCCGATGGAGCTTTCTTTGGAACACTTTCTTGAAAGAGCCGAACGCCATCAAAAAAGAGGTGATCATGATACTGTCGTTATTCATGTGGAATGGAAAGGAGACAACGTTTCCAAACTTTGGAGCGTGCTTGAGGATGAAAGGGAAACCGTGACTTTCACTTACGACAACAAAACAAATCCATTCTGTGGATTTTTCCACTATTGCTACATCGTGGATGAATTTGCACCGGAGACTTTTAGACTAGGATGCAAAAACAATGTCCTCTCCATAACCGGAACAACCGAAGAAGACGGCTCATTGGTTACAGAAAGCGAAGTCATGAATTTTGAATACACGTACAAACGTGACTATCCCACCAGTGTAAGTTATCCCTACAATTCACCCCATACCGGTATTATTAGGATTAGGCGTTATGAGTATGAATAACATCCCAACAATTAGAACCATTATGCAATTTATCTGAAAAACCATTAGTTTTACATCTTATTGTTGCAATCAAACCATAGAGAATATCAATTGTCAACTTAACAACAAAAGCATTATGAGTAACAAAACGATCATTGGCATCTTTATAACCGCCATCCTGACCCTCGGTTTCTTGCTGACATCCTGCCGTCCCGACCCGAAGGACGGTATTTACCAGCCGAAGAAGCACATTTCCAACATCCTCATAGGATCCAATTTCAGCGACACTTCAGCCATGCAAGAATGGCACTGGAGCGACAACCTGCTGCGCACCATTGATTATTTCAGGCATCAATACTACAACGATCCCCTTGTTTTGTGGAAAACCGAACATTTTTTCTACGAAAACAACCGCCTGACACATATCGAAATGGAGAACATCAAAAGCCAATTCACCTATGACGGCGACAAGCTCAGCCAAGTGGTGGTGACCGACGGCGAAGATATGATACGGTTCAAACTTGCCTACGAAAAATCGAAATTAACGACCATTACCGTCTCGGGGTTATTCGATAAAAAAAGACAAGACCTTTTGGCGCCCCTCTGCCGCTTCATGTCGCAACCCATACGGCTTTCCTTGCAGCATTGTTCCAACATGTTGGCAAGAAACACCAAAGACAACGAACCAATCGTCATCCACCTTGAATGGGACGGCAAAAACGTGTCAAAAGCATGGGCAACCAAAGACGATGAGACCATTTCCTTCTCCTTTACTTACGACAAAAAAATCAATCCTTTCGACGGATTCTTCCACTATTCCTTCATCATCAATCCCTATTCAATTGAGCGTCCGCACCTAAGAAGCCGAAACAACGTCCTCACCATGACCATTACCTATGAAGAAAATGTCTCTTTGGCCGCGGAAAGCGAAACGTACAAATTCGAATACACATACGACAGAGACTATCCCACCAGTGTCACCTATTCGGAAGACCTGAGCAAGTCTTCCTTCGTTGTAGAACGTTATCAGTACGAATAAATACGGCTATCGGATCCAATAACAAAAAAATCCCGCTCTCACGAACGGGATTTTTCATTTTCATATCCTTTGTGGGATTAGATGGTCCATGTCGATCCGCTATTCAGCAGGTCGTCCATGTTCTTGATCTTTGAAGCGGCCTTTTCGTTCTCAATGACCTCATCGAGGCAGTTGTTGAAAGTAGGCGCTTTCACATCGCGAATGACTCCGATAGCCACCGGGAAATGAGGCGGCATCATGTGTGCCAGCATCATGTGGACACCCGTGTCTTCCGTGGTCTTGTCATGAACGAGGATATCCTTTTCAGTGACTCCGTCCTGACCAATGGTAACCACTTCGAGATGGTTGTTTCTCAGCACGATACCTTTATCACGGTTTTTGCCGAAAATCAAAGGCTTGCCGTGCTCGCATTTCACTTGCATATCCTCGCGGACTTCTCTGCCGGTGATGTTTTCGTGAATGCCATTGGAGAAAATCACGCAGTTTTGGAGGATTTCCGTCACTGCCATGCCATCGTGCTTGTAGGCTTCCATGAAAATATCGCTCAGTTCTTTCGTGTTGATATCAATGCCACGGGCGAAGAAAGTAGCTTTAGCGCCGATAGCCAATTCACCGGGATTGAACGGATCTTCGTAAGTACCTTGCGGAGAGGTCTTGGTCTTCGTGCCACGGAAGGTGCATGGAGAGAACTGACCCTTCGTCATGCCATAGATGCGGTTGTTGAACAGCAACAGGTTGATGTCGATGTTACGACGGCAGGCATGGATAAAGTGGTTGCCACCGATAGCGGTGCAGTCACCGTCGCCGGTAATCATCCAAACCGAAAGTTTAGGATTGGCCAATTTCACACCGGTAGCGGCAGCGGCAGCGCGTCCGTGAACGCTATGGAAACCGTAAGTATTCATGTAATAGGGGAAACGCGAAGAACAACCGATGCCGGAAACGACGACGATATCTTCTTTTTTCACACCTAACTTCGGAAATATGTCCTGAACGGCCTTCAGGATGGCATGGTCGCCACATCCGGGACACCATTTCACAACCTGATCGCTGGCAAAATCCTGCTTGGTCAGCTCAGTTTCCTGATTTTCAATATTCTTATTTTCCATAGTCGTATTATTTTAAAAGCTCATTAAACTTATTCTCAAGTTCGCCGAGGGTGAATGGCAGACCTTGGACCTTATTATACTGTTCGCACTTGTGTTCCGGATAGTTCATGCGCAGATACTTGGCGAACTGACCGCGGTTGATTTCGCAAACCACAATCTTCTTGTGACCTGAGAGCACTTCGTCCGTGTTCTTTGGCAACGGCAAAATGTAGTCGAAATGGGCGTGAGCCACCGATTTGCCTTCTTCCATCATCTTTTCCACAGCCGTGCGAACCACACCGAACGTACCGCCCCAGCTTACTACCAAGAGGTCGGCGTTCTTGTCGCCATAAACATCCTGCAAGGGGATGTCGTTGGCCACGCGGTTGACTTTCTCCTCGCGGAGTTCTGTCATGATTTGGTGGTTTTCAGGATTGGTGGAGAGGTTACCCTTGCCGTTTTCCTTTTCAAGACCACCGACACGGTGACGCAATCCGGGAGTTCCCGGGATAGCCCATTCGCGGCGCAGTTTCTCTTCATCGCGGCGGTAAGGCTGGTATTCCGGATCATTGGCTTTTGCCAAAGGAGGATTAATGGCGGGTAATTCTGACATCTTGGGGATACGGAACACTTCGGAACCGTTGCCCAGCGCGCCATCGCTGAGGAGAATGACGGGGGTCATGTGTTCCATGGCGATACGGGAGGCTTCAAAAGCAGAATAGAAGCAACCGGCCGAGCTTCTGGCAGCCATCACTACAAGCGGAGCATCTCCGTTACGGCCATACAGGGCTTGGAGCAAATCGCTCTGTTCCGTCTTGGTGGGCAGACCCGTTGAAGGACCGCCACGCTGCACATCGATAATCACCAAAGGCAGCTCTGTCATCACAGCCAAGCCCATGGCTTCGCTCTTCAGCGAGAGACCGGGACCTGAAGTGGTGGTAACAGCCAAGCAGCCTGTATAGGCGGCGCCAATGGACGACATGATGCCTGCGATTTCATCTTCAGCCTGGAAAGCCTTGACATTCAAATTCTTGTACTTGGTCAACTCGGCCAGAATATCGGTTGCAGGCGTAATAGGATAAGATCCCAAGAACAACTGACGGCCTGAGCGTTCACTGGCAGCCATCAAGCCCCATGCCATGGCGACATTACCTGTGATATTACGGTACTTTCCTTTTTCAAGGTCAGCCGCTTCCACCTTATAGGTATTGGTGAAAAGCTCCCAAGTGTCGGCATAGTTGTAACCGGCATCCAAAACGGTACGGTTGGCTTTGATAACCTGTTCTTTACCTTTGAATTTGGTTTCAAAGTAATCGTAAACGGTATCTAAGTTGCGGTTGAACAGATACATCACGATGCCAAGAGCAAACATGTTCTTTGATTTCAGCATCGACTTCAAGTCCATGCCAAAGTCTTTCAACGCTTCCTTGGTGAGTTCCGAAATAGGAGCCTTCACAACCTGATAGTCGGCGAGGGTGCCGTCAACGGTCGGGTCGTTGGCATAACCGGCTTTCTCAAGCGCTTTTTCCGACATGGAATCAGAGTCAAAGATAATGATCGTACCTGGACGGAGCCAGCGCATGTTTGCCTTAATGGAAGCAGGGTTCATTGCAACCAAAACATCGCAAAGGTCACCCGTGGTATGGACCGGCTTGTGTCCGAAGTGTACTTGGAAACCAGAAACGCCAGCTACCGTGCCTTGAGGCGGACGGATTTCGGCCGGATAGTCCGGGAACGTGGCGAAGTCGTTTCCAGCAAATGCTGTTGAATCCGAAAATAGATTTCCGGTAAGTTGCATACCATCGCCCGAGTCGCCAGAAAAGCGGATGACGACATGTTCAAGAGCAACAACTTTACTTTTTGCTGTCATATTAGATCTTATTTTAATACTTAGAATGAATAATTATCGGTCAATTGAAAAATAAATAAAAACGAACCTGCTTTCTACCAGAGACTTTACAGCCGAGTGACAAAAACAGGCATCGTAAACCTTGTTAAACGCTGCAAAGGTACATAATTAATATGGTCATTCTGCCAAAACGGGAAACTATTTTTTTGCAACCCCACCACGACAGCATTAATCCGACGACATATCGCCCCTGACAGCCATGACCCGACAAATATTTCGGATTGCTCCATGAGTGCTTATGACCGGAAAGTGTCAATTCGCCTTGAAAGATTATCGCCACCCTCGACTGGCGATTTGTTTCCACGAAGAAACGCAAAAACAGTCGCACAACAGCATGAAACCGTGAAAAAACAGCTACATTTCGCCACAGAAATACACATTGAACCGCAAAATCAACATGCTGATTATCAACGATAAAGTTGAAGTATCAATTGTCATCGAAAATAATTTGTCAAAAAAATGCTTCCATGACAAAGATATATGCTATTTTTGCCGTACAAATTCAAAACTAAAACACTATGGCTTATAAAATCACAGACAGCTGCGTAGCATGCGGATCATGCATCGACGAATGCCCAGTGGGCTGCATCTCAGAAGGAGACATCTATGTAATCGACGCCGATCAGTGCGTATCATGTGGCACTTGCGCCGCCGCTTGCCCGAACGAAGCAATCGTTGGAGATTAAAAATTGATTATTCAAAAAAGAAAACTGGAATGCTTGTTCGCAAGCATTCCGTTTTTTTTGAGTTGAATCGTAAAAAAAAACAACCAAACACAATATTTTTCGGGTTTTTGCGTCTTATTTTAGACTTTGGCAAAATATTTGATAGATATATTGCCGTTATTAAAACATATAACCACAAGAAAGAAAGTAACAACAACTATTATTAATCATTAATCAATTAAAAACTATGAAGAAATTAGCTTTGGCACTTGTTTGCCTCGTCAGCGTTGCATTCTTCGCAAGCTGCACCCCCAAAGGACAACCCACCATTTCGGTTTTGGCCGAAAACGGCTGTGTCACTGACGAAGACACTGTTGCTTTGAACACCAACCTTCCTTTCGGTTTCATTATGGCTTCCAGCACTGAAACCAACAGCGAACTTGCAAAATTAGTTGTCACTGTGGACTCTGCAAAATGGGCCGAGATTGACCTGACAGGCACTTCTTACACCTATCGCGACACCATCCGTTTCACTCTTGACAGAGAAATCATCGGCACTTCGGTCATCAAGGCCACTGTGACTGACGCCAAAGGCAAAACTGCCAGCACCAGCATCACACTGAACATTAAGAAAGCTATTGAGCCTGCCCTCGTTGTTAAAGATTTCACATGGGTGAAGTTAGGAGGCAATGTCACAGGCAATCTTGCTGAATATGGTTTGGAATGGACCGGCAACGGAAAAGAAACTTTTGCCACCATCGCTCCTATTGACAATGCTACTTTGTATCAATTCGACCTCAACACCGAAGGCTTTAATGGTGTCACAACCGAATCAGCAAAGGCTGCCCTCTTCGAAGGAATAAGCCCCATTGCAAACTATCGCGGTGTTTCCGCATGGGCAAGCCATGACTACGAAGATGTACTTGGCACCATCTACAAAGGCAAACACCACCTCTTGATTGTCAAGCATGGTGAAGTCAAAACCGTTTCCGGCCAAGGTACACAAGTCACCATTACCGGTCAGTCGAAATAAACCCACAGTTGTGGAAAAACAAAAAAAGCACCTTTCGGGGTGCTTTTTTTATCGCTATCTTTGCGGCAAGAAACTTAGAAAATCATCACAACATGAAGGCAATACGACACCCACTTGGGAAACGCCATCTGGCACAGATACCCGCAAGCATCGTCACGCTCCTTCTCTTCGCAGGATGTAGCCCCGACAACATAGCGCCAAGCATTCGGTTTATCGAAGGAAAAAACTACATTTCCAGCGATTGCGAATTACCATTGGGAACCGAAGTCACCGTGGGTTTTCATGCCGCTTCAAACATGGATACGGAAGCCCGATTAGACGTCCTCTCCGTCCGCATTGTACATGACAACGACACTCCCTACAATTCCACGACTTATACCACGGAAAACGTTTTAGACCACGACACCTATTTTAAAGTCAATGGGCCAGGACAATATGTGGTCACCGGCACCATTACCGATGAGAACCACCATTCGGCCAGTATCAGCCTGACCATCAAGGCGAAGGAATAAACGTCTCCTTTCGAAAGCACTCATCTCCACGAAAATCAACAGAGAGAAAGAAAAAAAAGTCAAAACGCACCAAGGAGAAACGGTATCAAGCAGTTTTCCGCCGCCGTTTTACGTTTCGGTTGGGGTTCACTCCTCTTCTTGACTGACCTTTTTCAGAAAAGCGTCGCTGGCTTGGATCATCATATTGATGGAGCGCGGAACAATTTCGCTCACATCGGGTGTGGAATCGAGCAACTGTTCAAAGCAAATCCACACCGAAGCACCGCTGTCTTTTTCGTCCTCATATTCATAGACAATGGCTTTCACGACCTTGAAAGTCCAGTTCACCGAATTGGCCGCCATGATGGATTCCGCAAAATTCTCATCGGTCACGTCAAAGATGCCGGGCAAGGTCAAACGGTAGAACAAAGGATCGTTTTCATCATGCCAAAGCAGAAAATTCCATCCCTCGTAATGAAACGTCAAGCCGATTTCATTTTCAACCGGTGCAATACCAGCGTTTTTCAAAAAGTCAAGTACAATGTATTTTGCAGTCATTTTGTCGCAATAATAATACAATATAATATGGTGTCAAGCACCCTTCCAACAGATTTCCAGCAAGGACGAAGCGATGCAGGATTCCCTCATCTCCATTGCCTTGGTAATAATGGACTAAAACGCTATTTCTTATTGAACCCGATGGTAGTACGTGTCGAATACGAAGGATTCTTGTACTTGAGAACGTCCACAAGGAGTTTCTGCGAAATGGGCACATCCATGTAGGCCGCCGTCATGGCCGCTTCGTTGACGGTTTCGGTAATATCGCCCGCCACAAAATCATCGGACATCTTGGCCAGCTCGTCATAGTCCAATTCTTCACACGGACGGTCTTTGAGGTGCGACCTGAAAATATCCTTACGTGCTTCGAGGTCGGGCTGTGGCACGAAGAATGCCTTGTCGATGCAGCCGGGACGTGCAATGGTGGGATCGACCAAGTCGGGCCTGTTCGATGTTGCCGCCACAAGGATTCCCTTTTCGGCACAGCCGTTCATCAAGGCCGCAAACTGCATGGCTTGAGGCGACACGGCGCCGCTTTCATCCATTGCATTCGGCACAAGAAATTCGATTTCGTCGAGGCAGAGCACAAATGGCGCCTTTTCAGCCGCAGCAAGGAAGATGCGCTGCATGTTTTCCAACACATTGGGCTGGTAGATATTGCCGAACTCAGAACCACGTATCAGCGAGTAATTGAATCCCGATTCCTCGGCAAGGCTTTCCACCATGATGGACTTGCCGCATCCCGGAGGACCATAGAGCAAGATGCCGTTGACCGGTTCCAACTGATATTTTTTGGCCCTCTCTGAATTTTGCCACGTAAACAACACTTCCTTACGAAGCTGTTCCTTCAGTTCGTCGCGTCCCGCAACATTTTCAAAGCCATTGCCACTCCCCTTTTTGAAAGTGATGGCCAATTCGCTGGAATGTTCCGGTGCAACGGGGGCTTCGTTTTCTTCGATGGGGGCAACGGGTGGCGTTCCTGCCGTTTCCTCTTCAGGCAATGTCATCTCCACCAAGGCCTTGGCAAAATCAGCCGCCGAAACAAAACGGTCATCGGGATTCTTTGCCAATGCTTTTTTCAAAATCCGTTGGTAAATGTCACCTAGCTTAATATCTTCAGTCTCCCATATCAATTCGCTGCGCCGCGCCATTTTCACTGCTTCCTTGAGTTGACGCTTGTCACCCTTAGCCTCACCCAGATCGGTCTCCCATGGCGCTTTTCCGAAAATCATGTAGTAAAACAAGGCTCCTGTCGAAAAGAGGTCGCTCTTGGGGGTATAGATACCCTTGAAGGTTTCCGGCGCACGGAAAAACGGCATCAGGTCTTCGACAAAGAAAGTAGGACGCCCCATGACCATGTAGGAAATATGACCCAAATCGATGATGGTGGGGAGCAACATGCCGTCGCCCACCTCTTGCAAGATAATGTTTTCGGGTGTAATATCATTGTGTATCAACGCTCTGGAATGGATATAATTCAAGCCGTTCAACACACACAGCGTCACTTGAGCCGCATCTTCAGGCGAGAACAGCCCCGACTGTCTGATGGAGTCGATCAGCAACTGCCCTTTATAATATTCCGTCACTAAAAAGTGGTAGATTTTTCCGCCTTTGCGCACTTCGCCGTTACCGACATAGCTGACCACATTCTCGTTTTTCAGCTCCTGACACAACTGTATTTCATACACTTCCTTCCCATCGAAAAGCAACGCCGGAGGTATGCTTTCAAAGTCGAACAATTTCAGGAAATAGTTCTTCCCGTCAGGTCCCGCCACACAATACGATTCAGCGGTAGCACCTTTCTTGATGAAGGAAACCACGGTATAGTTTCCAATTTTGTCTCCATTGTTAAATATCTGCATGATTGAGTTCTATTTTGGGACAAAGATAGTCATATTTCCCCATCTTATCCCATTGATTTCGGAAAGAAAAAACCAAATCATTTTTGAAAACATTTCCGTCTTTCCGTGCAAATGCAGTATTTCTGCCATTCTGCACAAATTCATTCTGAAGCCATCCTATTCTTGCGCTGTTTCATCTTGTCAGTACTCAAAAAAGCACGTCAAGGGTCAGGCGTTTCCTTCCGGGATATTGTCGCAGGCCTTTTGCAAAACCGTTGCAAACACCATGAGTTCCTGTTCCGAAAAACCGGAAAAAATCTTGTTCATGGCATCAATGGCAATAGCTTTGGTGCTTTCTTTCAGCCTCTCGCCCTCTTCGGTAAGCATGACATTGTTGACCCGCCGGTCTTTTTTATCAACCATGCGCCGAACCAGACCCTTTCGTTCAAGATTATCGACAAACTGTGTCACCGAGTTTTTATCCTTCTGGATGATATAGGCGATGGACTGCTGTGTCATTGTGCCTTCATTCCAAAGCGTGTCCATGACGAGAAACTGCTCGCCGGTAAGGTTGATGCCGTTGCGTTTGAAAACATCCGCAAAATGCTTTTTCAGTTTGCAATTCAAGATGTTGACATAAACGCCGATTTGCTTGATCAGTATCATGGTGTTGTTGGATTTAATTCGTTTATAAAACCTTGATTTTTACGTCTTTCATTGTTTTTTGAAGGGACTATCAGGCTCTTTGGCCATAAAATTGTAGGTCAGGCGGTCGGAAAGCCTTGGGAAGATGCGTCTGAGCTTGACAATGATACGTCCTGCCGGTGTCAGAATGACACATGCTCTACGTCGCACGAGGCCACGTTCAAGGCGACGTGCCACCTGTTCGGCAGACATCATCTTGCTCTCATCGCGCGGGGTGCGTCCTTGCGGAGTGCCATCCGCCGTCAAAGCGGCGATGCGCACATTGGAAGCCGTGAATCCCGGAGAGAACACCATGACGTGCAAACCGTCATGCAGGTGCTCAATGCGCAGGGTGTCCAAAAAACCACGTATGGCGTATTTCGAAGAGGCGTAGCCTGAACGGGCAGGAAGTCCATTGAAACCGGCAATGGAGATCACTCCGACCACAGAGCCTTGGGATTGCAACAGGTAAGGCAGGGCATATTTCGTACAATACACAGTGCCCCAATAGTTGACATCCATCAAACGGTGCAACACTTTCGGCTCGACATCCTTGAACATGGCACGCATGGAAAGTCCTGCATTGTTAACAAGAATATCGATGCCGCCAAATCGCGCAACGGCTTGCTCCACAAGGTTCTTGCAATCCGCTTCTACGGAAACGTCCGTTTCGACACACAATACTTTATCGGGGAAAGGAAACCCTGCCGCAAGGACTTCCAGCTTGTCGATCGACCTTGCAGCAAGAACGAGTTTCGCCCCGCTATGCGCCAACCGTATGGCGGAAGCCCGCCCGATGCCCGAGCTGGCTCCCGTTATGATAATGACTTTGTCAAATAGTTTGTGCTTCGTCGCCATATCGTCGGTTCTTATGCGTTTGACCATTTCTAAGAAAACCAAAACCGTTCCTACATCCCGCCCACAGCATCGGAACTACACTTTTACCGCATGGGAATGCCCGCCTGATGCCGCTTACGGTATTGCCATGTTGGGCACTTCATCGCCATCGTAGTAGCCTTTGGCGAGTTTATCCTTCACCTCGGCGAAAGCCTTGAGGGTATAGTCCACTTGTTCCATAGTATGCGCCGCCGTTGGGATGATACGGAAAATGATCATGCCCTTGGGAATGACGGGATATGTGACCACGGAACAGAAAATACGGTAGTTTTCGCGTAGATCCATGGCAATATTGGTGGCTTGTGCCACATCGCCATGCACATGTACCGGTGTCACGCAGGCCTCGGCAGGACCGATGTCTAAGCCAAGATTGCGGAATCCTTCCTGCAAAGCGCGGGTTATCTTCCACAACTGGGCGCGCAAACGGTCGCCTTCTTCGCTTCGGATGATCTCAAGACGTTTTTCGCAGCCTTCGACGATAGCAAGCGGTAACGACTTGGCATACATCTGCGAACGCATGTTGTAGCGCAAATACTCGATGATGTTTTTCGGACCAGCCACGAAACCGCCGATAATGGCCATCGACTTGGCATAAGCGCCAATGTACAAATCAATGTCGTCCATGACATGGAAGTGTTCCGATGTGCCGCGGCCATGCTCGCCCATGACACCAAAGCCGTGTGCATCGTCAATCAGAATGCGGAAATGGTATTTTTTCTTCAACGCCGCAATTTTATCAAGGGCACCCAAGGCTCCCGTCATGCCGTAAACACCTTCCGTAATCAGCAGAATGCCTCCCCCGGTTTCCTTGACAATCTCCTCGGCCACTTGCAGCTTCTGCTCGAGGCTTTCCATGTCGTTGTGCTTGTATGAAAACGACTTGCCGATATGCAGTCTTTTTCCATCCATGAGGCAGGCGTGGATTTCGGCATCGTAGAGCAACACGTCGTGACGGGTCAACAAGGCATCGATGGTAGAGAAAATACCCTGATAACCAAAGTTATAGAGATAAGTGGCTTCTTTCTTTTCAAAATCGGCCAATTCTTTCTCAAAGTGTTCGTGCATGCGCGTGTGGCCGCTCATCATGCGCGCTCCCATAGGTGCCGCAAGCCCCCAGCGTGCCGCTCCGTCGGCATCGGCTTTCCGGATAACCGGATGGTTGGCCAAACCTAAATAGTTGTTCAAGCTCCAGCAAAGCACCTCTTTGCCGTTGAAAACCATGTTGGGACCCATTTCGCCTTCCAAACGCGGAAAAGCAAAATAACCGTCGGCACGATCCCGATACTGTCCGATAGGACCACCGGAATCCTTGGCAATTCTTTCAAAAATATCCATTTTCGTGTATTTTATCGTTCGTTTTGAAATGTAAGAATGGACAAAAATAGTAAATATGTTTATCATCAAAACAACGTATCATAAAAAAAGGTAGATTTGCATTTTGAAGTTACGAAAAGAGTGTAATTTATTGGAAATGAGCG
>JBGYXG010000061.1:0-37950 GCA_041842465.1 Candidatus Limimorpha sp.
ATGTGGTGCAAGAAACGGCACTGAAACATTGCTCAGGTTGCTGACGTAAACGCCAAAATCGTTGTTGCTGAATGAGCCGTGAGTCACCGTGCGGGTGCCGTCGTTCACGGCGCTGACGGCGGATGGCGCGGTGGTTGTTGCGGAACACGGCGTCGGAGGCACGCACGATGCCGCCCGTGGTGCCCCAGTGGCCCGGCCGCCACAGCGCCAGGGCGCACTCGGCGTTCTCGATGGTCGCGCCGTCCTGGTTCAGGTACTCGATGCCCCACCTGCCATAAGGATGCATGGTGGTCGACTGGTCGCCGAAAAGGATGGAGCCGTTCGTCGAGCCAGGCGCGTCAGTGTCCTTCGCCGAGGTCCGGGTGACCAGGATGTTCCCGTTTACGATGTGCAGGCGTTGCTTGGGGGTCGTCGTGTTGATGCCGATGTAGCCGCTGTGCTCATCGCTTCCTCCGTTCGCAACGTACATGCGCGGAATGCCGTTGGTCACAATCTTGATGGGGTGGTTCGACCCGCTCTTTGTGCCGAGAACGCCATTGTTGTCGGTGTTGCCCGTTGTCTGCCAGCTGCTTTGTGCGAAAGCGCCCGCTGACATGGCGAATAATGCGGTCGCCAGTAATATCCCAACTCTTTTCATTTTGATTGATTTTAACAATTAAATGTGTTTTGTTGTTCATCATGGTCTATTGTATCCCATGAATTTTGTGATAAAAGTAATGGTTTTCCACATACGACAATCCCCATTTCTAAGGATTTTTCCAAAAAAACACCACAAATGGGGATGACGCCTTTCGTTTTTCCCTTCGGGAAACAGTGTTTCGGCAAATGGATTGCCGGTATTGCATAATAACACCTGTCACCAAATGCTCACCACCCAAAATCCTTCACTTCGTCATCCGACACGGTTTTCCTGCGGTTCACCTTGTTGTTGGTAAACATCAATCCCACATGCACATTGAATTGACGGGCGTTGGCGGGGTCAAACACTGAAACGACGTTATCCGTGGCGGCGTACAAATAGAAATAATAAAAGCGCATGCCAACACCAAGTCCGAAATTCGTGTAGCAATACGGCGTTGCGGTATAAGTAGCGACCAAGTCGAACATGTCAATGAAAGTGGCGTTATAGGCCAAGGTAAGTGCCGGAATGAACTCTATGCCCGTGAACCAGCCTTGCAGTTGCGCCGTTGCACGGTGATCAGGATGGATGTCGTAGTAACCGCGCAGCAACATACTGGTATTCAATCCTGTTGTGTATTTTTGAACTTCACCCTCCAATCCGAGATACTGCGACAAAGTGTCGAGATACTGCTGTCGGTATTCTTTGTCATTCACCAACATTCGAAACTGATGGGGGTCGAAACCGTCGAAAACCACACTGCCATCATGATATAAAGATCCGGCATTCTGCGGGCTGCCCTTAATATGCATGGCGTTACGCTTCCATACGATGAAACCCAAATCATTGACCGCAGCCGACACCCCAAAACGGTCGTTGAACCGATAATCAGCACCCAAATCAATACCAAGACCGGGGTTGCGGAACAGTGATCCGAAATGGAAATGACCGTCGGAAAATTTGAAGTTTCCGTTTTCAAAGGTAAACGCATTGGGCGAACAGACATCCATATCGATGCGGTCGGTCAAACTGATCGCATAACTGCCGGGGTCGGTGAAAAGCTGCATGTTGATACTTTGCGAACACACATTGGCGAAGCCCATGAGGAACTTAGCCCTTGCGCCGACCGACAGTTTTTTGCTTAGCTCAAGTTGATACCCGAAGTTTAGCTCTGAAAATGCCTTTGCGTCAATCTCCATATTGACATTGGCAGGATTTTCCGCTCCCATGAATGCGCTATTTCCTTTTGCCAAAAGCGTGACCAAATCCCTTGAAAAAGCACAACTGGCCTGCTCACGGAAGCAGTAGCTAAACGTCAAGAAACCGGTCTCCAACTGCCTTCCGCAGCTAAAAACATCAATTCCGCCGCCCACTCCCAGCTTGTTCCAATCCTTCAGCTTGGTTTCAACCGCATTCAAGTCAAGGGCAACAGGATAACCTTCTTTGTCGAAACGGAAAAGGTCATCATAAAACAGCCCCGAATTGCGTAACGCACCCGATATGCTGCCAAAGCCCATCCCAAAATAGCCGAAATACGGCGATACGGTAGCCGCATTAGAAAAAGCACTATTCGGATTCAGTCGCATAAAATCAACGGGGGACGCTTCCTGAGAGTAGGCAGCAGTACCCACAAACAGCATCGCAAACACAATAACACAATTCCTGATTGCAAATTTCTTCATCTCAATGTTTCTCCTTTATGTTAATTGGACTTATCATTCCATCGTAAAACACTTTGGCACGAAGCGCCATCATAAGCCGCTGTTTTGCATTCAGTTCGACATCATGCCCCTCGGTGTCGATATGGTATTGGATAATCAGTTTGTCGGAATGCAACAACTGACGGATATGTTCCTGCGTCAATGCTATCGTAATATCTGATTCCTGCATGTTCCCGTCGAAAGCGCCTTTCAACACCCAATCGTCATCAAAAAGGGTTGCTGTCACCTCACCGGAATCGGAATGATAAAAACAAGCTCTCACATTGATATTAAAAGGAATATCAGTACGAACCAACATATTGAGCACCACCTCCTTGAAAAAATCCAACGAGTCGTAATTCGACAGATGCATGTCCACCGTGTCAATATAGTTGACCCTTGGCACATTGAACTTAAACGGAATATACACACCTATCTCGGTATCGATAGAAGTCGTGTCGGCCACTTCGAATACAGTGTTCAGGCTGTAGGGATTCAAGATAAATACCGCCGACGAAAGTGCTTGTTGCTTATTGGTATTCAGCACGCCGCTGACATTTTCATTAAACACCTCGACATAGCCATCCGACGGAGCAATATTGACAACAACAGGCATTTGGTCGAAAATGCAGTAAGACTGACCGGCACCACTAATCATGGCGGTGTCAATTCGGAGACGCGCCGGCAGGTCAAAACTGTTGCGTTCGCGTAATTTGACCTTGGCATCAAGAAACATGGCCGTCCCCTCCAAACTGTTCGGAAACAGATTGAAAGTAGTGTCTATCCGATGGCATGAAGAAAATCTGCCAATTTTGCCCGTCATACGGCTCATTTTTAAGTCATTGACTTTCAGATCGAAAGAAGTTTTATATTGGGATTCTGATAGGTCCTGTATGGACAAATGCACTTCAACGACCAAAGTTATTTCATTGTCAACCTGAGTTTCGCAACGGTATCCCGCAACGTCGATTACACGTTCTTTGTCCAATGTATCCATAACCAAATTCAAGTTGTTGCCATTGGCATCCATGATATTGGGCGACATCACAATGATTTGCCGAAAGCCACTTAAATTGGTCGCCACAGAAAAACCCAACCGCCCCGACTTGATTTCCGCCGACATCATGCCGATATTTTCCGATGCGAGGGCAATGGTCTTTTCAAAACGCAGCACCGTATCGATGGGGGCTGGCAACACAATGGGAGCCGGATTGTCAATGACTACCGAATCCGCGAACTGCTGATCTTTGAAATACATGAAATCGGCACCTTTAATCGCATCGTCAATGAAGTAATTATAGACAAAATGCAGGTTTCCGTTTTCGTCATTTACAATCGCACCATTCTGGTTCAAGGCATTAATCACATCGCCAATGGTTCGTGATGCCGATGCAATGGGCAAGTTCCACTCGCCCTCCGCCTCAACACCTTCAAAACGATCGAAGTCATAATGGTTCTTGTTGCAAGCAAAACAAACCAATAACAAGCCGACTAGTAAAACAAATGGGGTTCTTTTCATAATATTTGAATGATTGGGAGCTTTATTATTATAACACATTGTAAACCAAATTGTCACGGAAAAGCATCACACCACTTTTCCATTCAAGATGACTTTCGCCACCTTGTTGGCGCCATAGTAATAAGGCATAAACTCCAAACGCGACATGGGTTCCGTGATGATGAGGTTGGCAAGTTTACCTTTGCTGATACTGCCCACCTGATCGCTCACATCCATGGCATAAGCCGTATTCAACGTAGTAGCGTTCAGAGCTTCTTCGGGCGTCAGCCGGTAACGGATGCAGGCCATAGAGAGTATGAGCTGCATATTGCCCGATGGCGACGTCCCAGGGTTGAAATCGGAAGCCATGGCTACCGGCAGTCCCTTGCTGATCATCTCGCGTGCCGGCGACAGTGGCAGATTCAGGAAGAATGCGCATCCCGGCAGTATGGTGGGCATGGTCTCGGTATCTTTCAGACATTCTATTTCCGCCGCTCCGATTTGCTCCAAGTGATCCACCGAAATCGCGCCATACTTCACGCCCACTTGCACGCCGCCAGAAATAGCCATCTCGTTGGCATGGATCTTCGGTCGCAGTCCGTATTTAAGACCTGCCATCAGAATGCGTTCGGTATCTTCAACCGTGAAAAATCCTTCGTCGCAGAAAACATCGATAAAGTCGGCAAGGTCTTCGGAAGCCACCAATGGAATCATCTCGTTGATAACCAAATCGACATAATCGCTTTGATGACCGCGGTATTCCATCGGGATGCCATGTGCACCAAGGAAATTCGCCTTGATAAGCATCGGGGAATTTTCTTTCAAACGCCGGATGACACGCAACATCTTCAGCTCGCTCTCGGTCGTCAGCCCATAGCCACTCTTGATTTCGATGGCTCCCGTTCCCATGCGCATCACCTCTTCGAGACGCTGCATGGCGGTTTCGTACAGCTCGTCCTCCGATGCCGCCGCCGTGGCCTTTGCCGAATTGAGAATGCCACCGCCACGCTTGGCAATGTCTTCGTAACTCAAGCCGCGGATCTTATCGACAAACTCCATCTCGCGCGAGTTGGCATAGACGAGGTGGGTATGCGAATCACAAAAACAAGGCAGCATCATGCCACCCTTGGCATCCACAACACGATGGTTTTCAGAAAGATATTTTTTACCTGATTCGGAATCTATGCGACCGTAGTCAACAATCTTTTTCCCTTTTAACAGCACAAAAGCATTTTGAATACGTCCCGTCTCGGCCATTTCGGCACCGACTTTCAAACGTTGGCCGGTTTCTTCAATGCCTGCCAATTCACTGATATTGATAATGAGCATGATCTTAGATTTTCGGCAAAGATAACGTTTTTTCACACTGACATTCGATCCAAACCTCAAAATTTTAGATTCAACATCTCAAAAAAACACTATTTTTGCCACCTAAATATCAGAACACATCAAAAATGAAGAAAATCCTATCCTTTTGTATCGCAGTGTTACTCTTGAGCGCCTGCGGAAGTCACAGTAGTAATAAGGTCGGCAAGCCCATCAGCCTTCCCGAACCCACAGAAACGCAACATATTGTTTATGAAACAGATACCATCCGTATTGTTTCGGACAACGACCAAAAACTTATGGTTCAGCCCAAGTTCGAGAAGTTGAAAGGCTTTGAAGCCGTGGCCGACGAAAACGAATACCTGAGTTTCGAAAAAGTCATTGGCAACTGCCTTGTTGCCAGCTCCGGAACCGGAAACCTGCGCGACCTCGCCGCTTATGATATCCATAATGGGGAAAAGGTGCTTGCTATCGCCAATTACGATGGGGGTATTGAATCCGACAAGGAAGATGGATTTGTTTTCAAAGTACGCAACGTTGATTACACCTTGCAATGGGATGAAGCGACCGCCACTTGGACTAACGAAGACAATATTCCGGAAGCATACCGTGGCGAATTGTTGGAAACTGTTAAAATCGAGCTTGGATGCGAACTATTCAACGGGATTTCCATTGGTTTGTTCATTGAAAAACATTTCGACATCGCCAACAGAGAAGTAAAAGACACCGGAGCTTTTTACTGGAAATATGTGGAATAAATACACATCTCGTTTGATATGACAGAAAGTTCATCTCACGAAAACAAAATGTAAACAATTGAAAATGAAAGCTAAACTCATCACATTACTTGCATTTCTTACCCTTTCGGCTACAGGTTTGCAAGCCCAGACCGTCAACAAACTCAACTACGACAGGTTCATCAAAGAAGTATGGGATTTTGAAAAAAATCCAAAGGAATTGGTGTATAAGGGCAAACTGCCCTGTGTCATCGACTTTTATGCCGACTGGTGCGGTCCTTGCCGCCGCATAGCGCCTATCATGGAAAAGTTGGCCAAAGACTACGAGGGCAAAATCATAATTTATAAGGTGAATGTCGATCAGGAAAAGCAGCTTGCCGCCACTTTTGAAGCAAAAAGCATCCCGATGGTGCTGTTCTTCCCGAAAAAAGGCCAGCCTCTGATGCAAGTCGGCGCCCTGACCGAGGCCCAGTTTAAGGAAATCATCGACAAGAACCTGCTCCAATAATCCGATGGCGCTGTTTTCGACGGCATATTTTCCTTGCATCCGATACGTAGCGCAGGCTTTGAAAGCCGACACTTTTCGCATCGAGTTGTACGAGACCTATCAAAAACAAACTTACCGCAGCCGTTGCGTGGTGATGACCGCGAATGGGGTTGAATGCCTCAGCGTCCCTGTCGTCAAGACCCACGGCAGCCACACCATGACGAAAGACATTGGTGTCAGCGACCACCTGCCTTGGCAACAGATACACCGCCGTTGCTTGGAATCCGCCTATCGCAACGCTCCTTTTTTCGACCACTATTACCCTGCCATCGAGCCTATTTTCGGCACCCGCTTCAAGTGGCTCGTCGATTTGAATGAAGCCACCATGCAAGCAATATTTAACATGCTGAAAATCAATAAGGAAATCCTCTATTCTACTGATTTTGAAAAAAACGCAGACAACGATTTCCGCAATGCTTTCAATGCTAAAAAAAGACAAGAGACGACTTCTTTACCTGCTTATTACCAAGTATTTGAAACCAAATTCCCTTTTGCCCCGGACCTTAGCGTGCTCGATTTGATTTTCAACGAAGGTCCCGAAAGCAAATCGTACCTTAATAGCCTATAAAGCCGTTTCGCAAAAACCTTGCCTTGACGGAGTCATTTCGGATAGGCGATACGGACGTGATAGATACTCGACAACTTGTGTTTCAGAACGTTACGAATCTCCGTAAAGTCATGCATGGTGAGATTGGCATTGCGGAACTGTCCTTCGCTCATCTGCTGGTCGATGACCCTGTCCACCATCTGGCTGATGCTGTTTTCGTCAGGATCTTTCAGGCTGCGCGAGACCGCTTCCACCGAATCGGCAATCATCAGCACCGCGGTTTCCTTGGTCGAGGGAACCGGTCCGTTATAGGTAAACGGACGCGGGTCGATTTCTTCATCGGGATGTTCCAGTTTTTCCTTGGCATAGAAATAACCCGTGCGCCGCGTGCCGTGATGCTGGCGGATAAAGTCGATGACCTGTTCCGGAATACGTGCTTTCTGCGCCATTTCAACGCCTTGAATCACGTGTGAAATAATAATCTGCGCACTCTCTTCATTGGTGAGATCGTTATGCAGATTGTAGCCGCCACGCTGATTTTCGGTGAAATACATGGGGTTGTTCAGCTTACCTATATCATGATACAAAGCACCCGTTCTTGCCAACAGCGGGTCGCCGCCTATCTTGTTCAACACCTCGTCGCACAAATTAGCCACTTGAAGTGAATGCTGAAACGTTCCCGGTGCTTCTACCGCCAGTTTGCGTAACAACGGACTGTTGGTATTGCTCAGTTCAAGAAGCGACAAAGGGGTAATCTGCTTAAACATGCGTTCAAACAAGATAATCAATGGAAGCGAGAGCAAGGTGAAAACGGCATTCAGACCATAAACAATGAGCGCCTGCCATGTGACGTCAATGTCATTGATCAAGGAAAAAGTCAGAAAAACAACCAGGTAAACGAACAGCACCGAAATACTTGCCCGGAAATAGAAAATACGACTGAAGCGCTTATGCAGCACGATAACCACCAAAACAGTCGCCATGATCTGCATAAACACATACTGATAAGGATTGGACAATGACAGCGAAATCAGCAGAACGGCAAACATTTGCACTACAAAAGCCAGACGGGCATTGAAAAATGTCACCAACAAAATGCTTAAGATGGCTACCGGCATGGCAAAAAAGTAAGACGGATGCAAGCGCAATATCCAAAACGAAGGCAAAACCAACAGCAACATCAACAGCAACACCATATTGATTTTACGCAACGACTCAAACGCCTCTTTTTGAAACAGCCGCATGTAAAAATACATCAGCGCAAAAATCGCAAAAATAAAAACCAACTGTCCGAGCATGGAAAGACGTGCCTCGGATGCTGAAAGCGTATGCCCTTCCATTTCACGTTGCAGGGAATTGAGCATGGCGAAGGACCGTTCATTGACGATTTCGCCTTCCGAAACAATCAGCTCGTCTTTCTGCACCATGCCATAAGTCAACGACACTCCCATCAGTGCTTTGTTCAAATCAGCCTGGGTCATCGGCTCGTTATAAGACACGTTTTGTCGCAAGGCACTCAGCAACAGGGATGACAGTAGATGCGCATCAATATCGGCATCATCGTTTTCGAAAAACATATTGACCTTCTCCGAAACCGCATTCATGGTGATAAACCTTCCGAAAGGAACGGTTTGCACCACCTTTCCTTGCACCAGATTCACCATAGACTCGGGAGTAAGATCGCCAAACGTCTTGTTATAGGCCACAATGCCGCGTCCCTGAACCGTGTCGAATACTTTCAGCAAAAACGCCTCGTTTCGCGCCTTGTTGAAGGTGCTTTTTTGAGGCCATTCGGCATTGAAAGCCTCAAGCAGACTGTTTCTCGCCTCTTTCTTTTCCGCATCATTGAAATCAAAGTACAGCCGCACCGACTTCCGGGCTGCTTCGTTCTCCGCATCAAGCATCTCTTGGCTTTTGTAAATCGGAAAATCAAAAGGAGCGTATAAGGTTTGGTGCTGCCAGGGTCTTGCCTTCTGGTACTCGTAATTCAATTTTCCGATGCGCGGCATCTGCCAAAACACCAACAAAGCTGCAATCAGGAACATCAGAATTTTGGCGACTTCGTAGTAACTATGCCGAATATGATTGAAAATATTTTTTAATTTACTCATTTTCAGTATATTAAAAATAAACAAACAGGTTTATCAGTAGGCTAAAATACGAATTATCAAGTTCATCGCGGTCGAAAAAAGAAAAAAAGGTTACTTTAGCCACCGAAATCAAATGGAAAAATGAACTACGGAATATGCACAATGGCCGCCATGCCCCTCCGAAAGGAAAACCGCCATGCCAGCGAAATGGTCAGCCAGTTGCTTTACAACGAGACTTACGAAACAACAGATAACGACGGCGACTGGATTCGCATCCGCACCACCTTCGACCATTACGAAGGCTGGATTCCCGCCATACAGCATCACGAGACTGACGCATCCGCCTTTGAAGCCATGCAGCACACGAAATACGTTGTAGGGCAAGCCGTCGCCACCTGCAACGGCAGACTGCTTAGCTTCGGCACGCCGCTCCTGAATGCTGATGGATATGCCTTTGCCATCCCCGAATGCTTCAACCCCGATTTGATGGTGCACTATGCCCAAATGCTGCTTGGAAGCCCTTATCTATGGGGCGGACGTACCGTTTTCGGCATCGACTGTTCCGGCTTTGTGCAACTTTGCGCCAGAGCATCCGGCGCCACGTTGCCACGCGACGCCTCGCAACAAGTAAAATGCGGCGAATTAGTGTATTTCCTGCCCGAAACAAGCCCCGGCGACCTCGCCTTTTTCGGGAAAGACGACGGCACCATCACCCATGTAGGCATCATGATGGACAGCGAACACATCATCCATGCCTCGGGACAAGTGCGCATCGACGGCATCGACCAAAGCGGAATCTTCAATAAAGACAGAAACCTTCACACCCACCAACTTATCACCATCAAGCGTATCGGCTCCTAACGATTCACAATCCTTGCGTGTTTTTTTCATCATTATTTTGCAACCTGCTAAAAAAACATTAGTTTTGCACACGTTATGATCCCTTGAACACATTAACAACAATCAATACAACAAACTACAACGAAAACCTAATTCCAACAACAAATTCTTCAACTATGAACAACTCGAATTATCTATTCAGAGAGCCTCAGAATGAGCCTGTTTATTCCTATGCACCCGGTTCCCCCGAACGGAAACTGCTGCAAGCCGAACTCGACCGTCAATACAACCAAGTGATTGAGATACCGCTGATTATCGGCGGAAAAGAAGTCAAGACCGGCGACATGGGTCAAGTGGTGATGCCCACGGAACACAAACACGTGCTGGCCAACTACCACAAAGTAGGCAAGAAAGAGGTTCAGATGGCTATCGATGCCGCCATGGCCGCCAAGAAAGACTGGGAAGAGATGCCATGGATTCAGCGTGCCTCCATCATGATGAAAGCCGCCGAGCTTTTAGCCACCAAATACAGATACATCCTCAACGCCGCGTGCATGTTGGGACAAGGCAAAAGTCCGATGCAAGCCGAAATCGACTGTCCTTGCGAAGCCATCGACTTCCTGCGCTTCAACACCTATTTCGCTTCACAGCTCTACACGCAACAGCCCATTTCCGACCACGCCACCCTCAACCGCAACGAATACCGCGGCATGGAAGGCTTTGTATATGCTATCACTCCATTCAACTTCACTTCGATTGCGCTGAATCTCAACATAGCACCCGCCTTGATGGGCAACGTCACCATCTGGAAGCCTTCCACCACTGCCATCCTGTCGAACTACTACCTGATGAAACTGTTCCAAGAAGCAGGCATCCCCGACGGTGTCATCAACTTCCTGCCCGGCAGTGGCTCGGTGATCAGCGAAGTGGCGTTCAAATCGCCCCATCTGGCTGGTGTCCACTTCACAGGAAGCACCGACACTTTCAAGAACTTCTGGAAACTCATCGGCAAGAATATCGACAACTACAACACCTATCCCAAGATCGTCGGTGAGACCGGCGGCAAGGACTTCATCTTCGCCCACCCCTCTGCTCCCGCACGCGAACTGGCCGTGGCCATCCTGCGCGGCGCGTTCGAGTATCAGGGACAGAAATGTTCCGCCGCTTCACGCGCATACGTGCCAAAATCGCTGTGGACAGCAACCCTAAAACACATCAAGGACATGATGAAGACCGTGAAGATGGGCGACGTGCGCGACTTCTCCAATTTCATCAACGCCGTAATCGATGAAAAATCATTCGACAACATTGCAGGCTACATCGAAAGGGCCAAGAAGTCGAAAGATGCCGAAATCGCATTGGGCGGCAAATGTGACAAGTCGGTGGGATACTTTGTGGAGCCCACCATCATCATCGCTAAAAAGCCCGACTATGAATCCATCCGTGAAGAGATTTTCGGTCCCGTCATCACTGTTTACATTTACGAAGACAAGAAGTTTGAAGAAATGCTGCATGTTTGTGACGAGACCTCCCCGTACGCCTTGACGGGATCCATCTTCGCCCAAGACCGCTATGCCATCGAGAAGGCCGAACAAATCTTAAGGCATTCCGCCGGCAACTTCTACATCAACGACAAGCCCACAGGCGCTGTGGTGGGTTGCCAGCCGTTTGGCGGCGCCCGTGCCTCAGGCACCAACGACAAGGCAGGCAGCATGCTCAACTTGGTGCGCTGGATCAGTGTGCGCTGCATCAAAGAGACCTTCGTGCCCGCCACCGATTACGGCTACCCGTTCCTCGGCAAATAAAAACAAGGTCGTTTTACCCTTACAAGGCGTGCCTTTTAGCACGCCTTTTTTGTTACAATAAGCTAATAACATGACACTTACACGTTTTTATTTCATTTTTTCAACCGATTTCCTATCATTTTTTACGATTTTTCGTACCTTTGCAGCTTGAAATTTTTCAAAGGGAGGAAATTACAACATGCAGAGTATCAGAAACATTGCTATCATCGCACACGTTGACCACGGCAAAACCACCTTGGTGGACCGTATCTTGTACCAGTCGAAATCGTTCAAAGTATCGGATGATACTACCGGACAACTCATTCTCGACAACAACGATTTGGAACGTGAGCGAGGCATCACCATTTTGTCGAAAAACGTTTCTGTACGCTATAAAGATGTAAAAATCAACATCATTGACACTCCCGGTCACTCTGATTTCGGCGGCGAAGTGGAGCGGGTGCTGAACATGGCTGATGGCGTTTTACTTTTGGTCGACGCTTTTGAAGGTCCCATGCCCCAGACTCGTTTTGTGCTTCAAAAAGCCATCGAACTGGGTCTGAAACCTATCGTGATTATCAATAAGGTGGACAAACCGAACTGCCGTCCCGAAGAGGTTCAGGAAGCCGTTTTCGACCTGATGTTCAACCTTGGCGCCAGCGAAGACCAGCTTGACTTCCCCACGGTTTACGGCTCCTCCAAACAAGGCTGGATGTCGGACCATTGGGAACACGTCACCAATGATGTCTCCTATCTTCTTGACGTGATCATCGACACCATTCCGGAAGCGAAATTCGAGGATGGAACGCCTCAGTTGCTCATCACCTCGCTCGATTACAGTTCTTATGTCGGTCGTATCGCCGTGGGTCGCCTGAAACGCGGCATGCTGCAGGCTGGTATGAACGTTTCGTTGATGAAACGCGAAGGTGCCGTCACCAAATCGACCATCAAAGAGCTTTACACCTTTGAAGGCTTGGGCAAGGAACGCACGAAAAACCCCGTTTATGCCGGTGACATCATCGCTCTCATGGGCATTGACAACTTTGAGATTGGCGACACCGTAGCCGACTACGAGAATCCCGAAGCCCTGCCCCCCATCAAGGTTGATGAGCCGACGATGAGCATGTTGTTTACCATCAACAACTCCCCTCTTTTCGGCAAGGAAGGAAAATATGTTACTTCGCGCCACTTACGCGAACGCCTGTATAAGGAAATCGAGAAAAACCTTGCCTTGAAAGTGGAAGACACCCCCTCTCCCGATGCACTCATGGTGTACGGACGTGGCATCCTGCACCTCAGTGTCCTCGTCGAGACCATGCGCCGCGAAGGTTATGAGTTCCAGCTCGGGCAACCCAAGGTCATCATCAAGACCATTGACGGCGTGAAATGCGAGCCTATTGAAACGCTCAACGTGTTAGTGCCTGAGGACTTTTCGGGACGTGTCATCGAACAAGTCAGTGCACGCAAGGGCGAAATGACTCAGATGGAACCCAAAGGCGACCGTATGTGCCTTGACTTCGACATCCCGTCGCGCGGTCTCATCGGTTTGCGCAACAACCTGCTCACCGCCACAGAAGGCGAAGCCATCATCTCGCACCGTTTCAAGGACTACGAGCCTTGGAAAGGCGACATGCCCACTCGTAACAACGGCGCTCTCATCTCCATGGAGACCGGCACCGCCATTCCTTACGCCATCTGGAAACTGCAAGACCGCGGCACGTTCTTCATCAACCCGAACGAGGATGTGTATGCCGGCGAAGTCATCGGAGAGAACACCCGCTCGAACGACATCGTGATCAACGTGAACAAGACCAAACACCTGACCAACGTCAGAGCATCAGGCTCCGATGAAGCCATTCGCCTGGTGCCTCCTTTGCGTTTCTCGTTGGAAGAATACATGGAATACATCCGCGACGACGAATACCTTGAGGTGACCCCCAAGAGCCTGCGCCTGCGCAAGATCATCCTTGACGAATTGGAGCGCAAACGCGCAAGCCGTCATGAAGAATAATTACGGCACCGCCACCGCATTCTTTTGTTAACAAGCTCCATTCTTGCATGGTTTTTGCAGCAAAATGGGCAACAACACTCAATCATTATGACACATTTCAAAAGAACCCTTGTTATCTGCCTGCTCGCCATTGGATTCACATCGTGCGAAGCCCTGACCCAACTCATCAACCAGACCGCAGAAATGATCAACCTGAAAAACTGCACATTCAATGTGAAGAATGTCAGCGACATACGAATGCTCGATGTCAATCTCAGCAACGGCATGACCAAAAGCGACCTGAACATCGCCCAACTGACGAAGCTGACGAGCGCCATCCTGCAAAAGAAACTTCCCGTCACCTTCAATGTGAATGTGAGCGTGGACAACCCGAACAGCATTGCGGCCTCGTTGTCGAAAATGGATTATCTCATCGCACTCAACAACAAGGAAGTTGTCAGCAGCACGCTGAACAAAAAGCTTTCGGTACCCGCCAACTCAAGCAGAGTGGTTTCCATTCCCATTTCCACCGACCTGTTTCAGTTGTTCAGCGGTGAAGCCGCCGATGCCATTGTCAATTTGGCCTTTAAATTGGCAGGTGCCAGCAGCGATCCGGTCAAGCTTGGCGTTAAAGTGAAACCTTATGTCTCCATTAACGAACAAACCCTTGCCTATCCTGACTATATCACCATTAACAAGATACTGAACTAATAGAAACTGAACCCTTTAAGATCCATCCCGCCACATTATGTTGGCGGGATGTTTTTTTTATTCAAACCGCATTTGTCGCTTTTCGATTGCTTACTTCTCGGATTTTCCCTGTTTTGTTTCGCTTTACGGGATGTTTTCTGACGGAAAAATCGTACATTTGCCCCCAATTCCACAAAAGTGAAAGGAAACTATTAGTATTATTCAAACACATAACAATATGATTAACAACAATTTCATCAAACGTCACAATGGACCGACTGATGCCGATGCGAAGAAAATGCTTCAAGTGATCGGTGTTGCCTCTGAAGAGCAGCTCATCGACGAAATCATTTCTCCCGACATCCGTCTTCCCCAGCCGCTTCAAGTCGGCATCGGAATGAACGAATACGAGTGCATCAGCCACCTGAAGGCTTTAGGAGCAAAAAACAAGCAGTTCCGCAGCTATATCGGTATGGGATATTACAACACCATCACCCCTGGTGTCATCACCCGCAACATCCTTGAAAATCCCGGCTGGTACACCTCATACACTCCTTATCAGGCTGAAGTCTCACAAGGTCGTCTCGAAGCCCTGCTGAACTATCAGACCGTTATCAGCGACCTGACCGCCATGCCGCTTGCCAATGCTTCGTTGTTGGATGAGGCCACTGCCGCTGCCGAAGCCATGCTGATGTTCTTCCACAGCCGCAGCCGTTCCCAAGTGAAATCCGGAGTGAACAAGTTTTTCGTTGCCAACGATGTTTTTCCCCAAACCATAGAAGTCATCCGATCACGCGCACACTTCCTCAACATCGAAGTCGTTGTGGAAGACATTGCCAAATTCACTGCCGGTGAAGATTTCTTCGGCGTGCTGATCCAATGCCCGAACCAAATCGGCAATCTTGTTGACCACCGTGCCACTGTTGCCGCTTGGAAGGAAAAAGACATGCAGGTTGCCGTTGCCGCCGACCTGCTCAGTCTCACTCTCATCACCCCTCCCGGTGAATGGGGTGCCGACGTGGTGTTAGGCTCCAACCAGCGCTTTGGTCTGCCTATGGCTTTTGGCGGTCCCCATGCCGGTTATTTTGCCACCACGGAAAAATACAAACGCGAAATGCCCGGACGTATCATCGGCATTTCACAGGATGCCCTTGGCAATCCGGCATACCGTTTGGCTTTACAGACCCGCGAGCAACACATCAAACGCGAAAAAGCCACTTCGAACATCTGCACGGCCCAAGCTCTACTGGCCACGATGTCAGGATTCTACGCAATCTACCATGGTCCTGACGGCCTGAAAGAAATCGCCCGCCACATCAACATACTCACCTGTGTGCTTAACGACGAGATGCAGAAATACGGCATCAAGCAACTGAACAGCCATTTCTTCGACACCTTGTATTTTGAAATGCCCGAAGGAAAAGCCTGCACCTGCCAAGTGAAAGAAATCGCCTTGCAACACGGCATGAACTTCCGCTTTATCGACAAGCACCATTTCGGCATCAGCCTTGATGAGACCACCACTCTTGCCGATGTCAACGAGATTGTTTCTGTGGTATGTACTGCCATTGGCAAGATTCACACCGACTTTGTGTGCGACCCTGCGGTTTGCGGCACTTTCACGGGAGTCCAAGAAAGCATGAGACGCACCTCTGCCTATCTTCAAGCCCCACTGTTCTTCAAATACCGCAGCGAAACCGACATGATGCGTTACATGAAGAAATTGGAAAATCGCGACCTCAGCCTCAACCGTTCCATGATTCCACTTGGCTCATGCACTATGAAGCTGAACCCGGCTACATCCATGTTTGCCTTGAGCTGGCCCGAGTTCGCCAACATCCATCCGTTTGTCCCTGCCGATCAGATAGAAGGTTATTTAGAGCTGATCCGCGAGTTGGAAAAAGACCTGCTCGACATTACCGGCTTTAAGGGGATGAGCTTCATGCCCAATTCCGGCGCCAGCGGCGAATATGCAGGACTGCTCACCATCCGTCGCTATCAGGAAGCCAACGGACAAGGTCATCGCAACATCTGCCTCATTCCTGCTTCGGCACACGGCACCAACCCTGCCTCGGCAGCAATGGCTGGCATGCAGGTCGTGGTAGTAGATTGCGATGAGAACGGCAATATCAACCTTGAAGACGCCAAAGCCAAAGCCGAACAGTACAAGGACATCCTTTCCGCTTTCATGGTTACCTATCCTTCCACGCACGGCATTTACGAAGACGGCATTCGCACCTTGATGAAACTCGTCCACGACAACGGCGGACAGGTGTATATGGATGGTGCCAATATGAACGCACAGGTCGGATTGACCTGCCCCGGCTTCATTGGCGCCGATGTTTGCCATCTGAACCTGCACAAGACCTTTGCCATCCCCCACGGTGGCGGCGGTCCCGGCGTTGGTCCCATCGGATGCGCCGCACACCTTGCCCCATACCTGCCCAGCCACATCCTGTTCCAGACTGGAGGCGAAAAGCAAATGGGAGCCGTTTCGGCAGCACCGTTCGGCAGCGCACAAATCCTGACCATTTCCTACTGTTACATTAAGATGTTGGGAAGCGAAGGGTTGAAGCGAGCCACCATGCGCGCCATTCTTAACGCCAACTACCTGAAAGAAAGACTAAAAGACCATTATCCCATACTCTTTACCGGCAACAACGGACATGTTGCTCACGAGATGATTCTCGACATTAATGGCATCGACAAAGCCACCGGAGTGGCCGCCATCGACATTGCCAAACGACTCATGGACTTCGGTTTCCATGCTCCTACCGTTGCCTTCCCCGTCCATGATACCCTCATGGTGGAACCGACAGAGAGCGAACCGTTGGCCGAACTCGACCGTTTTGTGGATGCCATGGTACAAATCCGCAAGGAGATTGCCGACATCGAAAGCGGAAAGGCCGATAAAGACAACAACGTCATCACTCACGCTCCTTACACCGCCAAGATGCTCATGAGCAACGACTGGGCATTCCCATTCACGAGACAGGAAGCCGGCTTGCCGCTGGAAAGCGACGTGCAAGACAAATACTTCCCGCATGTTACCCGCATTGACGATGCTTATGGTGACAGGAATTTGGTTTGCAAATGCTTTGCCGAATAACCGGTCTTATATTTCTACAAAAGGCTGCCCGCAGGCAGCCTTTTTTTATTGGCATCTTGATGGTCTCACGAATGCTTTATGTCACTTGCAAATCACGAAAGGCAAACTGAACAAATACATCCCTAGGAAAACCAAGACATACCGGAACAAAGACAAACAGGACAGCGTTGATCCTCGGCACTTGCATGACATGGCAAAACCTGACATTACTTGTCTTTTCCTTTCAATTACCGCATCAGATCTTTCAGGTACTGTTCGCTGAAATCCACTTTCAGTTCCACCCAAAGCGGCAAATGGTCCGACATCTGAAAAGTACGGAAGGTTTTCAAATAATAGTTTTTGATTTGCTCATCTGTTTTTCCCACCACATTCTTCTCTTTCTTCCTGCGTGTCGGCCTCATCGAGCAAAGCGGCGTTGCCCTTGATGATCGTAAGAGGGGTTTTCAAATCGTGGGAGAGGGCGGCGACTTGAAAAAGCAGATCTTCTTTTTCTTTTCTCTCTGCGTCAATTAAACGCACCAGCTTTTTGCTGTCTCTCATCGAACAACACCATTGATTTTGTCAATTGCAGATTGAAAGCGATTTGATCATAGTGGTTCGTATGACCCAAGTCGGTAGGGTGTTCTTTAATGGCATCGGGAATAGAAAAGCCATTGTCTTCCAATGCCTTCATGTAGTCACACTCAACATTCGGTATGTTGAAATCGCCAAGAATGACATAATTGAACTTTTCTTTTTTCGCACGTTTCGTCAGGAATTTTGCAATGGTGGTGATTTCGGCCAATCGCTGCTTATTAATCCCACAGGATGTTCCATAATATATGTGTACTGTTGAAAGGTTGAACTTGAACCATCCCGACTGGAAAGAAACGCAAAATGGCGTGCGTGCAAACTGAAGTCCATCCATAAGATTGCTCTTGGGCAAAACGATTTCTCCCGCAAGGTTCTTAAAACTGACCTTGCTGGTGTTGTACAAAAAGGCCATACATTCCTGACCACCGGCAGGCCCTTCCGTACTATCGGTGGCAATATAACTCCAGTTATTGCCAAGTATTGCCATCACTTTTTCAAGTCCCTTTTTGTTTCCTGCTACTTCTTGTAGAGCAATCAAGTCGAAACGGCTGATAATCTCGGCAATATAGAACAAGCTCTCCGGCCGGCGGTTGTCTCCGAATTCCCGGATATTCCATGTGGCAAGTAACAAGGTGTTAAAAGCCGTTTTCCCAGGTATTTCCTGGTCGAGTTGAGTACGCAATGCCATTAGCTTACTAACGACTCTTTCCCGCTCAATCGGGTCATGAATTTTTTTAATCGAAGTGTAGATCATACTTTTTTTGTTTTGGTGAAACTTAACAACAAAATTATATTTTTTTAAAACAATCTCCTATTTTGAAACATTTGCCACAAAAAAAATCAAAAAAAACACTGAAGTAGAATCAAAACAGCACAGCTCCAATTCTAACTTAGAGAACAAGACAAGAATATTAATAAACACCCCATTTGCGAATCAGCCTCAACATACAGGTGGGCAGCAAGGCAATCAAGGGTGGAATCCAATGATTGATAAAGCCGGGCGTCACCGTGCATCTCCCTCTGAAAAGTGCACGCACACCCCGCTTGGCCAATCGTTCGGGTGTCATCATGAATCCTGACATCAGTCCTATTTTAGTTGCCCGTGAAGAAAGCCGGTAAAGGTTTGTGGCCACGGCGCCCGGACGCACCACCGTCACCATAACGCCTTGTCCATACAGTTCAATGTGCAGGGAACGCGAGAAATGCTTCAAAAAGGCTTTGGTGGCTCCGTATGCCGCCAACCGCTGCACTGCAATGTCGGAGGTTATCGAACTCATGTTGAGGATGTATCCCTTACAACGGCGCAGCATTTCCTGCCCGAAATAATATATCAGCATGGCGGGCGTGTTGACGTGAAGGTTCAGTATCAAGTTGTTATATGCTTCGCTGTCTTGAAGAAAATCATGATTGCGATATACCCCCGCGTTATTGACGAGCACCTCCACCTCCATATTTTGCACTTGACAATAATCATACAATTCTTTGGCGGATTGCGGCTGCCCCAAGTCGCGCATCAGGGCGATCACTTCAACAGGAAACTCTTTTCTTAAGCATTCCCCCTTCTCGATAATCGCGTCCCCTTCATTGCTGACAATAAGAAGGTTATATCCTTTTTCGGCCAACACGCGGGCATATTGGAATCCTATTCCGGAACTGGCACCCGTAACCAAGGCGTAAGATTTTGTTGCGTTCATCATTACTGTTCTTCTTGTGCCCAAAATCAAGCTTTCAACAAGTTGGAAACTGACATGGCGAAATCCATGTTTGACGGAACAAAATTAGCAAATCGCCCTCAATACCATTCAAAAACCCCTTCTTTTTTGTTCGTGCCATTAAAAACAACAAGTGCAAAAGATAAAATCGGTTGTACAAGGACAAAAACGCCACTCTATTCCGACAAAACGCCAAAACAGGTTGCCGTTTGAGAGACAAAAGACCTTTTTTGCGCTGTTTCACACGCTCTGAAAGCGGCAGAATGAAAAAAGGCGACACGAATGCCGCCCTTTATATTTGATAACAAGTTGCTTTACTTCAGATACTTAGCCAAGAAACCGAGCATGGCGTTGTAGAAATCCATGGTGTTTTCTTCGCGGTAGAAGCCGTGTCCTTCGTTGTATTTCACCATATAAGGCACCTCGAAGCCTTTGGCACGAAGGGCGGTTACAATTTGGTCGCTCTCGTTGATGTTCACGCGCGGGTCGTTGGCGCCTTGCACCACAAACAGGGGTTTCTTTATTTTATCTATCTGGAAGAAGGGCGACACCTCGCGGGCGATTTTCGCCTCTTCGGGTTTGTCCAAGTCGTACCAAATCTCCTTGACCATCTCCAAATAGGGCTTCCAATATTCGGGGAAGGACTTGAAGAAGGTCTCGATGTTCGAGACGCCGACGTAATCCACGCCGCAGGCATACAAATCAGGTGTTTTCACCAAGCCCATCAGGGTGGCGTAACCGCCGTGGCTTGCGCCGTAGATGGCGATTCTGTCCTTGTCAATCCAGCCTTGTGCGATGGCATACCGCACGCCGTCTTCCACGTCGTCCATGGCTTTTCTGCCGATTTGCTTGAAACCGGAGGTCAGGAAGTCCTTGCCGTAGCCGCCCGATATTCTGAAGTTCACCTGCAAAGTGGCATAGCCGCGGCTGGCAAAGAGCTGACATTCGGGATTGAAGCCCCAACTGTCGCGAACTCCTTGCGGGCCTCCGTGAGGATTCACCACCAAGGGCACTTTCTTGCCTTCCACGGCAGCCTTGGGCAGGGTGATGTAGCCGTGGATGGTCTTTCCGTCGCGGCTCTGGAAGGTGATGGGGCGCATCTCGGCCATGTCCTCCTCTTTCAGTTGCGGCATCAGGTCGTACAACAGCGAGAATTTTCCGCTCTTGGTGTCGTATTGATAGTATTTCCCGTAGAGCCTGTCGCTGCCAACATGAAGCAGATAGATGGCTTCGTCATCGTCGCTGCTGGTGATATAAACCTCTTTTCCGGGAAATTCCTTCTGGAATTTGGCATGAAGCTTTTTATAGGTCTCGCTCACGGGAATCACCACATACTTTTCGCCTTCGTAGGCAAAATAATCGATTTCCCAGTTTCTCTTTCTCGAAACGCGCATACCGGACGCATCGTAATCGGGATTCGAGAACAGCGTCTCGATTTCCTTGTTCTGCTTCAAGTCGTAGCGCACGATTTCCGACTTGTCGCGGCCGACATTGGTCTCCACGTAAGCCTCGTCGGGATTCTTCGAGGCGTAGTTGAACCGGGAAATGCCAAAACCATCGTACCATTTTCCATGATAAATCCGATTGAACTCGCCGGTTTCCAAGTCTTTGTACCACAATTCACCTTCGGTGCCGTTCACCATTTTGTAGTAAGCCCTGAGATTGCCGTCCTTGTCAAATTCATATCCTGAAATCGGGTTGTTCACGTCGTTGTTTTCAAACAGTTGGGTCAGCTCGCCCGTGTTGACGTTGAGTTTGTAAGGCTCAAAGATTTGCTTGTTGTTTTTGTTCATCTGGATGATGATGTAGTCCTTCTGCTCCTTCAAGTTGTTCAGGATGGTAGCCTGAACCCCTTCAAAGGGGGTCAAATCCTTGACGTTGCTGCCATCGATATGGGCGGCATGGATGTGGTAGTTCTCGTTTCCGCCCTGGTCCATGGCGAAGACCAGCCTTTCGTTGTTGACCCAGCCGTAGCCCTTGATGAGTTCCTCTTTCTCCTCAATGGCGCGCACCACCTTGCCGGTAGCGATTTCCTTGACGTACACATGGTTCTTGTTCTTGTCGTCCTTCTCAAAATAGGAGAGGTACTTGCCGTTGGGCGAGAGCTGGAAGCTGCTGGCCTTGGGGCGAGCAAAATAGTCGGCCACGCTGTACTTATAGGTGCCCTTGTCCAAATCGCCCATTTTTTTCAAGTCCTCGTCGGAAGTCACCAACGCGGGATTGCCCGGCAGTTTGCTTTCAAACTTTTTCAGGACAAGGGGCATGGTCTGGCCCATCTGCTCAAAGTTGCCCGAAATTTCTTCACCGGCTATTTTGCCGGTAAACTTGGCTTGCAAGGCATTGGCCAAAATCGTCAGCTCATCGCCGTTCACTTCGGTCTTGTCCATGGGAATGCCGCTGGCACCCTGCATGGGCACGTCGAGCGTAGAGCTGTAGACGCCCCCTTCTTCGCTGATGTGAAAAATCATTTCCAAACTCATCCCTTGCATAGAGATGGCTCCTTTCCAGTCGCCCACAACGTTTTGGGCTTTTGTTGTCATGGTCATGGATAACATGATGGCGCACAAAACGCCTACTTTTTTAATGTTCATAAAATATTTATTTAACTGATTACATGTGCTTTACAAAACTTCAAATCAACACTTACGCCAATGCGTAATGCGTATTTTGAGCTGCAAAAGTAAGAAACTTGCGGAAAATTTCAAATATAAAACAGCAAGGAATCACGTTAATAAACCCTATCTTTGCCCCATACAACAGTGCAATACACAATTATATACCATTGAAAAACAACTCAAAACACGAAAGACATGATTATTAATACGATTTGGAAGATTTATTTCAGTGCGACAGGCACTACCCAAAAGACGGTAAACACCATTGCCGACAGGCTGGCTGAACTTGCCAAAGCCCCGACCCGGACTTTCGATTTCACCCTGCCGGCGAACCGACAATCCTTCCCCGTCCTTACCGCTTCGGATCTGGTGGTTTTCGGCTGTCCGACTTACGCAGGAAGAATCCCCAACCTGATGTTGAAATATTTGGACACCATCCAAGGTTGCGGTGCTTGGGCAGTCCCCGTTGTCACCTTTGGCAACCGCCATTTCGACAATTCTTTAATCGAGTTGCGCAACCTCTTGGAACAGCATGATTTCAAAACCTTTGCAGCGGGGGCTTTCTCTTGCGAACATTCTTTTTCCTACCAACTCGGCGCTGGCCGACCCGATGCAGATGACTTGCAGTTTGCCGAACACTTCGCCCTGCAAGTGTTTGAAAAGCTGTCGAACCCCGATTTCCTTTCAAAACCCCACACGCCCATTACCGTAGAGGGTGATGCCCAAGCGGGTTATTACCAGCCCAGAGATAGGAATGGCAACCCCATCGACATCCGAAAAGCCAAGCCCTTGACCCGCGACACCTGCATCCGATGCGGACATTGTGCGGAGGTTTGCCCCATGGGATCCATCTCAAAAGAAGACGTGAAAACGGTGATCGGTATCTGCATCAAGTGCGGTGCTTGCATCAAGAAATGTCCGGTAAAAGCCAAATATTTCGAGGATGCCGGATACCTGTACCACAAAAACGAATTGGAAGCCATGTATCAGCGACGTGTGGAAAACAAGACGTTTGTGTGATGTTTGCAACAACGGAAAAATAACAGTGGAGATATGTTAAAAAAAATGAATGATAGATGTCGGATTGGGGATTGCGGATCATGGCATGGTGAGTAGAGTGGATAAATAAGATGATTAAATTAGAATTTGATAACCATAAAAAGAGAAATAATGCAACTTAACAATTTTGGATATTACTGGTTAGATACGTGGGTGCTGGCAAGTGTCATTCAACTTGCCACGCAGGAATTTTGTTTACGCAACCTCACTCGAAACAACGACCCATGCAGTCGCCAATTCGACCAAATGACACAAGCAGCACGTTCGGTGCCGGCCAACATTGCCGAAGGCAACTCACGCCACGCAACCTCAAAAGAAACCGAAATGCGTCTCACCGATGTAGCACGTGCCAGCCTCTCCGAGCTTGCCAACGACTATATCAACTGGCTGCTACAGCACGAGCAAGTGCCGTGGTCGGTAACCTCGGATGAGCACCGTGCTGTGTCCTTCATACAACTCGATCGCCCTACTTATAAAGACGATGTGCAACACCTGAGTAGCCTCCACATACTAGCCCAAAAGCACAAATTTGACAAATGGCTTTGTGCTAAAAACTCCATAACTGAAGCCAATTGCCTACTTGTGCTGTGCAACCGCCTGATAATGATGCTTGGCAAACAAATAGAAAATCAATTGCAAAAATTCAAGCAAGAAGGCGGCTTTACCGAAGCCCTTACTGCCGAGAGGCTTGCCTACCGAGCCGAGCAAAGTACTCAAACTGGTGCACCTGCTTGTCCAAAATGTGGCAAGCCAATGCTGAAGCGAGTAGCAAAAAAAGGTATCAATTCGGGAAAAGAATTTTGGAGTTGCAGCAACCATCCCGAATGCAATGGAACAAGGAAAATAGACGGTTAGAGCCGTTATAAGAATTACGGAATTACGATATAACGTTATTATGACAAGCAAATCCAAATCATCATCGCAGGCAACCGCCAAAACATAGAGCAGGGCGAAGACGAACGGGGCAAGTTCTACAAGGTGCACTATTGAATGATAAGGAAACTGAAAAGGACTAACGCCAACAAAAGCGTCAACGTGCTGAAAACAAGACGTTTATATAAAGAAATCCGTGCATAAAGTATCAAAAAAGTTCTATACCAATTGAAAATAAAAGCACAGCATCTCAGCATTGGGAAAAAATGCCTATCTTTGCAGCGTAAAACTTCAGGGTTAGGTGCAATTCCTTTCCGGCGGTGACAGTCCGCGACTTCCTTTGGGAACTGATTCGGTGAAATTCCGAAACCGACGGTAACAGTCCGGATGATAGAAGTTACGACTGCTTTTCAATCATAAAACAAAGCCCTGATTATTTGTTATGACGACTAAGGGTTTTTTTTATGCCAACAAATGAATTGAATATTAACTATATGCAACGCGCCATCGCCTTGGCGAAAAAAGGCGGCGGCTTTGTTCATCCCAACCCTTTGGTGGGCTGTGTCGTGGTCAAAAATGGAGAAATCATTGCCGAAGGCTACCACAAGCGTTACGGCGGATTTCATGCCGAGCGCAACGCCTTGAATGCCTGCACCACCGACCCCAAAGGTGCTACGCTTTACGTCACCTTGGAGCCTTGCTGCCATGTGGGGAAAACGCCCCCTTGCACGGACATCATCATCGAAAAAGGCATACGGAAAGTGGTGGTGGGCATCTTGGATCCCAATCCGCTTGTGTCAGGAAAAGGCGTAAAGAAATTGCAAGACGCAGGCATTGAAGTTGTTACGGGCATTGAAGAAAATAGCATCAAGGAACTCAACAAGGTGTTCTTGAAATTCATCAAGACCCGACAGCCATACGTGCTAATGAAATACGCCATGACCATGGACGGCAAAATCGCCTCCCGTTCGGGCGATTCCAAATGGATTACCGGCGAGGCCTCGCGACAAGTGGTGCACGCCTTGAGAAGCGAGATGATGGGCATCGTTGTGGGACGTGGCACCGTTTCCGCCGATAATCCCATGCTCAACTGCCGTCTCGACGGGCAGCCCCATCAGCCCATTCGCATTGTCATCGACAGAAAAGCCAGTCTATCCCCAGCCTCGCGATTGGCACAAACGGCCACGGAATACCGTACCATCGTGGCGCACACCGATGCGGCAATGCCCGAGCACCTGAACGCCTTGCAGGAAAAAGGCGTGGAAACCGTTTGCTGCCTTGCAAAAGATGGCAGCGTGGACATCTGCGATTTTGTCAACAGGATGGGTGCCCAAGGCATCAACTCCCTGCTGCTTGAAGGCGGAGCCTCGCTAAATGCCTCTTTTCTTGAAGCCGGATGTGTGGACGAAGTGTATGCTTTCATCGCCCCGAAAATCATCGGAGGAAGCGCAGCTTTGTCACCGGTATCGGGCAAAGGCTTCCAAATGATGAGCGAAGCCATTGCCTTAGAACATCTTAGCATAGAAAACATAGGTTGCGACCTATTAATGAAAGGAAAAATACCATGTTCACAGGAATCATAGAAGAAATCGGACAGGTCAAGTCGATCCTGCGGTCGTCGAACAGCATCCGACTCACCATAGCAGCCAAAACGATTCTGGAAGACCTCAAAATCGGCGACAGCATCGCTACCAACGGCATTTGCTTGACTGTCACTGCTTTTGATGCGCATTCCTACACCGCCGACCTCATGCCCGAGACCGTGTTGAAAACCAACTTCAAAGATTTAAAAATCAACGACCGGGTCAATCTTGAACGAGCGTTGCCCGCCAATGGCCGGTTTGGAGGACATATCGTTTCTGGACACATCGACGGCATCGGGCATATCGTCAAGAAAAGCAAAGACGACAAGGCCATACGGATCAGGATTGCCACCAAGCCCGAAATTCTGCACCTTATCGTTGACAAAGGCTCCATCGCCATCGACGGCATCTCATTGACCGTCACCGATGTAAGCCTTGAAGACTTCGGCGTTTCCATCATCGAACACACCCAAGAGGAAACCACCTTGACCCGAAAACAAATCGGCGACACGGTCAACCTTGAAAATGACATTATCGGAAAATACGTGCAACGCCTTATGCAGCGTTCATCCCCGAAAAAAGGCGATGACTTGCTGGATTATTTAAGAGATAACGGATTTTAAACCATTATAAATCAATAAAATGAACACTAACTTTAATACCATAGAAGAAGCCTTAGAAGAACTGAGAAAAGGTAAAATGATCGTCGTTGTCGATGATCCCGACCGCGAGAACGAAGGCGATTTGATTTGTGCAGCGGAACACGCCAGCTTGGAAAACGTGAATTTCATGGCCTCGTTCGGCAAGGGCTTGATCTGCATGCCCATGAGCAAGGCCTTGACCCAAAAACTCAAGCTCAACCAAATGGTGAGCGAGAACACCGACAACCACAGCACGGCTTTCACCGTTTCCATCGACCATATCGACACCACCACGGGCATTTCGGCGCTGGAACGTTCCGTCACTGCCATGAAAGTGGTGGAAGACAGCGCCAAGCCGGAGCATTTCAGGCGACCCGGACACATGTTTCCCCTTGAGGCACGCGAAGGCGGCGTATTGAAACGCGGCGGACACACCGAAGCCACCGTTGACCTGATGAAATTGGCGGGATTGAAAGAATGCGGCCTGTGCTGCGAGATCATGCGCGAAGACGGCACCATGATGCGCACCACGGAGCTGCTGCAATTTTCCAAGGAACACGAATTGAAAATCATCTCCATCGCCGATTTGATTCGCTACAGAAGAAAGACCGAAGTCCTTGTTGAGAAAATCACCGAAGCCGACATGCCCACCAAATACGGTCACTTCAAGGCATACGGCTATATCGACAAAGTCACCCGCGAGCACCATGTGGCCTTGGTGAAAGGCGACATCAGCGGCGAGGAACCCGTTTTGTGCCGTGTTCACTCGGAGTGTCTGACGGGAGATGCCTTCGGTTCCCTGCGCTGCGACTGCGGCGAACAGTTGCAGGAAGCACTGCGCCGAATCGAAGCCAAAGGACGAGGCGTGTTGCTTTACCTTCGCCAGGAAGGACGCGGCATCGGACTGATTAACAAGCTGAAAGCCTACACCTTGCAAGACGGAGGCATGGACACCGTGGAAGCCAACTTAGCCCTCGGCTTTGCCGCCGACCTCCGCGACTATGGCACTGGAGCGGAAATTCTTGCAAACCTCGGCATCCGAAAAATCATTGTCATGACCAACAACCCATTGAAAATAAGCGGATTGGAAGGTTATGGAATTGAAATCGTTGGCCGCGAGCCTATTGAGATGACTTGCAATGAAAAAGATGCTTTCTATCTTTATACCAAATACAAAAAAATGGGACATTTGCTGCATGTGAAGAACATGTCGAACCCCGACAAACAAAATCAAGAACAATAATCTTAAATCATATTGAAAATGAATATTTTAGAAGGAAAACTAATTGCCAACGGCCAGAAGATAGCCATTGTGGCGGGTCGTTTCAACGAAATCATCACCAATAAGTTGTTGGGAGGGGCCATCGATGCCTTTAAACGTCACGGCGGTGACGAAAGCGACCTTGACGTGGCATGGGTGCCCGGTGCTTTCGAGATACCGCTGATAGCCAAGAAGATGGCTGAAAGCGGCAAGTATGATGCCGTAGTCTGTTTAGGAGCCGTCATCAGAGGTGCAACCCCCCATTTCGACATGGTGGCCAACGAAACCACCAAAGGCATTGCCAACGTGGGATTTCAAACGGGCGTGCCGGTCGTTTTCGGCGTATTGACTACCGACAGCATCGAACAGGCCATCGAAAGAGCCGGAGCGAAAGCCGGAAACAAAGGCTTCGAAGCCGTCACCACCGCCATCGAGATGGTCAACCTGCTGAAAAGCATACAATGATAACAAAAAACGAATCTATGCATTAATGCTTGAAAACGACAGAAATTCCGTTTCGACCTCTTTTTTATGATTGAAAAAAGAAAATCTCATGAAAAAACAGCTTTTTAACAAGAAAAAGAAAAGTCTTTTTTGAATCTAAACATTTTCTTCTTACCTTTGTCTAATCGTACCAACAGGGGCTGAAAGCACAGTCATGCCCCACAACGACCATGAGAAATCATCATCACATACGACCTTAACACCTACCCTGTTTGAGCATCGAAGAACTCAGAAACAAAACCATTGGAAAGATGAAAAGCACTTACAAGACCTTCAAGGAAAGCATTAAAACCATTACGAACTACTACTTGCTATTGGTAGAGGAAACAAAATCACAGCGTTTGGTGGGAAGCACCAACGAATGGGTTTTGGACAACTACTACATGATCAGCGAGCAGGAAAAAGTGTTGAAGGTGGACCTGCAAAGCAAGAGATTCCGCATGATTGACGACCATCGCATTCTGCAGCTGAGGACGATGCTGCACGAGTTCATGACCCGCTGCCACTATCAGATTGAGCAAACCATGCTTTTCAACCACCTGCTGCAAGTGCAAGAAGAGACTAAGGACTATTATTCTTATCCGGAAGTATGCGCGTTGCTGCCCCTGACAAAGTGCATCCTTCTGAAGGAGCTGGCCGACCTTTGCCAGCAGCTTGCCTCCAACCATTCCTACCATTACTCTCCTACCGACAACTCCATGGCCGACATAGACAAGCTAAACGAAGCTGCTCGTCAGAACCTGATGATGATGAACATCTTCAACTCTCTGAGGAAGATGGCCAAGATGCCGATATCAGAGCTTATCGACAGCATCAGCTTTTCGGAACACATGCTGAAGGGTGAGAAGGCGAACATGTACGACCAAATGTACGACCAGACGAAAGACGACTATCGTGCCAAGATCGTCTTGCTATCGAAAAAGACGGACAGGCGTGAATACGATTTGGTGAAGGAGATGGTGCAAAAGGCAGATGAAAAAGGCGAGCATGTAGGCTGGCAGCTCTTCCCACCCAAAAAATGGAAACGTCGCGCCCACCTTTACATTGGCATTGTCAGCTTTTCCACGCTTCTGTTGGCTTGCGGTTTTGCCTACTGGGCAACGGAGGGCGGCAGGTCTGCACAGATGGGCGTATGGCTCACCGTGATCCTTTCTGTGCTGATGATCGTCCCGATGAGCCAAATCGTCATCGACCTGTTCAATCAACTGCTATACAAGTTGCACAAACCGGTCAACACCTTTAAAATCAAATTCAAAGACGGTTTGATTCCCAAGGAATACGCCACCATGGTCATCATGCCCACCATTCTTAAGGACAAAGCAATGACTGTCGCTTTGCTTGAGCAGCTGGAATTGTATTACCTTTCCAATATTAACCGTGCAAGCAACGGACAGCGTTTGGAACGTCGTCCCCAAAACCTCTTCTACACCCTCATCGGTGATGCTGCTGCCGGCGCCAGCGAAGACATGCCATGGGACGATGAAGTGGCGCAAGCCGGTCTTTCCAAAGTGCAAGAATTGAACGAGAAATACGGCGCACCGATTTTCAACTTCGTTTATCGCCGCCGTGCCTATAGCGAAGGCGAAGGCTGTTGGCTGGGCTACGAGCGCAAACGTGGCGCCATCCTCCATTTCAATGATTTACTGTTGGGTAACACGTCGGAAGAAGAAAAGCGGAAACGCTTTCGCTGCGAGAGCCTCACATCGTGGCTTTCTTCGATCAATAAATTCTACGAATACGATGGAGAAAAGTCCTTGACGACAAACCATTCCTCGGCAAACGGCAACCTTGGATCGTCATGTCCCATATCTTTCATCATCACGCTTGACACAGACACGGAGCTGGTGCTGTACTCGGCACAGAAACTCATCGGTGCCATGGCGCACCCGCTGAACCGTGCCCGGCTTTCCGCTGACGGCCGGCGTGTCGATGCCGGCTACGGCATCATGCAGCCAAGGGTCAACGTGGACGTGGAAGTCACCAACAAGTCGCGTTATGCACAGCTCTTTGCCGGCTTAGGCGGCCTTGACGTGTACACCACCGCCTCGTTTGAACTGTACCAGGACATCTTCAACGAAGGCAGTTTCTGCGGCAAAGGCATCTATGACCTCAAGGTGTTTCAGCAAGTGCTGAAAGGCACCTTCCCTGAAAACCTCATCCTCAGCCACGACCTTATCGAAGGATGCCATATCCGTTGCTGCCTCATCAACGATCTTGAGCTTTTCGACGACAACCCCTCCAACTATATCGACGACGCCAAGCGGCACCATCGCTGGACCCGCGGCGACTGGCAGATCATCGGATGGTTGCGCAATCGTGTCCGCAACGAACGTGGCGAGAAAGTCAAGAACCAAGTGAACACCATCGGCCGCTGGAAAATTTTCGACAACCTGCGTCGAAGCGTGCTCAGCTTAGCCTTGCTCGTCGTGCTTTTCTTCGGTTTCGGAAGTGCCATCGGGAGCGACGATTGCCTAAGTCCAGCATGGTATCTTCTTGCGGTATTGGTGGTTGTGGCCTGTCCCATACTATTCTTCCTTTGGGGGCAAATCACCCGACTGCCCCACTTCAACAAACGTTACCATTACTACATGACATTGGTGCGCGGCATCGGCGTGGTGCTTTACCGTTCGTTGGTGCAGTTCGCCCTGTTGCCTAAGGAGGCATGGATGTACACCGATGCCATCGTGCGCAGTTGCCACCGCATGTTATTCAGCCATCGCAACCTTCTTAACTGGGTGCCCAGCGACGAAGCCGCCAAAAGCACCAAAGGCACACTAAGAGACTACATCGGTAAATTCTGGTTCAACTACATTGCCGCCGCGATGATCGTAGCAATAACGCTGTTCATTCCTCATGCTCCGCTCATTGTCTATCTTGCTGCCGCATTCATTTGCGTTGTATGGTTGAGTGCGCCTTTCCTGATGCACTGGCTGGGCAAAAATTTTCCTCAGAACAAGAAGAATCTCACTGCAAAGGAAACGGAAGAAATCAAGGCGCTGGCTCAAGACACCTGGCATTTCTTCGACAACCTGTTGAAAGAAGAGAACCATTATCTCATCCCTGATAATTTCCAGAAAAACCGCACCAAGAAAACCGACTACAAGACCTCACCAACCAATATCGGTTACTCGCTGACATCCATCATTTCCGCCACTGAATTAGGTTTCATCACTCATAATGAAGCCGTTGAACGCATTGCACAAATCATCGACACAGTAGATCAATTGGAAAAATGGAACGGACATTTGTTCAACTGGTACCACATCGACACTTTGAAAGCTCTGCCCAACTTCTTTATCTCCACCTGCGACAGCGGTAACTTCGTTGCCTGCCTCTATACGGTAAAAGGTTTCCTTCTACAAATGGAAGGCAGGGGCTTGTCTGTCGGCAACTTGAAGTTGAAAGTCATCAAGCTGATTGAAGCCACTGATTTTTCCAAGCTCTACAACCCCGAACTCGACGTGTTCAGCATCGGCTACGACTATGGCAGCCACACTTTGCTGCCCTACCACTACAACAACTTCGCCTCCGAAGCCCGCCTCACCAGTTTCCTCACCATCGCGCAAGGCGACGCTCCTTATAAACACTGGTTCTGCCTCGACAAGACCCTCGTACAATACAAAGGATACAAAGGTGTTGCCTCTTGGTACGGCACCCTCTTCGAGTATTTCATGCCGCTCATCTTCCTGCCCACCTACAAGCACACCCTCATGGACGAGACTTACAGTTTCGCCATCAGGACACAGCGCGCCTTCATGAAAAACGTCAACGAATCATTGCCCTGGGGTATTTCCGAGACCGCCTACAATGAACTTGACGATGCCATGAATTACAAATACCATGCTTTCGGCGTTCCTTATCTGAAATTCCAAAACACCACTCCCGACCGCATTGTCCTCTCTCCATACAGCTCCTTGCTGACCATCAGCGTGAACGACCGTGCCGTTTACGACAACCTACAGCGTTTCAAAACATTAGGCATGTACAACGGTATGGGATTTTATGAGAGTTATGATGAAGACGACCACGTCCCAGTCCTTGCCCAATATGCACATCATCAAGGCATGATTCTGGCATCCTTGGCCAACTATCTCGCCGACAACTGCCTGCAACACTATTTCATGCAGGAACCCATCTTCGGATCGATGGAGACCCTGCTCAAAGAGAAAGCCCAGGTCAAACCTTATATCGACCTGAAGGTAACCCAATACAAACGCTACCAATATTCCAAAGTACAAACCGAAAGCGACGCACGTGATTATAACGGTATTGCCAACGTTCCAGAAATCGGGGTCATCAGCAACGGATATTACACCGTCTTGCTCAACGACCACGGCTCCGGTTTCTCACGTTACCGCAACATCCTCATCAACCGCTACCGCAAGATCAGCGCAGACCATTACGGAATCTATCTGTACATCCGCAATCTTAACAATGACAAGTTATGGAGCAACACCTACTCCCCACTTGACGTGATGCCTTCACAATACTGTGTCAGTTTTGCTTCCGACAAAGTGTGTTTCATGCGTGTAGATGGTGACATCGAGACCAAAACCGAGGTTACCGTCATTAAGGATCACTTCGCAGAAATCCGCCGGTTCACTTTCACCAATAACGGTTCTCAGGATGTCGATCTTGAAATCACCAGTTACGGCGAGGTTGTCATGGCTCCTAAGGAAGCCGATGAGAGCCACCGGGTCTTCAACAGCATGAAGATCATAAGCGAATACGACAAGGAGCATCAGGCATTGCTCTTTAGCCGACCGGCATTGAAAGGACATGAGTGCCGTTATTACGTAGTGCACAAACTCTTTGTCGAGAATGAAGAACCCAGGCTGTTTGACGAAGATTCGAGGTTCAGACACAACCCCAATATGATGTCGGTCTCCAACACGCCCATGCAAGACCCGTCTTTGGCAAAATACGAGACTTCACGCATGAAGTTCCTCGGTCGCGGCGGCAGCCTCCGCCATGCGCACGTCATTGAAAACCAACGCACCCTGAGCAACACCGAAGGCACCACGCTTGATCCCATCATGAGCATGCGCCGTCGTATCCATGTGCCTGCGGGGAAAGCCGTATGTGCTTTTATGATCACCGGCTTCGCCAAATCGCGTGAGCAACTGCTTCAACTGATAGAAAATCATCAGACTCCCATCGACATCGAAGATGCCTTCAAAAAATCTTCCGTGTTCAACAACATGCGCACCAACATGTCGTTGTTGAAAGGGTCACAGATGTACCTCTACAACGGTATCTCAAAATACCTCCTCCAAACCGCTGTTTTCGGCAACCATCGCCAAGATTTGTTGATGAAGAACAAGCTGTCGCAAAATGCACTCTGGCGTTTTGGCATCAGTGGCGACAATGCTATTATATTGATGGAAATCGACGACATTGCTTGTTCGGGGTTTGCAAAAGAGATGCTATGTGCCTTTGAATACTACAAGGTTCACGGCATGGTGCTCGACCTCGTCTTTATCAACGACGTGGTTGGAGACGACCACGAAGCCCTCACCCACTTCATCCAAAACATGGCCAACACGGAGCATCTTTGGGTCGCACATGAAGAAATGGGCAAAGTGTTTATCCTCAATGGCAATGACATCAGCGATGATGAACGCATCCTGCTTCACACCGTTGCCCGTATCAGTTTCAACAGCCACGAACGTATCGAACAACAACTGCACCGCCTTGAGACCATCAACCAGCACTATCAGGACAAAGTGGAATATCCCGTTATGAAACCCAGTGCCCAGTTCCGTTTGTGGAGCAGTCTCGACTTTTATAATCAGTATGGCGGTTTTGCCAATAACGGCAAGGACTATGTTGTGACCAACACCAACACCCCGATGCCTTGGGTGAATGTCATGGCCAACCCGCGTTTCGGATGTGTCATCAGCACTACCATGGCGGGCTTTACTTTTGCCTTCAACGCCCAGCAGTATAAACTCACCGGATGGAGCAACGACATGGTGCGCGACAACGCCTCGGAGATGCTGCTCATCAACAAAAAACAATTCATTCCCGCCACAGCACGTCACGGACAGGGATTTTCGGCTTTCGACGCCCAGTATGACGACCTCAACGTCAAAGTACGTGTCTTTGTCTCAACCCAACATCTTGAAAAGTACTACCAGATCAAGATCGAGAATAAAACCGATGCGCCTACGGAAGTACAGTTAGACATGGTTTATAAACTCGTCTTAGGCACTACCGAAGAGAAAACCGCGCGTTACCTGTATTCGGAATGGGACGAAACCAGTCACAGCATTTTCGTCCGAAACGCCTACCACAACCAATACCGCAACACATGGGTACAGCTCACTTCAGTAGGTGACGACCAGCCTATTGAGCACCATGAATATTCGCTCAACTATCCCAACCGTAAGCGTCTCGGCATGAGCCTCAACATCGCCGCACACAGCGAACGCTCCATTGCTTTCGTCATTGCTGTTATTGAGACGGAAACACGAGAGACAAGACGCTTTTCCAAGTCGATCATCGACGAGGAATACCATGCTGCGGTGCGGTTCTGGGACGACAAACTCAGCACCATTCAAGTCGATACCCCCGACCGTTCGTTCAACTACATGCTGAACCGATGGTATCTGTATCAGGTGTATGCCTCCCGTCTCTTCGCCCGTGCCGGTTTCTATCAGGTTGGCGGCGCCACTGGCTTCCGCGACCAGCTGCAAGATGTGATGAGCTGTTTATACAGCGACCCCGCCTATGCCCGTCGTCAGATTCTCGACCACGCCGCACACCAGTTCTCCGAAGGCGACGTGCTGCATTGGTGGCACGAAAGCATGAGACTTGGAGCCAGAACGACATTCAGCGATGACTACCTATGGCTTGTTTATGTCGCCCACCAGTACATCACCGTCACCGGTGATCTCGACATCCTTACCGAACAGGTTCCTTTCTGCCAGTCCGAGCAACTTGCACAAGGCGAAGCAGAACGATGCGTCACCTACGCCGTGCCGACGAACTGGTCTCCCGACACCCCATCCGGCGACCACGATCCAGATTTCAAATATGCCTCGCTCTTTGAGCACCTTCGTCATGCCATTAACCATTCCATGAGTCGTATCGGCATCCATGGGTTACCTCTGATGGGATGTGGCGACTGGAACGACGGCATGAGCCGTGTGGGTGTGGATGGCAAAGGCGAAAGCGTGTGGGTGGCGTTCTTCCTCTGCGACCTGCTGCCAAAAATGGAACACATCACCCAATTGATGCCCGATGCAGACCTCTGCTATTGTGAGGAGCTATCACAATTCCGCAGCCGCCTTGTCAAAGCCCTTCAAGACAATGCATGGGACGGCGCGTGGTTCCTCCGCGCTTACTTCGACAACGGCAATCCCATGGGATCGCACAACAACACCGAATGCCAAATCGACCTCATATCCCAGGCTTGGAGCATCCTCACCGATGTGGCGACAAAAGAACAGAAACAGTCGATTTTTGAAGAAACTGACGCGCGATTGGTCAACCGCGAGCATGAAATCATCCAGCTCCTCACCCCTGCATTCCGTCATTCTGCTGACAACCCCGGCTATATCATGCAATATCCGGAAGGCATTCGTGAAAATGGCGGGCAATATACCCATGGCGCCATGTGGTATATCATGGCACAGCTCAAAGAGGGACGCACTGACTTGGCTTATTTCCTCTACTCCCTCATCAACCCCATTCACCGCACTCAAACCCTCGCCGACGTACTCAAATACAAAGTCGAACCTTACTGTATCGCCGCCGACATCTACAGCAACCGCCAGCATCCGGGACGTGGCGGCTGGACATGGTACACCGGCTCAGCATCGTGGGCCTACAAAACAGGTATTGAAAACATCCTTGGCTTCCGTAAAGAAGGAAACACCCTGCACATAAAGCCACAAGTGCCTTCCGACTGGAACCACTTTACCATACGTTACCGCTATGGCAGCAGTACTTACGTCATCAAGTATGAAAAACAAGGCAATGCCATCCCGCAAGGAACAAGCATCACACTCATCGATGACGGCAAAGAACATGAAGTGGAGATCTGTTAAGGTAGAATATTGAAGGAGTGGCAACTACAGAAAATGACTATAAAATTCCAAAATTTTGGAACTTTACGGTCGAAAACACGAAAAACACCCAGTTGGTGCGATTTTATTTCTTCACTGCTATGCGTTGGGTGTAAGTGACTTCCACAAGGCTGTCGATATGGGAATAAAAGTCCGATATTTCCTTATCGGAAGGCTGATGTTTGTACCATTTGCTCAGCTTGTCACGGGTGTCTTTCATCAGTTGCTTTTCAATCGGCAACAGGATTTGCATATAGCCCGTTCCTTCCTTATTGACCAACTTGGAGATTCTCAGGTAATGGTAGCCATCGGGATGGGTCAAGGGATAGCATTCCTTGAAGAGCTTCATGCTATAAGCATTCAAAGAACTGTTTTTCAATGTCTCGTCATACTGCACACAACAGGGCAGTCCAATTTTGCCGTTGCCCACCCAAAGGGGGATGGCCATACAGGTGTTGGGATAGCCCACCAAAATCCAAGTGGTGGTGAAATTCGCATCTTCATCGGGTCTCACGCCATGGATGACGATATTGGAAGCCGAACCGTAGCTGGTGATCAGGTTGTCGGAATGGATGAACTTTTCAGAAGCGGGTTCGTTTTCATAGATCGCTTTGTAATCGTTCTGTGTAACAGGATTGTAAAGGGAACGGGCGAAATTCTGGATGATGTTCTCATGATCGAGGCGTTTCTCCCCGTAGGCCTGCTCAAAAAGCCGTTCTGCCGCTTGCAAGCGCACAAAACCGTAACCGATATTCGGTTTACCGGTTTGGGAGAAATTGGTACGCAGCACATAGCCGTCGGGAGCCACTTCCGGATCGTTGGCATCGTATTTGGTCCAAGTGCGGTTGTTCACCTCATAAAACGCCGCTCCTCCCGAAGCGTCGATCACGCCGAAATGGGCAGCCAATCCCATGGGCTTCGGCTCACTGTCCAATAGGGCTTCAAAATCCTTCAAAGAGACGCATCTTTCCAAGGCTTTACGCATGAAACGGCCTTCCCGGTTGTCGATTTTCGCCGTATCGCCCAAATTCAGGTTGAAAGAGGCGCTGTTCATGATGGCGAAACCCTTTTCATTGTGCCCGCCCCAGACCTCCAAGCCCAAGGTATCGATGGAGTTGACCAAACCGATGAAAGCGTAGGCTTCTGAGGTGGCATCGTAGCGTTTCATGTAGTTTTCAAGGTAATCGGTGTCCCTGAGTTTCCAAAGGACAGGACGGCCATCCGGTGTGGCCTTGCCGGAAATGACGGCCGTGGTGCAAGGGTAAACAGGCATGGCGGCCATGACCATCAAAAAAAACAAGGTTATCGACTTCATTTTGCTCATCATTAGCACATTACTTAGGTGTTACATATCACAACATCGTTTACAGTCTAAGGACTGTTTAGTGTTTCAGCACATCGTTGACAAATAAGATAAATTCCTTAAGGAATTTCGCTCGCTAAAGAAAGCAAGGTGTCAACACATCGTTGACATGAATCTCTTAAGAGATTTCGCTCGCTAAAGCGGACAAAATATCAAGAGTTCATTGACATATTGTATTTTTAAGGCAAGGACATTGCAAAATTAAAAACGTGATACA
>JBGYXG010000062.1:0-3755 GCA_041842465.1 Candidatus Limimorpha sp.
AACGGTACAATTTTCAGCATCATACGCGGATGGCAAGATGACGTTCCGCCGCCTTTGTACGTGTCGATGACTTTCGTAATGTCCAGGTTGCCAACTGTTTGATTCAACAGCCGGGCCGGTGAATTGGCGGGGAGTTTCTCATCCAGACTCTGTGGGAGAAGGCAGGTCCGCCCTTGGTTATACGCCTTGAAAACCATCTTTGACATTCTTCTTATCCGTTTGATTTACAGGTTCAAAGGTGCAAATAATACGGTACATGTACAAGTATTTGAACGGGAAAAACACTGTCAAGTTGATTGCTAGAAAAAGAAAAAAGGCTGCTCAAAAACTTTTGAGACAGCCTTTTTTTTATTAGATGTGTTTCCGCAAATCAGCGTTGGTCGTACTGCTGGTTGATTTTCTTTCGGCTGTGCGAACTCCAGAGTCCGTAAACTTCGCTGACGTTGCCTGCGGTAATGAAAGCGTTGATGTTGTTTGTGTTGATGAAGTTCATCAGACGCGAAAACTCTTCCTTGGTCAGCAGGCTTTCCAACTCGATGGATCTTTCCTTGGTGTAGCCGCCGATGACATCATATAAGGTGCAGCCACGCTGCAAATCGCTGATGATGAACTCGCGCATCTTTTCGTAGTCCTTCGAAACAATGCACACACGCTTGCGCATATTGAGTCCAGCAGTGAAATAGTCGATGACCAGACCGTTGATCCAGGTGCCGATAAGTCCGATGACAACCATGTTGAAGTCGTTGATGGCGAAAGCCGTGCAGCAAATGATGGCGCCTGCGATTGTCACCGACATGCCGATGTCGAAGTGCAAGTACTTGTTGACAATCTTGGCCAGAATGTCAAGACCTCCTGTTGAGGCATTGATCTTGAACAGAACGGCTTGCGAGGCGCTCAGCAGAAAGACGAAACAGCACAAGTCGAACCACGTATTGCCCATAAGCGAGGTGGGCATGGGATTCCCCGCCAATACCGAATCGGAATGGGAATAAAAAATGTCGATGAGTTTGTCGTAGGGTAAGTACTTCTCGAACAAGCCGATAATGGGACCCAGAATCATGGCCGTGTAAACGGTTTTGATGCCAAATTCCTTACCGATAAGAAAATAGGCCAGCACAAGCAGAATGGCATTGATTACGGTAATAAAGATGGATACCGGAATGGCTGCGCCAAATAGCGATTGTGAAACTTCGGCCAACACAATGGAGAGACCGGAGATGGTGCCGATGATTAGTTTGCTCGGAACCAAGAAGTAATAAACGGCCATGGCGGCAACTACCATGCCCAAGGTCATGATGAGCAACTCGACCCAAAACTTCCTTGTGCTTAATACGTGAGCGATTGAATGGAAAACATTCGTCATAACATATTTACAATTAAGTGATTATAAAATAAACAGCTAAATTCAATTGAGACTGCAAAGTAACAAACTATTTTCCGATTTTCCAAGAGTGGAATTTGACGAAAGGCTTCAAAAGAAATGTCTGTTTGTATGGAGATAAGCGAGGCTACCTGTTGAATCGGGCAGCCTCGTAATAGGAGATGGACTTTGCTCTGTAAAACAATGATTTATATTGTGTTAAAAAGTCATTATTCAGCTTTCGCCCGTTTGCTGTCCCAAATCATATAGACAATCAATGCGATGTACATCAGCAATGCGATGAAGCCGGCGAGAGGTGTTTCTGAAAACGCGCTTCTGTCTGCCGTCTTTGCCACGAGATCGACGTTGCCGAACTTCAAGATGGCGCTGACAACGCCCATCAGGGCGCCTCCGGCAATGAATCCTGAAGCGATGAGGGTGCCGCGGTTGTTGCGTGCCGCATTCAGTTTTTTGTCGGCGCTGCGTGTGTTTACAAACCATGCTACAGCTCCGCCAATGAGCAGCGGAATGTTAAGGTCGATGGGAATGAACATGCCTAAGGCGAAAGGTAGGGCGGGGATTTTTACGATTGTGAGGATTAATGCAAGTGCGGCGCCAATAGCATATAGCAGCCACGGTGCGTTACCCCCCGACATCATCGGCTCGATAACGGCCGACATGGCGTTGGCTTGCGGAGCTACCAGCGCATCGTCGCCCACAAAACCGTAGGCTTTGTTCAGCACCATGATAACCCCTGCCACGGTGGCGGCAGCCACGGCAACGCCGACAAACTTCCATATTTCCTGTTTTTTAGGCGTTGTGCCTATCCAGTAACCCACTTTCAGGTCGGTAATAAAAGCCCCGGCAACGGCTAATGCCGTGCAAACAACGCCGCCGATGATCAGTGCAGCGGTCATGCCTTGCGCACCGCTCAATCCGGCAGCCACCATCACTAACGATGCCAGAATCAAGGTCATCAACGTCATGCCGCTGACAGGATTCGAGCCTACAATGGCAATAGCATTGGCAGCCACGGTGGTAAACAAGAATGAAATCACCGCAACGACCAATATGCCAATCAGTGCATGACTGACGTTGTGCACCACTCCGAACCAGAAAAACAGGAAAGTGGTGACCAATACGGCAATGATGCCGATCACTATGGCTTTCATCGATAGGTCGGTGTCGGTTCTGTCGGTTTGCAGGTCTGCATTTTTTTTGCCTCGGAACTCATTGGCGGCAAGTCCCACCGATGATTTGATGACCCGCCACGACTTGATGATGCTGATGACACCCGCCATGGCAATGCCGCCAATACCGATGTGACGGGCATAGCTTTTGAAAATCATCTCGGGCGACATGTCGCCGATGGCTGTGGCAATGCCGGTGTTCATCAGATCGACGATCTGGTCGCCCCAAATCAGGTTCATGCCGGGTATGATGATGAACCATACCAACATGGAACCGCAGCAGATGATGAAGGCATATTTCAGGCCGATGATGTAGCCCAATCCGAGTACGGCAGCCCCGACATTCACCTTAAATATGAGTTTGGTTTTGTCAACCATTGCGCTGCCCAAGGTAACGATGCGCGATGTCACCGTTTCGGACCACCATCCGAAGGTGGCGATGATAAAGTCGTACAAACCGCCGATCAAGCCGCTGATAACCAACAACAGCGAGTCTTTGCCTTTCTTTTGTCCGCTGACCAAAACCTGTGTGGTTGCCGTTGCTTCGGGGAACGGAAACTTGCCATGTTGTTCCTTGACAAAATACTTCCGGAAAGGAATCAGGAACAAGATGCCGAGGATGCCGCCTAACAGTGAACTGATGAACACTTGCCAAAAGTTGATTTCAATGGCATATCCCTTGCCTTGCAGAATGTAGAGGGCGGGAAGCGTGAAGATGGCTCCGGCCACAACACCGCCCGAGCAGCCGCCAATGGACTGGATGATGACGTTTTGCGACAAAGCGTCGTTTTTCTGGGCGATGCCCGACAAGCCAATGGCGATGATAGCGATGGGGATGGCGGCTTCAAAAACCTGTCCCACTTTGAGGCCGAGGTAAGCCGCAGCAGCAGAGAAGAGAATCGTCATCAATAGTCCGACGCATACCGACCAAACGGTGACTTCCTTGTAGCGCTTGCTGCGCGACAGAATCGGCTCGTAAATCTCGCCCGGCATCAACTCGCGATGTGCATTTTCGGGCAAATCGAATTTTTCTTTTTCCATATCAAGATCAGCATTAAGGTGATTATTTGTCATTTCAATAACCAAAAAGTTAGAAAATGCAATATTAGGGAAAAAGTTGATAATCTTGTTTCCTAATCTCCGAAAAATAGAGCAACAAATGGGTAAAAGGAAATCGATGGCGTTTGTACCATGATTCCATTTAC
>JBGYXG010000063.1:0-6454 GCA_041842465.1 Candidatus Limimorpha sp.
GGAGGGACAGGCCCGTCAAAGGACACCAGTATGGTGCGCCACAACAGTACATTATTATTATGAAGTGCTGAAAAGGAATAAACTGAATAAGAAATCTTAAATCTGAAAGAAGATGAAGAAATTGAATAAGAAACTGCAACTGAACAAGCAGGTGGTTTCAAACCTGAATGCCTTGGTAGGCGGCTACGCCCCAACGCATGATTGCACCGTAAATGACACTGTGGTCAAGCTTACCGATGGATGCCTTACAAAATTGGAATCCGCTTGCATCTGCTGGTAAATCATGAAATCATTAACAATTAAATCTTTAAACCTATGAATGCAAATAAAAAACTGAAACTCAACAAACAAATTGTTGCAAACCTCTCAAACATGAAAGATATTCATGGAGGAGAGTCCGCTACAATTGGGGCAGATTGTAATACCATCGGTACATTAATTCCAGGTGTTATCGGTTTTATTACAAAACTCACCAAAGGGAATTGTGATATTCCTACCATTGGACACGATGATGAGGATAATTGCCTGAGTAAAGAGGCAAATTGGTGTCATGGGATATAATCATCATGCTTTGAATGGAGGATGTGTCAAAAGTTACTTTTAAAGATAATATATGTGTGAAAATCGGTTAGTTACAGATTAAATAATGGCGAATTTCATAGTTATGACACACCCTCCATTGTTTTTTAATGGAACTTCTTTTTGACATAATAGCCGAAAAAAGTGAAAAGATTTATCAAACCTGGCTTATTTGGAGTTTTTATTTTTACGGCCATTGTTATTATCGGTCTCGGTTCGTATTTAACACATCTCTGTATTAAGCATACAGAGTTAGGCCAACGCTTCGGAAGCACCATAAACCTATTACAGGATTCTATTTATAAGGATGGAAAGAAATTGCCCGAATGGTTTCCATCACAATATGATGAACAAAGCCGATTGTTTTTCCTATGCAAGACATGGGGATTTTTGAAGTATTATGCTGAAAACAAACACAATACAAAGATTGATATTGACAAAGCATTGTTCCTGTTTTTGGACGATCTGATGGCTAATCCCGAATTAGACCAAATGGAATATAACCTTCTGCTGAAAGAAATGATTTTCTCCATACAAACCGATTCCTTGCATGGCAACAATCCTTTACCTGACATTGATGACTACACACTGATTTCCAATGGCTGGATGACCGACACGATATGCCTGAATGAAGAAAACAGCCGATCCTTGCAGGACATTTTCTCCCATCACAAAGGCTGGGCCAACAAATGGGTTAGCACCAACCATATAGGCATAGTACAACGATTGAACACTTTGGATTATTCTGATATTCAGAATCCTAATGTCAGGTTGTGGGGGCTTTTCGACTTTTGGAATTTCATCAACTACTTCTATCCTAACAAAAACTTTATGGAACAAAGTTGGGACTTGTCGCTATACGAAGCCATTCCCGGATTTGTTGCAGCCGACGATGAAACGGAATACAGAAAAGCCATCTATAGACTTGTCAACCAATTGAAAGACACTCACGCTTCGTATCCAGTGACCATCGACCAGCATCTATTCGGAGAATATCGCCCGATGTTCAGGATGATGAGAATTAACGATACCTTTATGATTAGCAGCATTAGAGACGAAGAGCACTATGAAGCCCCCTTTGTTCAAGGTGACATTGTTTTGGCAATAGATGGGAAAGCGGTTCTTCCCTATTACGACAGTCTTCAGCAATATGTTTGCGGCGGAAACGAATGGTCAAATCAAGGTTTTGTATGCAACGCCCTTTTGTCGAGAAGGGACAAGAACACCCGTTTTACCATCTTAAGGGATAAAGACACTTTATACTTACAATCGCACAACCTGGAATATGAAACGCTTTATCGGCGGAAATTGAAACAAGAGGAGAAGAAGGCATCCAAAACGCTTTACCGATGGATTGACAAGGACATTGCCTATCTTGATCTCGGTCCTTTGAGCCACAAGGAATTTAAAAAGAACTACAGCCCCATCAAAGAGGCCTCTGTGATTATCCTTGATTTGCGCAATTATCCGGAACAGTCGTTGTCAATTGACATTGCTGATAATTTTGTTCCCTTTGGTTCAATGTTTGCCCTGTCATCCTACGCCGACACACGGTTTCCAGGAATGGTGAGGTATTGCGAAGCGTCGCGGCGTGTAGGTACAAAAAAATGTTTTGATGGCAAAATAATCGTCCTCGTTGACGAAAACACAGGCAGTTATTCTGAGTATCTGACAATGCTTTTACAGGCTAATCCGAACACATCAGTGGTAGGGAGAAGCACCTCAGGAGCCGTCGGGAATATTAATCTTTACAAATTCCCTGGTAATGTGGAAGTCATCTATACTTCTTTAGGCATGATTTACCCTGATTTTCGCACAACACAGCGAATAGGCGTCAAAATCGATCATTATGTTGAGCCGACCCTAAAAAGCATCCTTGAAGACAAAGACCTCATATTGGAAAAGGCGATTATGATTGCCCAAGAAAGCAATGAGGGAAAAGATTAAAAAAAGAAAAAATGAAGACACCGTTTCAAGAACGAATTGCACAAATTTTAGATAGTTTTTCAACAGATTGTTCTTTTGGACAAAAAGAAGTCAGCTTGTTGGCTGGAAAAACAGGGAAGGCTCTATTTTACAGTGTTTTATCCAGTAATAGGTATCAAAGTATTTTGGAGCAGCTTTGTGTAATATACGACAATATTGCACATGAAATTTCAAATATTCAGCATTATTCCTATTGTAATGGTCTTGCCGGCATCGGCTGGTTCTATCAGTTCATGAACGACGAGGGATATTTTGAGAACGACACCAATGTGCTGTTGGAGGATTTCGACCTGTATCTTGCCACAGTTCTCAAATTGCTTATGGAGGAAAATGATACCGACTTTCTGCATGGTGCAACCGGAATTGCGTATTACTTCTACTGCCGCAGCAAGGACAATCCGAAAGCCAACGATGTGCTGCGGGGGTATGTGAATGCACTTGCAAAAATTGTTGAAACCGAAGGAAATAGTATAAAATTGGCCGCAAAAGATTTCAAGACCAAAGAGACCATTTACAACATCTCGCTCTCGCATGGAATGTCGGCCGTTGTTTCTGTTCTCGCAAGGATTTACACGATAGAGGCATTGAGAACCGGGCAGTTGGAACAACTGATTGAAGGCATGGTGAATTATATCCTCGCCCAGGAGATAGACAAGGACAAACACGGCTCGTTCTTCCCAAATTGGGCCATAGAAAGCACTTCGCCAATGTATGGAAGTCGTCTTGCTTGGTGTTATGGAGATTTGGGAATAGGCATTACCCTTTACCAAGTAGGCCGAATCATGAACCGTAAAGACTGGATGGACAAAGCGCTGGAAGTACTTGTTTATGCCGCCACCAAGCGTAGGGATTTGCAGAAAAATCTTGTCATGGACGCTTGTTTGTGTCATGGCACGGCTGGTATCGGACAAATATTCTATCGTATGTGGTGGGACACAAGGATACCTGAGTTTAAAAATGCAGCGGATTATTGGTTTGCCGAGACCCTGAAAATGGCTAAATTCGAAGACGGCCTGGCGGGCTACAAGACCTGGCAGGGAGCCGAGCGCGGCTTCCGGAACGAATACGGTCTTCTCGAAGGCATTGCAGGCATCGGGCTTGCGCTTACCAGTTATACGTATGAAATGGAACCCACGTGGGACCGATGCCTGTTATTGAGTTAGGAATCGTTAAAAATTTAAGAAATATGAGGAAAACATTATCAACACTATTGTTACTCGGTTTGCTGTCGGGAATGATGTCGGCCCAAAACACCATTTCCGGCACCATCAAGGATGATGGCAACGGAAAGCCATTGCCGTACACCAGCATTGCCTTGGTGCGTTTGGCCGATACCGTCCTAATCAATGGTACGGTTTCAAACGAACAGGGCTGGTTCGAAATGAAAAACATTCCACAAGGCGGTTTTGAAATCAAAGCCGTGGCCATGGGATATCAGACCTACAAGCAAAGCATTGAGGTGAAAGGCAACATTGATTTGGGTGAGATACGGATGAAGCAAGGCGAAATCAGCCTGGAAGAGGTACAGGTGTTTGCCAAGAAGCCGCTTTTCATGGTGGAAGGCGAGAAAACGCTGTACAATGTGTCGGAAGACCCCAGCATCCAAACCGGAACCGCCAGCGATGCCTTGCAGAACGCCCCGGGAGTGGAGGTGGACGTGGAGGGAAACATCACCCTGAGAGGCGCTTCAAATGTCGAGGTATGGATAAACGACAAGCCTTCGCATCTGAATGCAGAGAACCTGAAGACCTATCTACAGCAACTGCCGGCCAATAGCATCGACCATGTAGAAGTCATCACCAATCCCTCAGCGCGCTATGGTTCGCAAGCCGATGGCATCATCAACATCGTTACTACCGCCAGAATTCAGAAAAACAACTTCTTCAGTTTTGGTGTCAATGGCTCGACTCGCCCGTTTTTACTGCCGTGGGCGTCATACGTCTGGGCAAACGAGAAGTTCACAATAAACCTATACGCGAATGGCTCATACGCACACAATTTTGGCAGTACGGTTACCGCGCAGAATCTGTTTTCCAGTGAAAACACCATGTCGAGCCGTGCAATTGATACAACCGACTTCTACAATCGGTCGCTTGGCGGCGGCATGGCCGTAAGCGTCGAATACAATATTGACAGTGCCAATTCTCTACAGGTTTGGGGTGGATACTGGCCCTCGAAAGTAGCTCCACAATCGCTGAAAGGCAGAACATATCGCGAAGAGCATGTCTCCCAAACTGGTGTTTATGATTACACTACGGATTATGCATCGACATCAAAATACGCCTTTCTGTATTCCGGTGCCTACTACAAGCACTTGTTTAAAGGCGAAGGCCATTTCCTGACGTTTTCGGTGGCGGCAAATGGAAACCAAAACACTTACGAACTGAGCAGCACAAGGAGGTATGCTTCCCCCTTCGCCTACGAGAGAAACAAAACGGACCATTCAACAACCCGAAATGCCACCTATTATGGCGAAGCCAATTATAACCTGCCCTATTCCAAAACAGGAACCCTTTCGATAGGCTTGTCATCGACCTATCAGAAAGGACTGACAGATTTTGTTTGCGACACAATGACCGTCAGCACTGTATATGCAAGGGATTCCATTCGTTCTTATCACTACAATACGGGTATGTTTGACAATGAAGCATATTTGACAATGGAACGGAAACTTGGTGGTTTTACGGTAAAGCCGGGTGTGCGATTCAAGCAATACCACACAGCCATAGCCTATCCAGACAAGGCCGATTATGACACCACCCACACCTTTTATCATGTGATGCCCTCGCTGCATCTTTCGTACAGCACCCAAACAATGCACAATTTCAAGGCGAGTTATACGCGCCGTGTCAGCGACCCGACAGCTGAACAGAAGAGTCTTTTCATAAAGTATGATGAGGATGATTTCAGTCAAGGAAACAAGGAGCTTGTCTCCATCTTCACCAATGCTTTTGAGGCTGGATGGACGAAATATTGGATGAAATTCGGATATGTCGGCCTCTCCGCTTATTACAGAGGCAAATCCAATGAAATCAATACTATCAGCGAAGCTGCATACGACGACTTATACGGACGTTTCGTGGTGTTCTCGCGACCTGTGAATGTGGGCAAGGCTTATCATGCGGGGTCTGAATTGAATGTCACATACCGTCCATCTGCAATGTTCAACCTGCGCTTTTATGCCAATCTTTACCAATCGCACTTGGAAACGCAGTATGACAAAACTGATGAAATAAAGGAGAGCGACATGCTCTCGTATAGTTTCCGAATCAACTTATGGACTAAGCTTTGGAACAAATTAGAGGTACATTGTTCGGCCAACTATAGTTCGCCTACCCAGACATTGTTTGCCGAAAGACATGCTCGATATTCGGTCAATTGCGGATTAAAGGCTGATTTCTTCAATCGTAAAATGACGGTGTTCCTCAATGGAACGGATATTTTCAACTGGAATTCTTTTGGAAGCACTTCAACTAATCCATTTTATCAATCGTCCTATTCATCAAAATTCAATTCCCGGTATATTAGCGCCGGTGTGACATTCCGATTCGGCAAAATGGAACTGGAACGCAAAGCTCGCCAAGGCGCAGAAGACAATTCTGCGCCAACAGAATAAGAGTTCTTTTTCTCTTTTTATGACAACAAGCAGTCGGTTTTATCGAACCGAAGGGGGGATTATCAGCCACTCAACAAGTTACAGATGGTTTACAAGTATATGATATACAATCATTTGCATAAAATTATTCTTCGCACTCCGTTCTTCCCGATGGAGGACATCAGGCGGTTGGCTTCCAAAGCGGACTTGGACGAAAACGCGCTGAAGGAAGTCTGCAAGAACCCCGCTATCCAAGAAGCCCTGTACCTCGCCTCCCCTGTCTTCTACCGCGAA
>JBGYXG010000064.1:0-17333 GCA_041842465.1 Candidatus Limimorpha sp.
AACAAATTTGACTGCCTTTTTAAAAGCCGTCGTGGTCATGGTCACAAACAACAGTCACAGGTCCAATATGTAAACTCAAATTGCTCAGCGACTTAAAAGAATTATTCCAACAGAGCCTTCCGAACTCATTGGTTCTTCTCCGTGATATCTTTCACTGCTCCTACACCTTTCAAAACCGTTCCTATAGGAATCAAATCACCTTTGAGCAAATCGGCTTGAACGCTATAATTGAACACATTGCCATGACTGTCCTTGATCGTCATGTTGGTATTCGGCATGGCGTCGCGGAAATTACACCTCAAAAAGAACGGGTGTCCCGAACCTTGATAAAGCAACTCTCCCGATGATGGATTTTCAGCCTTGAGGAACATGTCTTTTGTGTACGCATTGACAGTGACAACCGCACTCGAATCACGAGGAATCACCAAGTAATACTCTTCGCCTTTCAAACCCACAATAGGAACATCTTTGACAAGATGCTTACAAACCATTTTTGAGTACATTCTTGATGCTTTCAATGATTCAATGTCATCGTAATAGCCCATGAAAGCCACCGCTACTACGTCATCCGCTTCCCAATTAATTTTATTGTTCATGCACGCCGTACAGTTATGCTTCGATACCGGTTCAGAAGGTGTTGTAACGTTATTGTCATTCTGTTTGTTCTGATGATGGCACGACAACAACATGACCAACAATATGGCGAGTGAGAGTGGTAAATAATGTTTCATTTCTATATGTATAATCTGGTTTTACAAAGCTAATATTCATTATGATGACAGAACAAATAATCAATAAAAATATGATTTTCAATCATTTCCAATGCAAATACATGTCGATGGTATTCGCATTTCGCTCCATTGCATCGATATATTCGCTTAAATAACCTAATGGCACCGAGTTGCCGTCGTAAATAACACAAGGCTTTTGTCCGGCAGTGCGCTTTCGCACCAATGTCTTCACAATCTTACCTTCTGAAAAGTAGCAGCACAACTCAAGCATATTATCCTCCATATCGGGCAAACAACCAAAATAATAAATCAGCTTACCTTTGTTGTAAAGATATTCTTCATTAAAATTACGTTCTCCGATATTGTATTTCAATGTAACAAACAAAGGATACTTATCCTCCAAATTGCAGTAGTAAACGTAATTCCAGGTCTGCAATCCGATATCGGGAATGTTTTTTCCATCCCCGATTTCAATTTTCCGGCACAATCCTGGCGTTTTGCGTTGTTGTTTCACCAACTGCTTGGCTTTGTCGTAGGCTTTCCTGATGTCATTAGTTTTCACGGGTTTATCCGCATCCATTTGAAAGGTTTCTCCATCCCCATACAAAGACCTAACCTTAGTAAAGTTGTATTCGTCAACAGAAGCCACCACGCCATTAACAAGTGCCATTTCGGAAAGCGAAACACGCATGGCGGCTTCAACACAAGAAATATCGTAGCCAACATAGTTTTGACAAGATGCATTATTAGCTACTTTTTCGAACTCTGCCATAACGGAATCAGAATACTTCTTATCCGTAAAATGTTGAATTCCAATTCGAGGCAACAGATATTCTATATATATAAAGGTTTTGGTTTCCAAATCATAAGTATAAAAATACTGATAGTGCTCGGTTGAAGTAGAATTATGCACTACAACCAATAATTTATCGGGCGATGACATGTCCCAACACCCCATGTCCCAGGAATAGTCAACGTTGTGGCTGAAGTAATACATGTAATCATCCTTATCTATCACCAAAGCGTCGCCCTCGAAAACGTCTGGAGCAGAAATCTCATAGGCAATCCCGTTGGCCAGCAATAACACTCGTTCTTCTTGCAAAAACCCCACGATGCACAAATCCGGCAAATGCAAACATGGCTGTGCGATTTTTGATTTACCATTGTACAAATCCGCCTTCTCCTGCGCGCTTGCAATTTTAACAAAACAGACGGCAAACAGGGCGACTCCAAGGATAAAACTACTCTTAAATGACCTTTTCACCTCTAACATTCTTCCAAAATGCAAAAATACAGTATTAACACGCCTCCGTCAATAGGTATTTTACTTGATTCTCAGCGTAGTTTCACATTATCCCACAGACATATACGGAACATTCTTCCTTCGTATCCATTGAAAATGAACACGCGATGATGCACATCTGCCACCGACTTGTTCAAAACTCACCGCAATAGGTGAAAAGAAATACAAAAATCCCCATTAATGATGATTGAATAATAGCATAAGTTGTGTTAATTTTGCACGCGAAAGCTCATATGGAATATTGACGGCGATTCTTTTGCAAAGAGAGCGGCCCAATTCCATCTTTTACAACAAAGAACACATCCTATATGGAAACAGGACATACAAAACTACAGACATTGGACGCCGTGCCCACAGGCTCAAAGTGCATCATCGTCAAGATTAACGGTCACGGAGGGTTGCGCCACCGATTGATGGAGATGGGCTTTGTGAAAGGCGAAATGGTGTCGGTGCTCAAAAACGCGCCTCTGCTCGACCCTATCGAATACCAAATTATGACCGGACATGTTTCTTTGCGACGTAGCGAAGCCGAGAAAATACAAGTCCTACCGATAGGTCACCCCATCGACGATACATTTCACTACAACGGCGTTATTTCCGATGAACAGGCACGTAGGGTTTATAAGGAAAAAAGCAAGGAAATCACGGTAGCGCTGGTTGGCAATCCGAATTGCGGCAAAACATCGCTTTTCAACCATGCGACGGGATTGCACGAAAAAGTGGGCAACTATAGCGGAGTAACGGTAGATATGAAAATCGGCGTGTTTCACCAAAGCGGATACACCATCAACCTGGTTGATCTCCCCGGCACCTACTCCATCACCGAATACACGCCCGAAGAGCTGTATGTGCGTGAATACATCACCAAGCAAAACCCCGACATCGTGCTCAACATTGTCGATGCCTCCAACCTTGAACGCAATCTGTACCTCACGACACAGCTCATCGATATGAACGTGCGCGTGGTCATGGCGCTCAACATGTACGACGAGCTGACGGCCAAGGGCGATAAGTTCGACTACCGGAGCCTGAGCGAAATGCTGGGCTTCCCCATTGTACCCACCACGGCTTCCAAAGGCATCGGCATAGACAAGGTGCTGCAAACCATCATCGACGTTTACGAAAATGAAGACCGGCTGACACGGCACATTCATATCAACTACGGTCTTGACATCGAAGAACAAATCGACAAGGTGAAAGCCCTTATCACGGTCAATAAGGACATTATCAACGATTATCCGGCGCGTTCCATCGCCATCAACCTGATAGAGGAAAACAAAGTGACAAGCGAAGAAGTGGCCAAGCTGCCTAATGGCGCCGAGATTCTCCGCATGAGCAAGATTTGTCACGAAACATTGGAAAAGCGTTATGGCGAAGAAGCCACCATGATTATCGTCAATGCACGCTATGCCTTTATTCGCGGTGCACTGAAAGAGACCTACGAACATAATCGCGACCGCAGCAAGGCCAACAAGCCTTATGCCATCGACGACCTTCTCACCAACCGTTGGCTTGGCTTCCCCGTCCTGATTCTGTTCCTTTGGATCATGTTTCAGGCCACCTTCACCCTCGGCGCCCCATTGCAGGCGTGGATAGAACAAGGCGTGGCATGGTTAGGCGGCGTTATCGGCAGCACCATGCCCGACGGCATTTTGAAAGACCTTATCGTTGACGGCATCATCGCCGGTGTGGGAGGTGTCATTGTGTTTCTGCCCAATATCCTCATACTGTTCCTGTTCATCTCCATTCTCGAAGATACCGGCTATATGGCGCGTGCGGCTTTCATCATGGACAAGCTGATGCACAAAATCGGGCTGCACGGCAAATCGTTCATCCCCTTCCTCATCGGCTTCGGCTGTAGCGTTCCCGCCATCATGGCCACACGCACCCTTGAAAACCGTAAAGACCGCATTCTGACCATCATCGGCATCCCTTTTATGTCATGCTCGGCACGACTTCCGGTTTATCTGCTGTTGGTAGGCGCCTTTTTCGAGAAAAACCAAGGGTTGGTCATGCTCAGCATCTATCTCATCGGCATTGTGGTAGCCATTTTGACCGCCGTACTCATGAAAAACACCGTGTTCAAAAACAATTCGGAACACTTTGTCATGGAGCTGCCTCCATACCGCATCCCCACCATGCGCAACACCCTGATTCACATGTGGGAAAAGAGCGCACAGTATTTGAAAAAGATGGGAACCATTATTCTGGCAGCATCCGTAATCATCTGGTTGCTGGGCTATTTTCCACGCCATTCAAACCAAATCGACCGGATTGCACAGCAGATTGAAGTCATCGAAACCGACAATACCTTGGAAGCAAGTGCAAAGAATGCCGAAATGCACCGGCTCAGCTTGGAAAAGGCTGCCATACAAAGCGAAAACTCCTATATTGGAAGGTTGGGACACCTGATCGCTCCGGCCGTGCGACCTTTGGGATTCGACTGGAAGATGGGCGTTAGCCTGCTTACAGGCATGGGTGCGAAAGAAATTGTGGTCTCCACCATGGGGGTGCTCTATCAGGCTGAAGAAGACGAAAACAACACCATGTTGGTGGAAAAAATTAAAGAACAACGGTGGACTACCGGAACACTAACCGGACAGCCCGTATTTACGCCTTTTGTAGCTTATAACTACATGCTTTTCATCTTGTTATACTTCCCCTGCATTGCCGCCGTCGCCGCCATTGGCCGTGAAGCCGGACACAAATGGGCCGCTTTCTCCCTGTTTTACAACACGGGAATCGCCTGGCTGATCTGCTTTATCGTGTATCAGGTCGGCATGGGAATGTTTTGACAACAATGTGATAATCAAATGGAAACGGTATGATCTGGCAATACATTATCGTCGCAATCGTCGTTGCAGTAGCTATCGGCTATATGATTCGCACTTTCATCCGTAAGACGAAAAGCGGCGGATGCTCTTGCGAAGAATGCAGCCATAAGTCAGCAACCGAAAGCGGCAGACTGGACTGCACCTGTTGCAATCAAGAGGGATGTCCATTGTGTAAGAAGAAACGATCATCCAATCGGGATTGCAACACTTGAAAGCCCACATCAAAAAATTGTAACGCAAAACCATAATCTTTCTCTTACGAAAAAAAACTATCTTTGCGGCGCAATGGAAAACAAGAAAAACACCGGCAACGGTATCACGATAAAGAACAAACGTGCCTCGTTTGAGTATTATCTCCTCGAGACACTCACCGCCGGCATAGTGCTTACCGGAACGGAAATCAAATCCATACGCGGTGGTAAAGCCAGCCTTGCCGACTCCTATTGCACATTCAAAGAGGATGAATTGTTTGTCATCGGCATGCACATTGCAGAATACGCCCAAGGCACCTATAACAACCATGAGCCTAAGCGCGACCGCAAACTGTTGCTTAACGCCCGTGAGCTGAGGAAATGGAAAAACAAAGTCCGGGAAAAAGGATTCACCATTGTCCCGGTAGTCCTATACATCAACGACAAAGGTCTTGCCAAGTTAGATATTGCATTGGCTCGCGGAAAACACTATTACGACAAACGAGAAACCCTCAAAGAAAAAGACTCCAAACGCGAGATGGACAAACTGAAAAACCACAGGTATTAATCCCTGTTAGTGAGTCATCCGCCCAATCCTTAGCATTATCATCATCACTTCTACTAATCTACTAATCAGCCAATCCTCACATCTACAAATCCGAAGTCATGAAACCGTTCCTCCTTACCATCATGCTGGCTATCATCGGGTTAAGTACCACGGCGCAAGAAACAAAAATCAACTGGATGACCTTTGACGAAGCTATCGAAGCCAACCGCGAACAGCCGAAAAAAATTTTTATTGACGTCTATACCGACTGGTGCGGATGGTGCAAGCGCATGGATCAAACCACTTTCAGCAATGCCGTCATTGCCCGTTACATGAACGAAAACTATTATGCCGTCAAGTTCGATGCCGAACGCAACGACACCGTTCAATTTGCCGGCCATGAATTTGTCGGTACCACCCAACCCAATGGGCGCAAAGGCTCGCATCAGCTTGCCATGGCTTTACTGAAAGGAAAAATGTCGTACCCTTCGTATGTCATCATGAACGAACAGAACAAAATCATCCAAGTTGTTTCGGGCTATCAAGACGTTAAGAGTTTCGAGCCTATGCTGCATTATTTTGTCGAAAACGCTTTCATGACGATGGAATGGACACAGTTCATGGAAACATTTCAATCGGAATTACCGGAAGAAAAGACAGTTCAGAATCCGAAACAATAACCTACTCTGAAGACTATCGGCTGAAAATAAGGCGTTTCAAGGCTTCCATGCAAGTCGTAGCTCAAATTATACAACACTAAAAAATAAGCGTAGCCGCGATTGGAAAAATACTGTCTGTAACCGCCTCCCGCAAAGATACTGTTGAACCATTTTCCATTTGAAACAGTATGGTTGTAAACGCTCATGCCATACAACAGTTCATCCTCAGCATGAAGGAATAGACCCTTGTAAACCCTTAGGCTTGTATAAGCAGCACCACCGAAATAATGAAAGGCAAGGTTTCCATTTTGCCGGTCAAACAGGTAGTCCAGCTCATAAATCAATCTTGTACCGACCTCTAAACGGTCAAATACCCTATAACCTATTTGCGGTGAAATGCCAACGTTAAGCTGGTTGCCATACAGGCCTGCGCTAAAATTGCCCCCTGCCACCCAACGTCCTTTCATGCTTGGAACATCCGGCAATAGCTGTGCCGCCACATTATTCGTAAAGCAAAATACAATCAGTAATGTTGCCAATAAGGTCGTGATACGTTTCATTTGTTTTCAATTGGAATGGCAAAAATAACATTTTTATTGGTCAAGGAGTTCCTCGCATGGCGTTTTGCATTTCCAACAGATTCCATCATCTCCTTTTCCATGCCATCAAACACAATATTCGGTGGACAAATCCGTATTACAAGAAGTTTCGTAATTTTGCCACCTTAATTATTTATACGACACATGGATATCAAGAAAAATCATATTGTTGCATTTTCCCTTCTGATTGTCATGGCGATTTTTTCGTCCTGTCACAAGGACCATATACCCAACAACGACCCCAAATTACAACTCAGTTTCTCCAACGACACCATATTATTCGACACCGTATTCACCTCATTGGGTTCGACCACTCACCGACTGATGGTTTACAATCAGCATAACGATATGTTGAAAATCAGTTCGATACGACTTGCTGGAGGCAACCGTTCTCCTTTCCGTCTTAACTTCGACGGTGAGGCCGGAACCGAGTTCTACGACAAGAAAATCCCAGGCAACGACAGTCTGTTCAGCTTTTTGCGCGTCACCATCAACCCCAACGACCTCAACACCCCTTTTCTTGTTGAAGATTCGCTGGAGTTTATCACCAACGGCAACCGCCAAATGGTTCGCTTGGTGGCCTACGGGCAAAATGCGAATTATATCGTCGCCGACCGTAAAATCGGTTCATTTCCAAAATTCAAGATCGTTGCCGACAGTTTGGAGACTACCGTTTGGACCAACGAACGTCCCTACGTCATCTATGGCTACGCCTTGGTCAACTCATACGGCACACTACGCATCGAAGCGGGAACGCACATCTACATTCACAACAAGGGCGGCATTTGGACTTGGAGCGACGGACAACTGATCATCGACGGCACGCAGGAAAATCCGGTCATCATCGAAGGCGACCGCCTCGAACCCTATTATAAAGACAAACCCGGTCAGTGGGACCGTATTTGGCTCATGGATGGCCGCGAAGGTGCCGACAACATCGTCAAGCACGCCATCATCCGCAACGGATTCATGGGCTTTCATACCGAATCTTTTGTGCATCCGACACGCAGCGCCCTGCGCATCGAGAACACCATTATTGAAAATCATTCGGGATTCGGAATCTTTTCAAGACTTTATGCCATTGAAGCCAAAAACCTTGTCGTGGCAAACTGTGGCAATGGCGGTGTTTCCATCCATTATGGCGGCGACTACCGCTTCGTTCATACCACCATCGCCAACAATAATTGGAAATACGGCAATGCGGCAAAACGCCCTGAAGCATCGGTTTTCCTCAACAACTACGCAAAAGACACCAGTGGCTACTATGACTTTCCGCTGCGTTTCGAGTTAGACAACAGCATTGTTCACGGCAACCTCGACAATGAATTTTCCACCGATTTCCATGGTTCCGACACCACCTACGTCTTTGACCATTGCCTTATCAAAACCCGACGCTATCAAGATGCGCCCTATGGCTTTAACAACTGCATCTTCAACCGTGATCCGCTATTTGTCGATTACGATGCGTTTGACTACCACATCGACGGCATCTCATCTCCCGCCATCGGTGTCGGCAATCCTATCTTTGGCATGGAATTGCCCTTCGACCTCGACGGTGTCAGCAGAGGCGGCATTCCCGACTTAGGGGCATATCAGCATAGATAAGGCGCCTTTGTGAGAGAAGGGATTAGACGTTGAATTGTTGATCTGTTTAATTGTTGATTTCGGATTGCTGAACAGAACCGCTTCATCAAAAAAACAGTCATTCCGGACAACGTCTTTCTTGACCTGTTCAAGAATCAATTCAAAATTCCCGAATCATCGGTAACATCCACATAGAATCACCTCATCATCAGGAAATTCCGCTGAAAGACAAGGCTCGGAATAGAATAAAAAGTTCCTCACCAAGGCGATACCATCCTTAATAACTCACGGTGGCCTTATAAGTCTTTGTGTTGCCTACACCGTCTTTCACAACAACCTTCACACGGTTGTTGCCTTTTTTAATATGCGAATCGAAGTCATAGTACAGCAATGCGTTCTTGGCATCATACTGTCCAAGCACCCATTCATCGTTCAGATAGATGTTATAGGTATCGATGCCGCTCATATCGTCACTGATTTTGAATCGCAGCGACTTAAGCACCGAAACGGCCTGCTTGTCCTTGAAATTGCGTGGCGACACCACCGGAGCAACCGAGTCGATCTTGATGGCATAACGCCCCAACGAACGCGTTTCGGTCTCCAGATATCCGTCAACCATTTTTCCGCCAATGCTTGACACCTTGTTTTTATCATCCATACAGGCAATGAACATGCGCGTATCCTTGACCCATTTTTCCTGAGGTCGGATACGCACCTTGAACGCCTTGAACACCGCCAAGTTGTCGTTTCCAAAACGATAAATGCGTGAACAACAATCCTTAGCATCTGTTATTCCCGTTGGAATCCATTCGTCACGAAACAGTGTTCCCTTGGGCAACACCACCGAAAAGTCTTCAATATTGATTTCACTATTTTGCGTTCCGTCCGCCTTAACGAAATACTCACTTCTGAAATGCACCTTAGGCTCTACAAAGACCGGTGCATATCCCACCACCTTGAAATCGACACGCGACAGGTTCCCCGAATAGTCGGTTACACGCAGGGAAACATCGACAGTATCACCCTGATTCACGATGATAGTGCCATCCTTTAGGGCTATCATGCTCAGTCTGTTATTGGGATCCACTTCCGTGCGAATGTAGCGACTGCCTTTTTCCATGTAATGCTGATAGTCAATAAGGCTGTTCACATAACGGTTTTCGCTGAAAGCAAAGCTGTCGCACTCCACCTTGAAACGCAATGCGTTATCCAAGAACAACTCGTATGTGTATGGACCGTTTTTATTGGCAGAAGCGCCCACCTGATCGTAGGAACATATACCGAAGGCGATTTTGCCATAAACGTGCACGACTGGCTTATCCTTTAGGCTGTATCGCCCATCCTGACCGGCAACATGGAAATACACGGGATCGGGCGACTTTTCTATTGTCGCTTTCTCAACTGGATAGATGGAGACACCGGTGATGACAGGTTTCTTGGAATCGGGAAAGGAATAGCCAAAATACATGGGGTTGACCGGCTTTTCGCTTGCCGTGTGGCGAACTTCGAAATGAAGATGCGGTCCCCCCGACCCTCCGGAATTGCCGGAATAGGCAATAACATCACCCTTTTTAACCGGAAAATTTGTGCGTGTCGGGAAAATCTGCGCTGCAAAGGTTTTGTGCGCATACTGATAGTTTCTCACATATTTCGCAATGCCAGGGTTGAAGCGCTGCAAATGGCCATAAACAGACGTGTAGCCATCATTATGGGTGACATACAAAGCATTGCCATAGCCAAAAGGCGACACGGCAATACGGCTCACATAGCCATCGGCAACCGCATATACGGGCTTACCTTCCGCGCCATCGGTTTTGATGTCGATTCCGGAATGCGGATGACCCGCACGCATCTCGGCAAAGGTGGCAGAGAGCTGCATGGGGATATCAAGGGGCTTGCCGTATTGGGGAAAAGATTCTTGTGCGTTAATCCCCGCTGCGGCCAGCAAAAACATCAATACACACAGGCTTTTTCTTCTTGCTATTTTCATACTCAATGGTCATTTTTTGATAAAGTCACAAAATTACAAAATATTTTGACCGGATTTATTTTGATAAGTGATCAAAATCCGACAATCTTCCCTAACATCTTACAAAAACAATCCAAACCGATTCAATAACTCCCTTGAATTTCCACACCTTGCCCATCGGTTTTCGTAAAAATCACAGAAAACCGCCATATCGAATGATTTTTATATTTTTGTAGCTTAATCCGTCCGTGGGTCATGAGCAATTATTATACTAAAAAGAAGAAAAGGCAATGGCTGACTTCGCCATACATGCTGCTGACGTTCAGATTGCTGACGGCTATCGTATTGCTTAGTGTGAGCCGCTGGATGATGTACGTGTTCAACATGCCGTTGTTCCAAGGCGTTGAACTTCCCGAAGCCTTGAAGCTGTATTTCGTTGGGTTGCGTTTCGATCTCGTCGTTCTCGCCTATCTCAACATTCCCCTCATCCTGTATTATTGCTTCCCCGTTCACAACGAGAACAATAACGCCTTACAAAAGACCATCGACATCATTTATATTGTCGCAAACAGCATGGCCTTTATGCTGAATGTTATCGACATCCTTTATTTTCGATTCATTGGAAAGAGCATAAGCACAGAGCTTTTCCAGTTTTTTGGCAACAGCAACGCCAACTCCGGTGGTCTTGCCATCCAAATCTTCACCGATTACTGGTACATGTTACTCATCGGCCTGCTTTTCGTCATCGTGCTGATTGTCGTTGCCCGCTGGACAAAGCTGCGCCATAACGACAATCGGCTCACTTCGCAATGGTATTTGGGACAGATTGCCAGCCTGCTGATTTTTACTATTCTTACCATTATCGCGTGTCGAGGCGGAATGCAGCCTCGGCCCGTTAATGTATCAACCGCATTGCGCTACACGACACCGCAAAACGTTCCCATCATCCTGAATACGCCTTTTGCCGTCATCAAAGGATCTGCCGCTCCAACCCTGAATGAATACCATTTTACCGACCATCCATCATTCTCTCCCATCCATCACCTTGATACCGCCAACCGTTATTTATTGCCCGACGACAGTATTGCAGACAACGTGGTGCTGATCATTCTCGACAGCTACGGTCAGGAAATGAGCGGCTACTACAACCCCTACATCCGGCACCGGCTGACCCCTTTCCTTGATTCATTACTTGGCAAGTCGCTCACTTTCGACGGCATGGCAAACGGACAACGCTCGGTAGAGTCTTTACCCGCGCTGCTATCAGGGATTCCCTCCCTCATGGATGCCTATTTCCTGACCTCCTCTTTTCGATCAAACGACATTGACGGATTGGGGACCCAACTCAAAAAACACGGCTATCAAACCTCATTTTTCCATAGCGGTTACAACAACACCATCGATGTAGCCTCTTTTGCCAAGCGTGCCGGTTTCGACCGCTACTTTGGCCGCTCGGAATACTACAGCCACACGGATCAAGATATCAGAAAAGGCAATATCGATGTTCCTTTCCTGCAATATGCAATTCGCATCTTCGACACAACGCAAACGCCTTTCGCATCGGTAGTTTTCACCACCTCAACCCACCGTCGCGCCCGACTTCCCGAACATTTTGAGTTACCTCCCGACGGTTACTCTTGGTCAAATATTGAAAAATCGATTTATTACACCGATTGCGCCCTACGCCGTTTTTTTGCCGAAGCATCTACAAAAGAATGGTACGACAACACCCTGTTTGTCATTACCTCCAACCATTCCAACACCGAACATCATCATCCGAAATACAACAACATCTGGGGCATGTATAAAATACCCATTGCTTTTTTCCAACCTAAAAGCATCGCGCCTGAAAAAACCTCAGAACTTGCCCAACAAACCGACCTGAATGTCTCCATTCTATCTGCGTTGTGTATCACCGACACTGTTTTTTCTTTTGGAAGAAATGTTTTTGATTCATTGTCAAAACCCTTTACCATCAGCTATTTCAACCATAGCTATCACTACAGCGACGGGAAATACCTCATCCAGTCGGATGGAACAAAAACCATAGGCGTATATCGTATCGACACCGACAGTCTGCTTCATAACAACCTTATCGACCATATCCAATGTCCTGATCTGCACAACCTGCTTTCAGAACATATTCAGGAATACAACAACAGAATGATTCACAATATATTAACAGTTGATAATGACTATTTAAATGGCAAGACAGAAGATACGATTCATTATTAACCCCATCTCGGGAACAAAGAAAAAGTCCCTGCTTCCGCAAACGATTTCGAAGCACCTCGACATGGATTTGTTCGATTACGAAATCATGTTTTCGGAATTTGCAGGTCATGCAAAACAACTTTCCCAAGAGGCTGTGGCTCAAGGCTGCCATATTGTGGTAGCCATAGGAGGAGATGGCACCATCAATGAGGTAGGCTCACCTTTGATAGGTACCGATGTCGCTTTGGGCATCCTCCCTTTTGGCTCAGGAAACGGGTTGTCGCACCATTTGGGATTGCCGATACGACCCGAAAAGGCCATCGACATCATCAACAGGAATCATCGGGAGAAAATCGATACGATAACCGTAAACGGATTGCCATGCATCAGTATTGCCGGTACCGGATTTGACGCACAAGTGGCGGATGACTATGGCAAAGATCCACGACGCGGTTTCGACACTTACTTGAAATACATTATTCGCAACTATTTGTATTACAAGGAACAAGATTACGAAATCATCACTCCCGAAACCTCCTTACAAACCCGTGCGTTCTTTATCGCCGTTGCAAATTCTAACGAACAAGGCTACAATATCCCCATTGCTCCTCACGCCGACCTTCAGGACGGCAAAGTTGACGTCTGCATTCTCATGAAACCCAACTTGTTTGAGCTTCCTATCGTTGGCGGAATGATGATCAACAAGCGCATCGACAAGGCTCCCAAAGTGGTGACCTTACAGGCTTCGGAACTGAAAATCATCCGTGAATGCAACGCTGTCGTCAACATCGACGGGGAACCGGTAAACATGGAAAAAGACCTTGATATTAAAGTAAACCCATTAAGTCTCAATATTATCACTGATGAAAATCAAAAGCAACCCAGACGGCATTGTCTATTCCACAAATCCTGATTTCGTTTTTGAAGAAGAAATCCCGATTTCGACATTAGAGCCTGCGAAACAGCAACTTAGAATACAGCTTGATCGTAAGCAACGCGGCGGAAAACAAGTGACGTTAGTGACCGGGTTTGAAGGTTCCCCCTTCGACCTCGCTACGTTGGGCAAAACGCTTAAAACCGCTTGCGGCGTTGGTGGCAGCGTGAAAGACAACACCATCATCCTGCAAGGCGATTTTCGCGACAAAGTACTGGAACTGCTGTTGAAAAAAGGCTATGTAAAAATAAAAAAGATATAGCCGCACCGCTTACACAGAATCATTTGCAACAAAAACAACATATTACACTACCATTCATGATAGAAACACTCATTTTCAAACTCAAGGAACTCGGACAGACCTATCACTTCGGATATTTCTCGAACACGGTCTTTTCCGAATTTCTCGCCCTGATTATCATTCTCGCGATCGGCATCCTGTTGTACTTTTTGTGCCGAGTCATATACAACTTGATTATCAAGATTATACACCGCAGAATACCCGACAGATACAATGAGATTTTTTCAAAGACCAAAGTGGTGCGCCGCTTGTTTCTGTTGATTCCCGCCATCCTGCTCAAGAAATACACCGAAGCCGCCATCCCCGACTTCCCCTCTTGGATTAATGGGATTATCGCTGCCACTAAAATCTACGAAATCATCGTTTACGGATCGGTGCTGACGGCCTTGGTAAACACGGCAAACGACTTATACGGCACCTTCGGAATGGCACGCCGCAAACCAATCACCGGGCTTATTCAGGTGTTGAAAATCATCATCTTTGCCGTATGCCTGCTGCTGATTATCGCTTTCCTCATGGGCAAACGTGTCGGCAATATCATTATCGGATTGGGAACGCTCTCTGCCGTGCTGATGTTGGTCTTTCAGAATCCCATACTTGGCTTTGTGGGCAGTATTCAATTGTCTCTCAACGACATGCTTCGTATCGGCGACTGGATTGTAGTGGGACAAGCCGACGGCATCGTGCAGGAAATCAACCTGACCACCGTCAAGGTGCAAAACTGGGACAATACCATTACAACTGTACCCACCTACACTCTGATTACCAGTCCGTTCACAAACTGGCGCGGCATGTCCGACTCTAACGGAAGGCGCATTATGCGCTCTATCAGCATTGACGTGGATACCGTTCGCTTCTGCACTCCCGAAATGCTGGAACGCTACAAACGTTATCAGCTTGTGACGGAGTATATCGAACAACGCGAAAAAGAAATCGCCCAATACAACAGCGAAAACGACATTGACACCAGCCAGCCTTTAAACGGAAGGCAACAAACCAACTTGGGCATTTTTCGTGCATATCTGTACGAATACGTCAAGTCTGACCCTCGTATCAACCATGACCTCACCATGTTAGTACGGCAGCTCCAACCTACCGACAGCGGCATTCCGCTTCAGGTTTACGTTTTCAGCATCAACAAGGAGTGGGGAGTTTATGAAAACGTTCAGAGCGACCTCTTCGATCACATCATTGCCGCCGTGCACATGTTCGACCTGCGTATCTATCAAAGACCTTCAAGCAACAACATCGAACAGTTTATCATGAATATCAAAGACGAAGGAAGCAATATGCCGATGACCGGAAACAACATGTTGAGCTAATTCCGAATGGCTTACATGCCTATTGTTCAAACGTAGTCATGGCCTCAAGTCATTATCACGCAGCCTCAAGTCCTATATGTAAACTAAAATCGCCCATTTGCTCATGACCAACAACCCTACAGATCCCGGCAGCATATTCACCGAACGATACCTGAAAATGATGTTCAGCGGTCTTCGAAACGCCACCATCGATGATATTCACAATGAACTCCGGCAATGCGAAGCCGACAATCGTAAACCCATCCGAATTCCCCGCAAGTTCAGGAATTTCTTTCACGAAACGACTTTTACGGCAAGCAACGGATTCAAAATGCCCGTTTTCAAAGCCGACGGCAGCCCCGACAAAGCGCCCGTTGTCTTTCTGCATGGCGGCGCCTTTATTTACCAGCCCGTGTTCTTCCATTGGCGTTTTTTGCACGACATCGCCATCCGGTCACACCGGAGTGTCATCATGCCGATTTATCCAAAATCACCTGAATACCAATGCGCTACAGCATTCGAAACCTTGATTGAATTTTTACAAACCGAACTACAATCTGATAATGTCGTTTTAATCGGTGATTCCGCTGGAGGCTGCCTTGCCACCGTCCTGACCCAGGAACTTTGGCATCATAATTCACCGCATGTGGAACGCCTCATCACCATCTCTCCATGCCTCGACCTCTCCTATTCACAAGAAGCGAAAATGCGTGAATACCAGAATCTTGACCAGCTTATCCTATTGGAACGCCTAATGACCATCACTGCCATTTGGCGCGGTGAGCTTCCCGAATGCCACCCTTGGGCCAGCCCCGTTTTTGGCAACCTGAAAGCCTTAGAGGGTTCTATCCTTTTTGTCGGCACCGATGAATTGCTACGCGCCGATGCCGAACTGCTGCGCGACACCATGCAAAAACAAGAATTACAAATTGATTATCAGCTATATAATGGCATGTTCCACACCTTCCCTCTGTTTCCTATTCCGGAAGGATTTGAGGCCGTCAGAAAAATAGCTGCGTGGTTGCGATAGTTCATGGTTTTGACAAAATTCACTTGAAAATGCACATTGAAATCGTATTTTTGCACCATTAAACCATTTATCCCATGAATGCTACTCCTTTTGAATTTCTGAACGGAATGCGAAAAGACCGCTTCTTTCTGCTGGCTGGCCCCTGTGTCATCGAAGACGAAAGTTCTCCGTTACGCATTGCAGAAACTTTGGCCGGTATGGCTCAAAAGCTATCCATCCCTTACATCTTCAAAGGCTCTTATCGCAAAGCCAACCGCTCCCGTTTAGACTCCTTTACCGGCATTGGCGATGAAAAAGCGCTTCGTGTATTGAAAAAGATCCGGGAGACCTTTGGTGTCCCTGTTGTCACCGACATTCACTCGGCACTCGAAGCGCAACTTGCAGCGGAATATGTGGACATCCTTCAAATTCCCGCGTTTTTGTGCCGTCAAACCGACCTGTTAGTAGCCGCCGCTCAAACAGGCAAAACGGTCAACATCAAAAAAGGTCAGTTCGTTTCAGGCGAAGCCATGCGTTTTGCCGTAGAAAAGGTGCTACAATCCGGCAATCATAAAGTCATGCTCACCGAGCGCGGATCGATGTTTGGCTATCAGGACCTTGTGGTGGACTACCGAAACATCGCCACCATGCAAGCCCTCGATGTGCCCGTCATTCTCGATGTGACCCACTCGCTGCAACAACCCAACCAACAGGCTGGTGTCACCGGCGGCCGTCCCGAACTCATCGGGCTGATTGCGAAAGCAGGTATTGCCGCAGGTGCTGACGGCATCTTCATGGAAACCCATCCCGATCCCGCCCATGCCAAATCCGACGGAGCCAACATGCTCCATCTTAATAAGGTTGAAGCCCTTTTGACACAACTTGTCCGCATTCGCGAAGCGGTGGTATAATTCCTCATCGCTTCCGACCTCGCGTGTCTTGCGACACGATAACCAAAAAGCCGCAACTCGAAAGGGTTGCGGCTTTTGTTGTAAGCTCGGCATGAGCATTGTCTAACGGTAGCAAGTCCCGAGTGGACCCAAATAGGGGGAATCACACAGCCAAGGGCAGGGGTGTCCGCCGTGAGGTGAAATCTGAAAGAAGCCTGCGGCAAACGTCCGGTCTGACGGACAGTAACCGCATACGGGGCGCTTATA
>JBGYXG010000065.1:0-11418 GCA_041842465.1 Candidatus Limimorpha sp.
CCATGGCTTATGGATTATTACGTGAAACTGCATCCGGGTTAAGAACCGCCGTATGCGGAACCGCACGTGCGGTGGTGTGAGAGGACGGAAAATGAAGTAGGAGGAAAACTGCTTCATTTTCCTCCTACTCGATTGGGTCATCACGGTTAGAGCCGGAGTATTCCGAATCAGGTCGTGAACGAAACCTTATTGTTTGGTTAAGTCGAAATGGTAATTCCGGATGTTATTCAACGTATCGCCCGGAGAGGTCATTATTCTTACGAATCCGTTTAGGCGAATGCCGCCCTTGTCGCTGTGGTAAACATAAGAAGTCAGACTGTATCCGCCTTCGGCGTGCAATTTTATGATGTAGTCATTGGCATCAAGCGGTGCTTTTCCTACAAAAGTCTTGCTGAACGTTTTGGGGAAATTAATATGAAACAAGATGGAAGTAGTTGTAGAATCGGGATCGATGGTGGCGCTTGCATCCTTGAAGATGTAATTGCCTTCAGTAGGGAGGCTTTCATAGAACGCATCATCGGAAGTAGCTTCGTAAGTACCGACGATATCGTTTCGGGTATAACCGATGAATTTCATCCATTGGGTCTTCTCTTTACAGGAAGTGAAGGTAGAAAGAGATCCGATAAGCAGGATGGCGATTAATGTTATTCGTTTCATTTTCTGAGATTTATTGTGTTATTGATGGATAATAAGTTTTTCGGTGCCGATTATTCGGCCATTTTGCTCACGGCATTCGATGGCATAGACTCCTTCGGGCAGTTCCAAAGTCGAAATGACGGTTTCTTTGGCATGGGCGAATGGAATGATGGTCATCAATCTGCCTTGCATGTCGCTGATGCGCACATGGCCGTCTTTTTCTTGGTTCCAACGCACGGTGACTTGGTGGCGTGTGGGGTTGGGGGACAATGAAAGGCTTGGTTGTGTGTGCTCGGTGAAACCAAAGGTCTCTAAGTCGATGGCGGCAAGGGTGTAGTCGCCCGAAGGCAGGTCGTCAACGATGATTTTACCGAGCTTCCAGCTTGATCCATGATAATAGGAGCAAGGGATGGTGTGCCAGGCTTCGGAAGCGTTGGTGCGGTACAGCAAGATGGCGGAGTCGTTTTCCGTTTGTATGATATCGGAGTCGAAATTTTTGGCGTAGATGAAGCTGCCTTCCACATCTGTGCCATCGCGGTCTTCGCGCCATATCGTCCAATAGTGGCTGTTCGAGAGGGTGACGGAGGGCAGTTCCGGATCTTCGTCAGGACCAACAAGATGTGATTCGATGCGGAAAAATTCGTCTTGTGCAATGCTTTCCACTTGCAGCTCTAAATTGGCAAACGTTTTCTTTCCGGTTTCCGAGAGGATGAAGTTCCGCTCCAAACGGGCATCGGCAAACTTGTTGTAATAATCGCCAAAAACGGCGACGGGCGCAAAATCAAGTGTCTTTACCGAATGACCGTGCTTTCCGTCCCAGTGCACCGTGTCGGTATGGATGTTCCGGTCAGCATCCATAAAGGCAACCTCATAGATGTTGTTCTGTCCGATATGGGAAGGGCCGAGATGCTTGTAGTTGGTGTAGATATGCACCTGATGCTGATTTCTGGAGGGAATGATTTCGTAACGGTCGATGCCGAAGTGGGGCAGTCCCGCTGTGAACACCCAAGTGTCGAAGAAGCCGTTCATGTCGATGCCGCTCGAGGCGGTCAAGGCATCGCGCAGGGACTCTGATGAGGCGGTTCCGTAGCTGTGTTGTTCAAGATAATGCCGCATCCCTTCTAAAAAACGCTCTCTGCCCATGTAGTTCATCAAGGTGTTGACGATGACCGCTCCACGATCATAAACGGCATCGGCATCGTAGGTCATGTCGAGTGGGATGGCATTCAGGGCAATCCAGTTGTTGGAGTTCTTGCTCCAATTGACAATGCTTTCGATCAGGCTCGACATGTTTTCCTGAAAATCCGGCGTGCCGTAGATGGAGTCGCGGTAGAACTTTCCTGAAAACTGCGCAAAGCCTTCGTTGAGCCACATGTCGGCAGCCGTAGCGCAGGTGACTTTGTTGCCGAACCACATGTGTGAGAGTTCGTGAGCTACAAATTCTTCTCCAGAAGTACTGCCGTTGATGAGGCTGGTGGCTAAGGCGATGTTGTCGATATGCTCCATGCAGCCTTGCGAGGTGCTGACGTAACCAATGCGGTTGAAAGGGTACGGTCCGAAGCAGGACTCGAAAAACGCCATGATACCTTTGATGTTGACAAAAGAACTTTCTACGTTTGCATATTGGTTAGGCTTGGCATACACTTCGATGGGAATGCTATTGCCAAAAGCACTTTGATAGGTTTCCTCCCAAAGCTGATAGTCGCCAACGGCAACGGAGATGTGGTAGGTGGCGATATCCTGTTCCGTCTTCCAGTGCCAGGTGGAGGTGCTGTCGCCGTTATCAACGGTTTCAACCAAATTGCCGCCGCAGATGGCTTTTTTGCTGTTGTCCAAGGTGACAAACACATCATAGCTGGCTTTGTCGGTAAAATTGTCCACGCATGGGAACCAGCTTTTGCCTAAATTGTGCGGCTGGCTGTCGAAGCCAACGCCTAAGTTGTAGGCATATTCGCCGTTCCAATGGAAACCGCCCCAGTTTTCGTTGAAAGTGTGGCCGCTATACTTGATGTTGAACAGTACCTGTGTTCCGCTGGCCAAAGGCGATGAGAGGGTTATCGTCAGCAGGTCGCCTTCCTGTTCGAATTGGGCAATGGTGGCGTTTTCACTCGTTACCGAACTGACAGTCAGGGATTTCAGCTCAAGTAGAATAACCGATGTCTGGGCAGTCGCCGTCAGCGTGATGGCCGTCTCGGCTTCAATGGTTTTTTCGGCGAAATTGAGTTGGTTCAAATGGATGTCGTAATGTGTTACGTCGATGTTATCGCCCGGATTTTGTGCTTGGGTTTGGACGAGTAGTATCGATAGGAGAAGGGTGAGGAGCAAGGAGTGTTTCATGGATGGGATGATTTGTAGAGGTGTTGATTAATAGACTGGTTATTTGAGGATTAATGATTTCGGAATTGGGAAATATGATGGGTTGAAGAGAGGATGAATGGGGTTGTAGGCTAGGATTTGTGTAGATGGTCTCAGTAATGACGGTGTTGCTTTCGTGGAGGGCGCGGTCGAAGATTTTTACGGCGAAACGGATGGTATCTCCTTGAGAGAGCGGATTTTGGATGAGCATCTTGTATTCGATGGAGCCTGATATGGGTTTGCTTTCTTCAGTATCTAATAACAGGCGCTTGAAACGCGCATTGAATGTGATGGTGTCGTAGCTTTGTGTCACGGCGTTCCAGCTGAGCAGTGGCGTGCTGACGAAATCGCCGTGTTGGTATTTCTGGTAGTCGATGATCAGGTTGTAATAATGAGCATCCATTGGGCCAAAGGGAAATATACTGTCGCGATTGTCAAGACCAAGGTCGCCGTCGCCATCGGTGTAGGCTAACAACAAGATGCCTTCTCCTGTGAAAGTACTGTCCTCATCTATTATATATTGGAACCCTGCGTATGAAATGTGGGGCTCGATTGGAAAAACCTCCCGTTCACGGCACGCACAGAGGGCCGTCAGCAGAACGGTTAGGACACAAGGAAAAACCAATTGAACAACTTTTGATTTCATACAGGTTGTAAAAATACACATTTCGCAGGTCACAGGAGTTTTTTTCAGAAGAAAACTGGAAAGGAATTCTTTTATGCATGGAATTGTGTTTCCGATTAATTTTATAAAATATTGATATACATATAATTAGATAATATTTCTGACTGTAAATTGCTCCAAAAGAGAGTGTGAAATCATTTTCGATGAGAAAATACGGCGTTTGAGAGAAAATATTTGACATCCGATAAATTTTAATATATTGATAATTAGGGAATAAGGTGTTTTTTTAAAAGGTTAAAATCTGTCTGATTGTGGGATTTTTGTTGTTTACTACTCGAAAAGTAGTATTTTTGCGATGTGTATACCCCTGAAATGGGTAAGGTGTCACCGAGAGAAATTTATGCCGAACTTGTATATCATATCAGGCTGTAATGGAGCGGGCAAGACAACTGCATCGCTGACAGTGTTACCTGATACATTGAACTGTCGCGAGTTCGTCAATTGTGACGAAATAGCACGTGGATTGTCGCCACTTAATCCCGACGGTGCGAAGATTGCCGCCGGTCGCCTGATGATTACGCGTATCAAAAAGCTGATTTCCTGGGGTGCCGACTTTGCCATTGAAACTACCTTAGCCACCAAATCCTATCACAGCCTGGTGCTGAATGCTCAGGATTTGGGATACGATGTCAAACTGCTCTATTTTTGGCTGCACAGCCCCGATCTTGCTTTGCGGCGTATTGCCGAACGAGTGAAAAACGGCGGTCACAATGTGCCGGAATCCGTTGTCAGGCGTAGATATGCGCTGGGCATCAAAAATCTATTCAACCTCTATTTCCCTGTAGTAGATTATTTTATTATTGTTGATAATTCTATTGTCCCAAGAGAAATCATTGCGGAAGGAAGCATCAACGAAATCAATATTTATAACGAAGACAAATTAAAACTGATACGAAACTATGACAACAGTAAAAGTTAAAGCTAAGAAAAACGAAGTCTCTGACCTGACTAAGAAACTCATGGCCGGTCTCGACCTATCTTTCAAGCGACTCCTTGCTATGCGCTGTCGCACCAATGGTACGTTCTGTTTCTGCGACGATAAAGGTCGTATCTATACAGTAAGTGCCAAGGAAATCAGATCAATGATGAAGGGCAAGTAAGTTTTGCTGCTGATACTCAGAATAATACCCTCAACCTGAAAAGGTTGCGGGTTTTTTTATTGGCCTTTTTGAACTACAAAACCCTCTTCTGATCCAAATAATCACCCATTTTCTCATTGGGATAACGTCAATTCCTAACCAGCACTCCGTCATTCTGGACTCGATCCGGAATCTCCTCATCATGAGTAATAACCTCATAGAAAAACCTCCTCATCAAGGTGTGGTGGAAAGACATGATACCGACTGACAGCGAGGATGATGCACGCAAAGCAGATGGGGGAGTGTCATTCATATTGGCGTTGGTGGGGGGCAAAATGGTTTTGTGTGCAAAATTCGTTCAAGAGGACGAACGTTTCTCTGAAAAAACCTGTATTTTCGCAAAAATATTTCTTCACTACAAACGTTGACTATTGTAATGCAGAACTTATATACGCGAAAAAAGCGATGGAAGATCATTTTGGCGGTGGTGGCGCTGCTGATAGTAGCCGCTTCGCTATGGTACACCCATAATCTGGTAAAGTCGGTGGCGTTGCAGGAGACCAACCAAGTGAGGATGTGGGCGGAGGCCATGGAACAGCATGCCCTCATGATGAAATATACCGAGGATTTTTTCGGCAAGGTCAGCGAACAGGAAAAGAAGCGTGTCAAGCTGCTTTCGATGGCTTACCGCCGCGTGAACGACATCTCGAATAACGAAAATACCGCCATCTATCTCGAAATCATCCACAGCAATATCAGCATCCCCGTCGTGCTCACCGATGACCAGGAGAATATTCTCAATTCCACCAATCTTCCGGAATCACAGCAAGGTAAGAAGAAATTCGATGCCGAGATGCAGCGTGCCTATTCCAAGTTTCCGCCCATTCGTATCAATCTCGGCTTCGACAAGGTGCAATGGCTGTACTACAACGAGTCGCTGATCTATATTGAGCTTAAGGCCGTTCTTGAAGAGATGTTCGACAATTTCATGAACGACATCACCTTCAATTCGGTGGGTGCTCCCGTTATCATCATGAATGAAGACCAGACACGCATCATTCGTTATGGCAATCTCGATTCGGTGCTCATGCAGAACGGCGATTATGTGGAGCGTCAGCTTGAAATCATGCGCGATGAAAACCAACCGCTCGAAATCGAGTTTATGGGTATGGGCAAGGCCTATATCTTTTATCGCACGAGCGACTTGATACATCAAATGCGCTATTATCCTATCATTCAGATATTTATTGTGGCGTTGTTCCTGCTCATCGCCTATCTGCTTTTCAGCTATGCCCGGCGTTCGGAGCAAAACCAGGTGTGGGCGGGCATGGCCAAGGAAACGGCGCATCAGCTCGGCACGCCGCTTTCGTCGCTCATGGGCTGGGTGGAGCTGATGAAAATGCAGGAAGAGCCTTTTGTGGGGACGACAGAGATGGAGAAAGACATCGAACGGCTGCAAATCGTTGCCGACCGTTTTTCGAAAATCGGTTCCGTGCCCGCACTGGAACCTACTGATATCATCGCCTTGGTGGGCGACACGATGGATTATTTACAGAAGCGATTCTCGAAGAAAATCAACTTTGAAATCCATTTGCCCAAGGGCAGTTTGATGGTTCCGCTCACCCCTTCGCTGTTTCGATGGGTGCTCGAAAACCTTACCAAAAACGCAGTGGACGCTATGGGCGACCATGGCTCCATCCGCCTCGATTTGAGCGATGAAGACGACTATGTGGTCATCGATTTGAGCGATACGGGAAAGGGTATCCCGAAGTCGAAACTGAAACAGGTGTTCAATCCCGGCTTTACTAGCAAGAAACGCGGATGGGGTCTTGGGCTTTCGCTTGCCAAACGTATCATCGAAGCCTATCATAAAGGGAAAATCTTTGTAAAGTCTTCCGTTGTCAACCAAGGCACCACATTCCGTATCATGCTGAAAAAGAAAATCTGACAAAGTCTGTCCCGTCCATCCTTGGAAGGGAATGTTATTGCATCATTTTTTTCTGTCGGAAAAAATAAAACCTAACGAAACAAATACTATCTTTGAGGGATGTTTTACGGGATGAGTAAGGATATAAATACGTGATAACTAATAATATATACAATAATATACGATGAAAGCACTAACACGAACCGACTTTAATTTTCCCGGACAAACCAAAGTTTATCATGGCAAAGTCCGCGATGTCTATTTTATCAACAATGAATACTTGGTCATGGTGGCCACCGACCGCATTTCGGCTTTCGATGTCATTCTTCCCAAGGGAATCCCATACAAAGGGCAGGTGCTCAACCAGATAGCATCCATGTTTTTGGATGCCACGGCAGACATTGTCCCGAACTGGAAGCTCGCCACTCCCGATCCCATGGTCACGGTCGGCAAGTTCTGCAAGCCTTTCCCGATTGAAATGATCATCAGGGGCTATCTTACCGGCAGTTCATGGCGTACCTACAAGAGCGGCCAGCATACGATTTGCGGCGTTCGGATTCCCGACGGTATGCGTGAGCATGAACGTTTTGCCGAACCCATCATTACGCCAACTACCAAGGCTGACGAAGGACACGATGAAGACATTTCGCGTGAGGAAATCATTGCCCAGAACCTGATCAGCGAAAGCGACTACGCGCAGATTGAAGCCATTACCCGCAAGCTGTTCCAGCGTGGAACTGAAATTGCTGCACGTCATGGCTTGATCCTTGTCGATACGAAATACGAGTTTGGCAAGATTGGCGACCAAATCTATCTGATGGACGAAATCCATACGCCCGATTCGTCGCGTTACTTCATTGCCGACGAGTACGAAACACGTTTTGCCAAGGGCGAGCCTCAGATACAGCTTTCGAAAGAGTTCGTACGTGAATGGCTGATGGCCAACGGTTTCCAAGGAAAAGAAGGCCAACAGGTTCCTGAAATGACTCCTGAATACGTCAACAGTGTTTCTGAGCGTTACATCGAGCTTTACGAGAAGGTCACCGGACAGCCGTTTGCCAAAGCCGCCGATTCCGAAGATCTTGCCCGTCGCATAGAGGGCAATGTCATGGCCTTCCTTAAAAAATAAGGTGTTGGCAGCTTGTCAACAGGAGAAACAGGGTGGCGTTTGCCGCCCTTTTTTCGTAATCTGAAATCGTAAAATGGTTATCTTTGCGGCAAGAAAGCATCATGGAAGTCAATCTGCTGCACACGAAAATCGAATACCTGAAAGGCGTTGGCGCACGGCGTGCCGAACTGCTGCACAAGGAACTGAATGTCTATACCTATCAGGACATGCTCAACCAGTTCCCGTTCCGGTATATCGACAAAAGTCAGATTCACAAGGTGTCGCAGGTGTGCGATGATGTGGTCTATTACCAGCTAATCGGCACCATATCCGATTTAAAGCCCATCGGAGCACCTCGCGCCACACGTGCCACGGCGCGTTTTACCGATGAAACGGGCAGCATAGAGATTGTGTGGTTCAGGGGCTTGAAATGGCTGAAGACGAAATTCAAGCCAGGCGTGCGCTACGTGCTGTTTGGAAAGGCTTCGGAGTTCAACCGCCGTTTCAATTTCGTTCACCCGGAAATCGAAGAATATAACCCTGACGACCCGCTGATCGGTGAAGGACTGCAAGGGGTGTATTTTACAACGGAAAAGATGAAAGACAACGGCTTGGGCACTCGGCAGATCGCAAAAATGCAGAAGCTTATCTTACAGCAGATGTTTGACGTCATTCCCGAAGTGCTGCCACCTTCCATCATTAGTCGTGAGAATCTGATTCCGCGCCGTTATGCCTATTATCAGATCCATCTTCCGTCGAACAATATCGAAATCCAACAGGCTACACGTCGGCTGAAGTTTGAGGAGCATTTCTTTTTTCAATTGAAGTTGCTGCGCAACAAAAAACGCCGTGAAAACACAGTCAAAGGACATGTTTTTGGCGTGGTGGGCGACTATTTCAACACGTTTTACAAGGATTACCTTCCTTTCCCGCTTACCAACGCCCAGAAGCGCGTGATTCGGGAAATCCGCCGCGATTTGGGGTCGGGACATCAGATGAACCGTTTGCTACAAGGCGATGTGGGAAGTGGAAAGACCATCGTGGCACTTATGGTGATGCTGCTGGCGTTGGACAATGGCTTTCAGGCCTGCATGATGGCACCGACGGAAATCCTCGCCACACAGCATTATGCCACGCTCAAGGAGCAATTGAAGGACATGCCGGTGCGGTTTGCGCTGCTGACGGGTTCGACCAAAACCGCCGAGCGACGTGCGATTCACCAAGGTTTGAAGGAGGGTAGTCTTCAGATTTTAGTGGGGACACATGCCTTGATAGAAAAAGATGTGGTTTTTAATAACTTGGGTTTGGCGATCATCGATGAACAGCACCGTTTTGGCGTGGAGCAGCGTTCCAAGTTTTGGGAAAAGACCGAAGTACCGCCGCACACCCTTGTCATGACGGCCACTCCCATACCGCGTACCCTTGCCATGACACAGTATGGCGAGTTGGATGTCTCCAAAATCGATGAGCTGCCACCGGGACGTAAGCCCGTCAAGACCTTTCATGTGTACAGTGATGACCGCTACCGTCTTATGCTGTTCATGAAGCAGCAAATTGAGTTGGGAAGGCAGGTATATGTCGTTTATCCGCTGATTAAAGAGTCGGAGAAAACCGATATGATTGCTTTACAGGAAGGTTACGAAGCCTTGCTGCGCGACTTTCCGGAGCCACAGTATCGTATCTGTGTGTGTCATGGGCAGTTGAAACCCGAAGATAAGGATTTCGAAATGCAGCGTTTCATCGATCGCGACGCCCAGATCATGGTGGCTACCACCGTGATAGAAGTCGGTGTCAATGTTCCCAATGCCAGTGTGATGATCATCGAAAATGCCAATCGTTTCGGGTTGTCACAACTGCATCAGTTGCGTGGGCGGGTGGGACGTGGCGCTGACCAGTCGTATTGTGTTCTTGTCACCGACCACAAGATGACCGACGACGGCCGCATTCGCATGAGAACCATGTGCAGCACCAACGACGGCTTCGAGATTGCGGAAGTCGATCTCGAGTTGCGCGGTCCCGGCGAGACGGGGGGCACGCGGCAGTCGGGGCAGGTGGCCATGCTCATTGGCGACCTTCAGAAGGATGGCGAACTGATTCAGCACACCCGCGCCGTTGCTTCTGATCTTTTGGACGAGGATCCTTATCTTATCAAGCCTGAAAACAGGCTTTTGCGCGAACACTATAAGGAACTGTTTGCCCAGACTTTCGACTGGAGCCAGATTGGTTGAAGCTGCGGTGTGGAAAATATTGCAATTGACTTATTTACAATAAGGTAATTGATTGTAAGAGAAAAGGTTACTATGACCTTGCTTTTCCGATAATATCTGTTGTGGAATAGCCTGGAACGAGGTCGATGGTGACGACACGACCACCTTTAGCGGTAACGATGTCGTATCCGGCAATCTCTTCGGGTTTGTAGTCTTTGCCTTTTACCAACACATCGGGTTGCACATGTTTGATAAGCTCGTAAGGCGTGTCGTCGTCGAACAGCACCACGGCATCCACAAAGTCAAGGGCAGCCAGCAGCAGTGCGCGTGCGTTTTCGTCGTTGATAGGACGGTTTTCTCCTTTCAGGCGTTTTACGGAAGCGTCAGTGTTTAGTCCAATGCAAAGCACATCGCCCAAATCGGCAGCTTGTGCCAAATATTCCACATGACCACGGTGCACGATGTCAAAACAACCATTGGTGAAGATCAGCAACTTGCCTTCACTGCGCCATTTTTCAAGCATGGCATTCAGCGTTTTTCCCGAAATAATCTTATTCTTGATCCGACTTAGCGTGTCCATGGATATTGCTTTCGAATGAGAAGTACTTATTGAGGAAATAGCTTGCCAGTGCACAGAAGAAAGACAAGATGATGTAGGAGACGGTGGGCCAGATGCCGAGTACTTCGACAAACAGCTTTTGACCGCCATAGAGCAATGCGATATTGAAAAGATTGACCAACAGGTAGCGCCGGATTTGCACCCTGCCTTTTAAGGGAGACTCCGAGAAACTGATGTTGCGGGCCAGCCAGAAACCGGTCAGAAACGTGATGGGCCATTGCAAGGTGAGCGTTGCCGTGTGTGAGGAGATCATCGTGGAACCGATATGGACAGGCTCTTGATGCAGGATGTAGTGGTAAATCAAGTAATAGACGACCCAGCCCAGAACGACGTTCATGGCTCCAGTAAAGCCATAGCGGAAAAACTCAAGGCTGAACAACCTGCGGAAAGGCGGGTAGAAAAAGTCGATAAACGACCATAACACATGCTGTATCTTTGTCTCAAAAGGTCCTTTCATGGCGTTTCATTGCCTTGTATGGGAGTGCAAAAATAGGAAATATCGGCTTTGCAAAATGTATTAAAGGATTTTTTCTTGACTATTTGGGAAATCTGCCTGGCTTTTTCTTTTGCGTGGAGTCTTTGAATGATTCGATTAGCCCTTCAAAAAAATGGCGACACGCTTTTATACAAATTCTGCGCGCCTTTCGCCACCTGATGAGCGCCGGCTTTGGTGGCAAAACCGACGTATTCGCCGCGGAACCGCGTAAAATCCGACTTTTCGTCGCGGTTGAGGTCGTCTTTTATGTCACGGTACTCGTTGACCATGATGGTGTATTCGTCAAAAGAATACGACCAGTCGTCA
>JBGYXG010000066.1:0-13471 GCA_041842465.1 Candidatus Limimorpha sp.
CTTGTCGATGCAGTCGAAGTAGATCTTACGTGTTGTTTTCAGAACATCAAAGATACAATTTTGAAAGCAAATCACAACGGAAATGTGGCAACGGCACATAAGAACTGGGTTGTTTTCAGAACATCAAAGATACAATTTTGAAAGCAAATCACAACGCAAAGTCACAACTATTACTATACCAACCAGTTGTTTTCAGAACATCAAAGATACAATTTTGAAAGCAAATTATCTCGCTTAACTTTCTTCTACTTCTTTTCCAACTGTTTGTTCAGCAGGGCATCGGCGGTGCTCACGGTGCGGGTGCAAGGCACGTGCAGGTCTCTTTTCAGGCCGAGGCAGGTCACTGCTCCCAATTCTTTTCGGAAGTCTTCGGTCAGCTCAGCCGCTTCTTTGCTGTCTTCCCCAAGAAGCACTCTTGAGGCATACAAGGCTCCGCATAACCCTTCGGGTGCTTTGCCTCCGCCTTTGCTGCGGTAGTCACGTTCTATTTCCTCATCGTTGAGCCGACTTCTCAACTGATAGGTTTTCAAAATGCACTGGGCGCAATTCCAGTTGTTTGGCTGAGCATGGAAAAACTCCAATGCCGATTTCTTATCTGTATTTTCCATATTCTTTCAATATTGACGGCAAAATTACCCAAAATAAAGCAAATCCTCCCCTTCTTCTATGGCGCAACTCCCACTCTGCAAGTTAAAGACGACCTGCATTTTCATTTCCTTATGACAACGACCTTACAAGTGTTTCTTGTAAATACGGGCGCGTTTGTGCAGACGGTGGTCAAAGCTGTTCCACAAATTCTGAACACTGTTATTCACTTCTAACTCGCGGGTCGATTCAACGTACTTGATGCCATGCTTTTTGATTCCGCGCCACATTTTGTCGAAAATCATCGCGTTGACACCTTTATTTTTGTACTTATTGGTCACGGCTATGAGTAGCGTATCAAGGGTGTCGTTGTGTCGCAACGCCCGCAGGATATGCAGGAAACCAAACGGAAACAACTTGCCATTGGCTTTTTGCAATGCTTTGGACAATGACGGCAGACAGATGCCGAAAGCCACCACCTCGTTAGTTTCATTGAGAATGACCGATATAAAATCGAGGTTGATGTTTTTGAAAAACTGTCTTTTCAGGTCTTCACATTGTCCTTCAGTAAGCTCCGAATACCCATGCAGCACGGAATATGCGGAATTCATACAACGGAAAATGCCGTCGGCATAATCCAACAAGTCGCCATGCGCATACAACGGCGCCTCATGCAAACCGTTTTTCAATGCGACAATTCGTGAGGCATTGGTAAAACGTTGCGGCAGATGTTCGGGCAAATCGATCCGATATTCCACATAATCCATCTCTTTGTCGTAGCCATGACGCATCAGATGCGCCTCATAGTAAGGAGCGTTGTATTTCCCATAAGCCGTAGGAATCTCGTCAAATCCATCGACAAGGATGCCGGCCACATCGAACTCCAGAAAGCCGGTCGGACCACTAACCGTGTCCATTCCTTCCGCCTTGGCATACTGCTCCACTACATCTAACAAAGCCTTCGACACCTCTTCGTTATCAATGAAGTCAATCCATCCGAAGCGGCATATTTTCTCCTCCACCTTTTTATTGTAGCTTCGGTTGATGATGCCTGCCACACGCCCCACCACCTTTCCTTGCTCATCGTATGCAAGCCAGAACTTACCGTCGCAAACCTCAAAAGCATGATTCTTATTGCGGTCAAAAGTAGCCATGTCCATCGACTCAATCTGAGGAACATAGTACTTATTACCGGCATACAGCGCATTGGGAAAATGCACAAACTGCTTCATTTCTTTTTTTGTGGTCGCTTCTTTTACGATCAGTTTCGTCATATTTTATTCTGGATATAATTATACATCATATTATATTCATTCGTTGCAACTGTGGTTCAACAGCAAACTCAGGCCATCGTTCCGCCATGCCGCTACGCCACACAAAGTTGTCGGGCAAAGGCATGTCATAAACCGACTTGCGCAAAAAATCACCAAGGTCTTTCATGTTGCAATACTCCTGCTGTTGGTCTGGGGTAATGATCGAGCCTATGGCAACACGTATGGTCTTGCGTGCTTTGTTCAGGATTTCGCGAGGCAAACGCAACACCCTGATTTTCCAGCTCATCAAGCCAAGACTGTAAAAAAACGCCGAGTTACGATCGAAAAAACGCACTGGCACAATAGGCACAGTTGCTTTTTGTATCAAGCGCAGGACCGGCTCCTGCCACTTGCGGTCACGAATATGGGCATTGAACAGATTCAAATCCGACACCGCTCCCGATGGGAAAAGCCCTAACGGATGACCGTCGCGAAGATGCGATAGGGTTCGTTTCACCCCGGTTACGCTCTCCGGATTCACAACACTTTCTCCATCTCCCTTCGGAACAACATTGATAAAATTTGCATTCAACGTTTTAATCATGGAAAGAAACGTATTCACCATCACCTTGAAATCAGTGCGAATATGGCCAAACAAGTCGATGAGTATCATGCCGTCAATGCCTCCGTAGGGATGATTGCTGACCGTGATGAACGGCCCTTCTTTGAGCATTTCCAATGTTTCGCAACCCGCCACTTGATAGTCAATACCAATATCATCGAAGATGCGATCGACAAAAGCAGGGCCTTGGTAGGCAATGTTACGATCATACAGCTCACCTATCCTGTCAATAGCCAGCCATTTCATCAGTTTTCGCGCCAAGACATTGCCGGGTTTTCCGGCAAAGACGGGCGAAACGCGTTCAAAATCCTTTATTTCGATGAGTGGCATTACTATTGTACTTTCTTTTTAAAAATCAACAAGTCGTTCAGCAAAAAGTTGGCAATTCCCGAGAAGCAAAGGGCTATCAGGTTGCACCACACCACATCCCACCCGAACAAGAACTGTATGAGCACCAAAAAGACCATTTTCAGCAGGAAAACGCCGGTACACGATGCGTTGTAGGCGATATAACGGCGCAAAAACGAGCGTCGAGAGAGGTTGGTAACACGCTCTCGCCATACCATGAAATACGACAGCAAATAATTGGCAAACACGGCACACTCGAAAGAGATGACCGGAGAAACAATGTATTGACCGACGTAACTTGTGAAGGCAAAATGCGAAAACAGCCACAACACCAAGGTATCCACGCCTGTCCCTACAAGGCTGGATAACGAGAACTTCATGAACCTGAACAGTTTGCTTTTCAAAAAGTGGTTCATGGTTTCGGCAGCGGATCTTTCTTGGCATATTCACGGGCATCACGCACTATGGTTACAAGATAGATAAAGATGAGAAATACTAAAATAACGGCACCTACATAGTCGAGCACATGCAGTGTGACTTCTTGGCCGAAAATCGTATGGGAATTTGCAATTTCCGCCAAAGGCCTGATGCAAACAAGCAGCGTATTGACGAGAATGACGACAATACGGAACTCGGTCGGACCCAATTTGGCATAAGTCAGCTTGAACTCGTTCTTCAAGTGCGCATTCACGCTGACATTCAACGTCAGCATAAGGTAGATCACCAAAATGACAACAGCCAGCCTCACATCCATCAACGGCGACAAGCCGGCACCGACGAACATGAACAGTTCGTTGATGGCATCAACGGTATGATCCACATAAAATCCATAAATGGGACGCTGCTGATTACGCACCCTGGCCAAAGTGCCGTCAAGAGAATCGCCATACCAGTTGACAACAAACCCCAAAGAGGCCAGCCATAGAAAATTAATGTTGATGTTCGACAAAATGTAACCTGCTGCAATGATAACCGACCCCAACATCCCAACTAAAGTAAGCATGTCGGAAGTCACCCAGCGCGGCTGACGCTCAGCGAGCCAAACCAGCGCTTTCTTCTCGGAAGCATTCAGAATCGAAGTCTGTATCCTTTTTGACTGTTTAACATCCATGACATTTGTATTTCTGCTGCAAGTTTTTTAGGAAGCTCTGTCTGATGACAATGTTACTCTCCCTAATTGTTTGCAAAAGTATCAAAGGCTATTAATAATGACAATAAATTTCAACATAACCCTACCCTTTGTCACCTAAATTTGAAAGAAAAAAAACGCTGACCCTTATATTGCAAACGCGGATTCGGCTGTCAAAGCCGAAAACACTATTTCAATTGCTTCTTATTTCCTTCGGAAAGACGACGGGTTTCTTCGGCCTCGATCAAGCGGTCGATTTTGCGTTCCATCTCGGTCAGTTGTGCTTTCACATCGTCGTTATTATCGGCTGCCATGGCATCGACAAACACCGAATTGATGAACGACATGCCCAGTATGCCGCCAAGCAGCAGTTGCAAACAAAAATACAAACGCACCACATCAGCCCAGAAAGTTGAAGAGCGGGAGGCTATCGCATCAGGGATCTCATACCACCCCTCTACCGTACAAAACCGAAACATGGAATAAATCGACTGTAACGGCGTGTCGAAATACTCTGGCACAAAATCCTTGAACAAGGCACAATTGATAAGCCCGAAGATAACGATGATGACTAAAAAGCAGAGCAACACGGCGTAAGATTCTCGTAATGCCAGTTTGAAACCACTGACAAGTTGAGAAAAATTCGGGAAAAAGTGCATGAGACGGAAAAAGCGAAACACGCGTAATAACCTGAGGATTATAAAGATAGAAAAATCAACAATAGGAATGTTGGGAAAGAATGTCAACACCAACGACGGTAATGTCAAGATGACCAAGGAACCGTCCAATTTATTCCATCCGTCTTTCCAATACGCTTTCGCCCCAAGATCGACATGTTTTACAATCATCTCCAGGATAAAAACAAAGGTGCAAATCAAATCGATGACAGCAAGGAAAGTATTGTTTATTCCACTGGTTTGCAGATAGATAATTACAGAGTTAATAAAGATGACCGCAAGAATGATCTTTTCATTCAACACAAAACGTCGCAGCAACTGTCGCATAAGATTCAATTTTCCTGCAAAATTAAGAAGCTGCTTGAATTTATCACAACAAAATCATGACAAAATCCAATTATTCTATTTTTCTGCAAAACCAATTCAAAACTACGAAGCCTTTTTTTTCCGCCGCGACCTGATGAAGCGCTCCAACTCTCCGATAAGTACGATGGGCATGGTTCCAATGATGATTCGCCACCAATCGCCCAACGAAATCGGCTGCACATCGAACATTGCACCGCCATAGTTCACAATGAGCAGCTGTCCCGCCCCAATGACCAACAAAGTCAACAAAAAACCACCGTCACTCATCTTGCCCGGCATGGGCATGAAAGCGGAACGGTTGGTGAGATAGGCTTTCGCGTTAAAGATATTCCAAAACTGCATGAACACGAAAATCGTAAAGAACAAGGTCAGTTCATAAGGACTGAGACCGTGACTGACATGGCTGAAATCGAAGAAATGGGCAACATACTGTCTCCATGAGAAATCAGCGAGTGTTTCCAAGTCAACATGCTTGAAATACTGTATCAATCCGAAAAGCAGCACGACAAATGCCAATCCAACGCCCAAGATACGGACCGCCATGTCTTTGGTGATGATATGTGCGTTACGCGAACGCGGCTTGTCTTTCAGCACATTGCTATCGGGCGGCAGCGATGCCAACGCCATGGCGGCAAAGGTGTCCATAATCAGGTTGACCCACAGCATTTGGGTCACGGTGAGTGGCGTTTCGGTGCCTAACACGGCACCCAGCAGCACAATCAGACAGGCCGCCACGTTGATGGTCATCTGAAACAGAATGAAACGCTGTATGTTGATGTAAAGCGACCGTCCCCACATCACCGCCCTGGCAATGCTTTTAAACGAGTTGTCGAGAATGGTAATATCGCTGGCTTCCTTTGCCACTGATGTACCATCGCCCATGGAAAGCCCGATCTGTGCCGCATTCAAGGCGGGCGCGTCGTTGGTGCCGTCGCCCGTAACGGCCACCACAGCATTGCGTTGCTGCAACAGCCTGACAAGGCGTTCCTTATCCATGGGACGGGCACGTGAGATGATCTTGATCTGCCCTACCCTTTCAAGAAGCACGGCATCGTCCAAAGCGTCAAATTCACCGCCCGTGAAGTGGTGAATGCCATCAAGGTCGGTCTCGGACCAAAGCCCGAGCTGACGTCCGATCTCCTTTGCCGTGCCCGGCGTGTCGCCTGTAACAATCTTGATGCTGATACCCGCATCGAGACAGGCTTTGATAGATTCGGAAACGTCGTCGCGGATGGGATCGGCAATGGCGGCCGTGCCCAAATAACACAAATCATTCACCTGCAAGACATCGCCGTCAAACAAACCGTCGATTTCATCAGTCTTCACATAACGGTAGGCAAAGCCCAGCGTCCGCATGGCTTGATACTGATAGGCTTGGAGACGGTTTGTTACCGTCGCCAAATAATCGGACAAATCGGTTTCGCCGACTTGCATTCTGACTTTGGCACAATGCTGAAGGATGATTTCAGGTGCTCCCTTCACATACAGCAAAGCCATGGCCGGATCTTCGGTGGCGACAACGGACGCCATGTATTTATACTGCGTGGAAAACGGGATCTGGCGTATCACCTTCGAGTGGTCGCGGTATCCGATAAAGTCAATGTTCTGCTCAAACAGCCACAGCAGCAAGGCGGCCTCGGTAGGGTTGCCCAAGGTCTTCACGCTATCATAATCCGAGAAGTCGAGATAGGCGGTGGAATTCACCGCAATGCCTTCCTTGATCAACATGGCGGTTTGCGAGTCGTCGAGCTTTGAATCGTGCAAGCCATAAATGCAGAAATCGCTGACCCGCATTTGGTTTTTCGTCAAAGTGCCCGTTTTGTCGGTACAAATCACGGTGGCCGCCCCCATGGTCTCGCAAGCATGCATCTTACGCACCAAGTTATTGGTTTCGAGCATCCTGCGCATACTGAGCGCCAGACTGAGTGTGACACTCATGGGCAGCCCTTCGGGAACGGCGACGACAATCACCGTGACGGCAATCATCAGCGTGTTGAGCGAAAAGCGGGCAAAGTCCACCCACTGGAAAGGTAGCCCGTCGCCAAAGGCGAAGTACATGACCATGCGCAGGATAACGATCAGTGAAGCAATAATATAGCTCGCAACTGTGATGACTTTTCCTAACTTGTCAAGCTGCTCATTCAGCGGTGTTTTGACCTTATTGTCGATTTGCGCGCCACGATACACCTTGCCCCATTCGGTGCGGTCGCCCACCTTCTCAACGATGAACAAGCCATGCCCTTCTATGACTTTGGAACCACGACAGACGTAGTTGGAAGGATAGGTGGCATCCTTGCTGAACTCCGATTCCACGACGGTTTTGCGTGTCATTGGCTCACCTGTAAGGTCCGATTCGTTGACTTGCAGCGATATGGCTTCCGTCAGAACCCCGTCGGCAGGGATTTCATCGCCCGTGTTGACGATGACCGTGTCACCCACCACCACCTCCTGCCGTTCAATCTGACAGACGGTTCCATTGCGGTAAACAGTCACTTTTTCCTCATCACTCGACTGGTTGAGAATATCAAATTTACGGGCGGCACTCACCTCGAAAGCAAATCCCAATAAAGTGGCCAACATGACGGCAATGAAAATACCGGCAGGCTCAAGCAAAACGCTAACACCCTCTGCTCCACTAAAATACTGGTACAACGATACCGCCACCGAAAGCAGCAACGCCACCATCAGTATCCGAATGACAGGATCGTTGAACTTCTCTAAGAACCGCTTCCACAATGGTTCTTTGGCAGGTGGCGTAAGCACGTTGTCGCCATAAAGACGACGGCTTTCTTCAACCTCATCATACGTCAATCCCTTCCGATTATCATTGCTATTTGTCATTCCTTTTGAAAAAACATCCGGAAATTCACCGGAAAAAAATATTTTTGCAAAAGTATTCCATAACAAAGAAATAATTTTGAGGTTGCAAGGTTGCAACCCAACAGGTAGGCTTTATGAAATTCAAAGAAAATGCGAAAACGGCGTTGTTCAAAGTGCTCTCCGACCTTATCCAAAGCGACGGCATTGTCAATCAGGGCGAAGTCGACTATCTGAAACATGTCGCTCATTTAGTCGGCATCACAAAATCGAGCATGAAAAGATCGGAAAGCCTCTCTCTTTCCGAGGCTACCGCCATATTGCGCAACTTGGGCAATACGGAAAAGACCGCCATACTGCGCATCATCCAGCAGCTATCGGTCTCCGACGACTGCCTCGACCCCGATGAGTCGCTGCTGATTACTGCGCTGCTGCTGTCCATCCGTATTCGTCTGCCCGAAACCGACGACATCAACGCCACGCTCGTCTCCATCCCCAACCTTGCTTTCGACACCCAAAACGCCGTGTTATATGTGGAGCCTGATTATGACGAAAAAATCAACGTGCTCATCGCAAAGGAACATGGAACCATCTGCAAGCTGCTCGAAAAGAAAGAAAGATCCTTCTTCTTCCTCCCCGAAGTCGTGCGTGACATGGAACACAAAAAGGGAACTTTCAGCGACATCATCCGGTACATCGAGCCTTCACTTTCGGAAGAACAGATCTCGGTGATCAACGACCGTTTCAAACAATTCTCCAGTGTCGCCCTTTCCAAAGAAATTTTTCTCAACTATCTAAACATCAAAGGTTTCAACATTTCAAAACCTGCCTTTTTCTTCAAGATACAAAACAAACGTCCCAGTCATTTTCAAGACTTCCTCATCCTCGAAATCAGCGGCGACCCTTTGCAAAGCCTGCAACGATTCTACAAACTGAACGACAGCATTTTGGAGCTTGGCACCCAACATCTTAATGCAACGGAACAATCCTCCATGTCGCGCTTCATGATGCCGAAAAACGACCACCCTAAAGACGAACTGCAATACAACGGATTCCATAAAATCATCATCGACACCATTTTGAAATACAATAGTTGCCGCGGCACGGGACGGCTTTTTGTTTCAAGCGACGGCCACCTGTTTTTGACCGACAGGAACAACATCGAAATCAAGATGCCTTCGCTTTGCCGCGCCTTGTACATCCTGTTTCTGCTACACGAAGAAGGAATTTATCTTTTTGAGCTTGGCGACTACAAGGATGAACTGCTGAAGATTTACAAACAAACGTCCACATACGCCGATGAAAAGCTATTGGTCAAATCGGTTGAAAACGCCGTTGATTTTGTCGGTATCACGTTGAACTCCAACCTGTCGCGCATCAAGAAAGCCATCTCGTCGGTTTTAGGCGACGAAGCTGTGCAGTACCTGATACAAGGCGCCAAAGCCGACAAGAAAAAAATCCATTTAGACCGTCATTTGGTCATTTTCGAAGACAAAAAAAGTTTCGGATAGCATGAAACCAGCCTATCCGAAACCCTTATCTATAAACTTAGTCCTTATTTCACTTAGACGATCGCATCCAGCAAGAAAGTCACATCGGAATTAGGCTCTATTTCGGCGGGTTCTTTCCCATACTGCATCACAATCATCTTCTTTCCGCCTTTCAGCAGCATGGTGTGATCGATGACCCACAGCGAAGTAGCTTCGCGCAGTCCCACAACGCGCATCTTCTGATTGACGGCAAGGTACTCATTGATACGGTCTTGGCGTGTCTCGCCGCCGTGCTTGATCATCTTGTCGATCTCAGGATGCGGGTCCAGGTAATGCGGATTGATCTGGAACGGCACTAAATTAAGAGTCTTGAACGACGACGGCTCAACAATGGGCATGTCGTTGGTGGTGCAAAGCGTTGGACAGGCAACGTTGCTACCGGCGCTCCATCCGATATAAGGTACGCCCGCCAAGGCACGTTCGCGAATGGCATCCACCAGTCCGTACTTGTGCAGCTCGGCAACCAAATGGAAAGTGTTGCCGCCTCCCACAATGATACAATCGGCTGCATTGACGGCTTTCACCGGATCGCTGAAACGGTGGACAGAAGTAAAATCCGACATGCCGAACTTCTGTTCAAACACGGACTTTACCCTTGCCTCGTAAGCATCGTAACTTTCGGGATATGCCTTGCCCGCAATATTCACACCCGCAAAGGGGACAAAAACGATTTTGCTATTCCGGTCAAGATGGTTTTGAAGGCAAAAGAACTCGATCTGGTTGACCGCCCAGGCCAGATAACTTTCGTCGAAATTCGTAGAATTGCTGATTAATAACAGTCTCATAAGCTATTTCTATTTGAATGATAGGGCAAAAATAAGCATTTTCCCGCAAGCAGTCGCAAAGTCTTTTGTGAACTTCCAACGGAACGATCATCTGCGGGAAATGGTGCGGAAAAAAATCTCAACATCTTTCCAAACGGTGTAATTGCGGGCATACATCAGGTTGAGACGGCTGATGAACCCGCCATCACGCACAACACCGCCTTCTAATCCGCTGGCCGTGTGGAAAACGCCATTTTTAATGTGTGGCAGCTTCAGGTCTGCATCGTCCGACATCGGGCAATAGCCCACCCAAGTCTTACGCCCGACCAATACCAACAGATCGTCCTTCAAGAAACGGAAAGGCTTGCGGACAAACAACGCCAGCGGCAGCCAAAACAAAAATCCGAACAACGCCAGCAGTACGTCGAAAACACGCTTGTTGCGACGATTGGAAGCCGTGTCAATGGCATCAATATCAATGGTATAAAGGTCTCCGCGCGAATTGATGGAATTGCTTCCGATAATGGAAAGACTGTCTTCAGGAGCTATCTTGTAATCGACATTGGATGCGTGCCACTCCACCATCTTGTCGATAATGAGTTGATTCGTCATGTTTTTGGCGCAAAAGATGACTTCGGTAATCTTGTAAATCCCGATGATATCAGGCACCTGACACAGATTGCCGATAAATCCTTCCGGAACGTCGGCTTGTGCTTCTGAAGAAACCAACCCGATGAAATCGGGCTTGATGGAAGTGCTCTCCAACAGTTTCTGCACCCGTTGCGTCTCTTCCTGACCGCCAATGATCAGAAAACGCTTGACAGCGATATTCTTGGATTGAAACGACTCATTACCAGACAGATAACCCATCAATCGGACAAGACTCATTTCCAAAGCCAGCCACAACATGCCGAAAAGGATCAGCGCACGCGAAAAGCGCAAACTGTCGGGCAACAAAGCATACAATACCAAAATGAGTATGCCGCCAAACATCACCCCCAAAGCACTCTTACCAATGCTATAGGGTTTGTCGTAACCTCCGCTCAAATAGGTCGTTAACAGCCAAATCAAGATGTAAACAGGCAACACGACAAGGAATAGCGTGACAGGATAGCTTCCAGTGGTGTAAACGGTGGTTTTCCCCCAGAAATAACTGATCGCGGCAAGACCGCCGTAACCGAGCAAGGCATCTAACAACGGCACAAAAGCCTTGCGGAAAAACTGCCCCAACAGCGCAAAAAAAGCCTTGATGTAAATGGCGACATTGATCAGAAATGAAAACAACGAGGCGCGTTTCTGGCCAAAGTGCTTCTTCGCAAAGATTTCCATCGCTTTGTAAAAGACAAACACATAGTTGACGCTGGTTTTCTTGGTGCTTTCGCCTTTATAATGAATAATGCGCGTTTCGGGAAAATAATAGTTTTTATAGCCTGCCTGCGTAATGCGATACGACAAATCGATGTCCTCACCATACATGAAAAAGGTCTCATCCAACAGCCCCGTCTTGTCGAGCGCGGAACGCCGCATCAGCATGAACGCCCCCGCAAGGATCTCCACCTCGTTCACCGCATCATTGGACAGGTGTCCCATATAGTAACGTGCGAAATGCTTCGATTGAGGAAACATTTTGGTCAGACCGAACATCTTGAAAAAGGCCGTTGCCGGTGTCGGCAATCCACGCTTCGATTCGGGAAGATAACGCCCTTTTCCGTCTAACATCTTCACGCCGAGACCACCGGCATCGGGATGGGCATCCATAAAAGCAAGCGTCTTTCGAAATGTGTCGTCCTCCACCACCGTATCGGGATTAAGCAACAGCACATACTCGCCGGCCGATACTCTGATTGCCTGATTGTTGGCTCGGCTGAAACCTACATTTTCCTTGTTGGCAATCACCTTGACTTCGGGAAACTTCTGCTCTAACATCTTCAATGAACGGTCAACCGAGTTATTGTCAACCACAAACACCTCTCCTTCAATGCCTTCAAGTGCACGTCGCACCGAATAAAGGCACTGCTCCAAGAAATACTCCACGTTGTAATTGACGATAACGACTGATAGCTTCATATCTAAAAATCGGACAAAGATAAAACTCTTCAACGAATTGGCAATGCGAATCGGTTCAGGAGAATGGATTTTTTTGACATTTTGCTTCTTATGCAGAAAGATGAGAGTCTTCTTGTTGGAACCATCGCAGACACCATGCTGTCATGCTCATCGTCACGCTGCCTCAAGTCCTATATGTAAACTAAAATCGCTCTTCGGCTTATTATTCAACAACCGCTACCATGCACATAATGCTGTCAAAAATCAACTATGTGAAACGTCAGGATCGGAATGATGGATTCGTTGAGATCCATATATTTTCCTGATCAACGGCGAATACATGTTGAATACTTTACCATACATGGAACGACGCGCTTTCTCATCGCCATAACGACCTTTGATGCCCCCCTCCTCATAGCAATACATTTCAATCTCTTCCCTAATTCGGCCACGCTCCTCGTCATTTGACACCTCGTCCTTTTTCTTACTTGCCATGGCTTTCATAAGATTGATGATGTCAATGGCCATGGCTTGTTCTAAATCGCTCATTTCTATGTATGTTGTTTTGCAAAGATACTTATTTATTTCATAATGATAAGCTGCCGTTTTTATTTTTCTTCGTCAGAATTTGGCAGGCGATACTTCTTGAAGCATTAGTTGTTGACTACCAATTATTAGGAATTTTCATCAGGCAAGACAACGCTTTATCAGGCGTATAACACTCCATTTACGCTCATCCCATGCCACGATGCGGAATCTCTTGATGAGGAGGTTATTCTAAAAGGGGATTCCGAATCAAGACAAAATGACAAAATGAAGATGCAAACGCATCCTCCTCGCCGCCGTCTTTTATAACGAAAGCCACGCAAGAATCAACAAAACGACACAAAGGCTTCGCAAGACTTGAATTATTTGTACTTTTGTTTTCAAATTCAAAAGATGGAAGAAACGAGTAACAAGCTGCGGTTCGGCGTCATGATTGATTCCAATACATTGGAAATCTGGCAAATAGAAACCATCAAACGGCTAATGGATCATGGCATCGAACTCGCATTGATCATTCGCAACGCCGAGTCCCTCCCCCAAAAAGGGCTTTGGAAACGGTTGCGACACTACCCCATGCGGCGGCTGTTTTTCCGTGTCTGGAACCACTATCTCTTCAAGCCCGCCTGTAAAAAGCGCATGGATTGGAGCACTTCACTCAACATTGACAATGTACCTCGGTTAAGCTGCACACCCTATCACCAAGGCATCGCCACAGGTATTGCCAACAGCGACATTGACACGATTCTCTCACACCATCTTGACTTTATC
>JBGYXG010000067.1:0-20065 GCA_041842465.1 Candidatus Limimorpha sp.
AAATATCTGAAAAATGTAGAAAATTTATCGATAGCATGTGTGTAATTTCAATAATGATTCGAAAATCTGTTGAAAATCGAAAGTGTAGTTGGTCTTAATTTGAAATGTCGTAATTTGTTGATTTTCATATAAAAGCAGAGACACGCCAAGGCGCGTCTCTGCTTTCTTGCGAATGATTGGTTTCAGATTTGTTTCCAAAATCAATACTTCATCATCTCGATAAGATCCGCCATCCGGTTGGAATAGCCCCATTCGTTGTCGTACCACGACATGATTTTCACCATTTTGCCCATCACCATGGTGCTTTGGGCGTCGAAAATGGAGGAGTGGGGGTTGTGGATGACGTCGCAGCTCACAATGGGGTCTTCGGTGTATTCGAGTACACCCTTCATGGGACCTTCGGCGGCTTCTTTCATGGCGGCGTTGATGTCTTCCTTGGCGGCTTCGGTCTTCAGCGTACAGACCAAGTCAACCAATGAGCCGGTGGGGGTAGGTACACGGACGGCGATACCGTCGAGGCGACCGTTCAGATCAGGGATGACAATGCCTACGGCTTTGGCAGCACCGGTGGTGGTGGGAATCTGCGACAAGGCGGCAGAGCGGGCACGGCGCAGGTCGCTGTGCGGACCATCGAGAATGACCTGGTCGTTGGTATAGCTGTGTATGGTGGTGATGAAGCCCTGCTCGATGCCGAAACGGTCGTTCAAGACCTTGGCCACGTGTGCTAAGCAGTTGGTGGTGCAAGAAGCATTTGAGACGGTCTGGTGGCTGTCTTTCAAATCATTGTCGTTGACACCCACTACAATGGTGGCATCGATGCTGTCTTTGGAAGGCGCCGACAGGATGACTTTTTTGGCGCCGTTTTTCAAGTGGTCGCCATAGCCGCCCTTGCTGCTTTCCTTAGAACGGAATACGCCTGTCGATTCTACCACCACATCGGGAGTCTTGCTCCATTTGATGTTCAGAGGAGCGCGTTCAGCGGTGACGGGAATGCGCACGCCGTTGACGATGAGTGCCGTTTCGTCATATTCCACCGTTCCGGGAAACTTGCCTTGGGTGGAGTCGTATTTCAATAGATGGGCCAGAACCTTGGTGCTTGTGAGGTCGTTAACGCCCACAATTTCCAAGTTCGGACGTTCGCAAATGATGCGAAAAACGTTGCGGCCAATGCGACCGAAACCATTAATGCCTACTTTGATTTTTTCCATGGGAATAGGATTTTAGTTGTTGTCGTTTGTTGGTTAATCAATGCGCAAAGATAGCTATTCTGTCGAAATATCTTCAGATTATGGGATGGAAAAATCCATGCAATGTGAAAAGCAAGAAACAGGGTTGAGGGGTTTTGTGGCAAGAAAATGTTCCTAAGCGGGTTGTTCTGTTATTGCAAGGGTCGTGCGTTGGCAAGATTCGAAACGGGATTTTATGAGGATGATCATTCCATTGGATTAATGATATGGCAACAAATTGTTGTAAAAATTCAAAACAGCTTCTTATTTTTGCATTCAAATCATCCTATCATGAACGGCACTTTCAAATCGCAGGCATTAGAAGCCAATCTGGCGCAAACACGCTACAAGGACATTTTAATTCCCGACGAGCATAAGGCTTTCATTGCGCTGTCCGTCAAATACTTTGGGATTCACAAGCGTGCCAGTGACTGTGTCACCGAGTTTCACCATCCCTTGTCGAACCATACTTTTGTTACGGAAGAGTTGCGCAAGATACTCATCGACGACTTTTGGTTTTACACGCGTGACGACATGCCTGTCGATGCCTTGCACATCCCGCTTGAAATGATGGGCAGCCTGCTCAGGCCCGAAGTTGAACTTTCATTGCGCCTCAATCTGGTGATCACCCTGCTTGAGTTTGCCGATGTCGTGCTGAACAAGTCGCCCAAGCATAGCGATTATGTGTCCATCGTGTTCCATATTCTCGAGCAAAGGTTTGATGCCAACACGGATTGTTGTATCCTTGCCTCGAAACATGTAGGTCGCTATCTTGACCGTGCCGCACATGATGCGCGTTTTGCCGATGCAGTGCAAGCCTTGGCGCGTGCTTTCCTGAAAGCCAACTACCGCTATTGGCGCGAGACCAGTCAAGTGGAAGGCTGGCTGGACGAGAATACAGCTCTGCTTGCTCCTGCTGAGGTTGAAAAGGTGGTTGTAGCAATCGGTTTCCCTTATTTCGATGTCCTCGACCGCTCGATAGCAGAAGCAACAACATGGGAAGCCCTGATGGATTTGCCCAACTATGATCAGGTGGCGGCACATTTCTTTGAAACGGAGACTTTGTTTCCCCATTTCATCACCCGTTTTCATTTTTTGTTCTATCTGCTGCACTTGCCCGGAATGGCATCGTCGCGCGAACGCCTCATCTGGAACATGGACCGCATGTTGCGCGAAGCGGTCGATGAACTGTCCGACGAACAACTGATGCCATTTATCGATACCATCTTCAACCTCGCCGATGAGTTGCGCATTGACTATATGTCGGCGGTGCTTGATTTCCAACTGACCCTCGGCTTGAAGCTCATCGACATCGACCGGACCGAACAGAAGGAAATTGTCAATTATTTTGAGAAGAAACTCATCGCATTCGGCTTCGTAACGCCCGGAAAAGTGTTTGTGGGTGAGGACTGGCAGCTTTCCGTCGATGACAATCATATCAAGAACATACGGGTGTGGCTTCAGTTGATCGAGCAAGCCAAGGCACCTATGGAAAAGCTGCTGTCATCGCTGATTGTCAACCTGAAACTCGGGGGCATTTTTATCAGCGACACCGATTTGTTTCAGCGTGAAATCACAAAGATATTGAATTCGAACATTGCACCGTATTATAAAAAGGTGAAACAGCTCGCCCGCATTTTCCCCGTTTATTTCAACGAGATAGGTGCCGAAGGGGAAATCCGTAACGTGACGACCAATATGGATGAAATATCGGGACGGCAGGACAAGCTCATTCATTTTTTGCGCAAACAGGTGCACACCGAAAGTAACAATACGCTTATCGGGTTGACATTCAGTGTGTTTAATTTTTGGAATGATGGTCTTGTCGAAAAATTGCGTCCCTTGCTGCCCGACAATGTTTTCAATAGCATCGACCTGCAAGGCGAATGGTTTGTGCATGTGCATGACATTGTGTTGAAAATCAGCGAACTGTCGTGCCTTGATCCCGAGGATGTGCTCATGCTTTCGCGCGATGATTACGAAAAACTGGTGAACCGGTCGATTGCCGAAGTCGGCTTGGAAACGGCGTTGGCGGAGCGCGAGCGTGCTAGGCTGATGGACATCAAGGATTTGTATGCCTTTTTGCGTGAAAAATATTCCTTCGACTCGGTCAATATCTTTCAATCGCTGCGCAGCTCTCCTTTTGTTTCCGATGCCGACATCGACGCTTTTGAAAAGGCTTATGTCCAAAAGGATTTCAGGCAGTCGCTGAAACGCATCTATGCCTTCATGGAGAAATTCAAGGCGATTATTTTCAATCCCGAAGAGAGCGAAGGCTGGGAGAACATCTACCACAAGCGCCATATCGCCATCGGCATCCCTTCGATGTACGGCACATACCGCGAGAACAAGTTCGAAGCCTTGGGGCTGACGTTCCGTCTTGAGCGTGTCGCCACCCAACTGATGGAAAAAGTGGTGTCGAGCATCAACTTGGAATACATATCCGCCCGCACTTTGGAACAGATATGCGACATCCTTGACTATTTTCGTGAAGGTCTCGAACTTGACGGCATCAACAACCAGGGCTTGAACGCCAAACTCGCCATGCTGCGCTACAGCTTGACTTCGCGGAGTTTTTCTTTTGACCAGTATGTGAACATCTTCCAGTTTATCGCCGAAGACGTGCGCCGTATCATCATCAAGTATTTCCTGAAATCCTACGAGTATCCGCTCAAGGTCATCATTCCGCGACTGTTTGATCCTAAGGGCGAGTTGGGCGACCGTGAGACTGCCGGGTTGGTCAGCCGCAAGTCGGAGGCCTTCCACCGCGACCTGCTATCCGATGCCTTTCTGATGCAACCGTTGGACAATTTCCTCGGACGTATCATGCATTCGCTTCAGGCGATGGAATCGTCCCTTGATGCCAAACTCATCCACGACATCATGACCTACAATTCCGAGATGCTTGTCAGTCCGTTTTGGAAAAACACCCCTAAAGTGGACAATCAGGTGTTTATCGGGAACAAAGCGAGCAACCTCAAGAACCTCTATCTGCACGGACTGCCCGTTCCACCCGGTTTTGTGGTGACTACCGAGACTTTCCGCCGAAACGAAACCATTAACCGTATTGAGGAGCTTCGGTCGGAGATTTATGGCATGATACAAAAATATCTTGCTGAACTTGAGGGTATTACAAAGCTGAAATTTGGAGATCCGAAACGTCCGCTGCTGCTTTCGGTGCGTTCGGGAACGGCCATTTCCATGCCCGGGGCCATGGATACTTTCCTCAATGTGGGGTTGAATGGCGAACTGACCGAACAAATTGCAAAGCATAGCGACAAGGCTTGGGCGGTATGGGATTCCTACCGTCGCCTGCTTCAAAGCTGGGGCATGGCGAAAGGCATAGAACGTGATGTTTTTGACGATGAAATCGACCGTTGCAAACAACGTCATCATGTGCTGCGGAAAAGCGATTTGGATGAGGAGACCATGCGTGATCTGGCACTGTCGTACCAGAAAATCCTGTCCGACCACGGCGTTGTTTTTGAACAGGATTTGTTCAAACAGTTGATTGCCTGTATCAATATGGTGATGGATTCGTGGAACTCGTCGCGGGCTTTGGCTTATCGCCACCATCTCGGCATTGCCGAAAACTGGGGGACAGCAGTCATCGTGCAGCAGATGATTTTCGGCAATCTGAGCGAGAAGTCGGGGACGGGAGTTGTGTTTACGCAGAACCCGCACCGCGAACGCCCCGGCGTGCATCTTTACGGCGACTTCACCATGCGCAGCCAAGGAGAGGACATCGTAGGCGGTTTGGTGCGGCCTTTGCCGATAGGAGAGACACAGCGTAAAGCCGATAACAGGACGGAAGCCTCCATGCAGACCTTGTTGCCGGAGATGTACAAGAAAATCTATTCCATCGCTGTCGAGCTGACCGAGAAGATGGGCTACAGTCCACAGGAAATGGAGTTTACTTTCGAGTCGGACAATCCGGAAGATTTTCACATCCTGCAAATCCGCGATCAGGATTTGCGTCCCGATGACGAGATAAATGTGTTTGTGCAATCGGCCTCAGAACGGCATTCCATAGGACGTGGCATGGGCATTGGCGGCGGAGCATTGAACGGACGGGTCGCCTTCAACGCGACCGATATTGAGACATTGCGCAAACAGCACAGCGGTGCCGCTATTATCCTGATCCGTCCCGACACGGTGCCTGACGACATCGGGATGGTGTTCGACTGCGACGGCTTGCTGACCGCCCGTGGCGGAGCCACATCCCATGCGGCGGTGACGGCAGTGCGTTTGGGAAAAGTGTGTGTGGTCAGTTGCGCCGGTCTTGAGGTGGATGACGACCGGCATTGCTGCATCTTGAACGGCACAAGGCTGCAAGCAGGTGACAAAATAGCTATTGACGGCAATCTTGGAGCCGTTTATCTCGGTCATCATTCTACGGAAAAAATGGTAAGGTAAAAGAAAGGTTCTGTCGTTTCGAAAGTGAGGAAATCTCTGTAAAAAAACATACATTTCCTCACTTTCCAATTTTATATTCCAATATAAAAATCAAATTATCAATAAGTTCCGTTTAATGCTTCTAAAAACAAATCATCCATTTTCACTTGACTGTGTGCCTCGTCGGAATAGCCGCCTTTTGCCAATCCGTATGTGGAAATCAAAGTGAGATGAATGGCTTTTTTAGTTTTGCTTTCGCGCAGGAATACGGCTTTTTAGTGGCGCAGTTTTGCATTGAGGAAATCAAAACGGATTCTGATGAAACTGAAAAATATTTATCTTTGCCGCGCAATGAAGAACATACGTAACTTTTGCATTATAGCGCACATCGACCATGGCAAATCGACTTTGGCCGATCGCCTTTTGGAACTCACCAAGACGGTGAATGAAAAAGAATTGGTCAATCAGGTGCTCGACAGCATGGACCTTGAACGCGAGCGTGGCATTACCATTAAGAGCCATGCCATACAGATGAAGTATGAGCACGAAGGCGAGATTTACACCTTGAACCTCATCGACACCCCCGGTCACGTTGACTTTTCGTACGAGGTGTCGCGGTCTATTGCGGCCTGTGAAGGCGCTTTGCTGGTGGTGGATGCCACTCAAGGCATCCAGGCACAAACCATTTCGAACCTGTATCTTGCCATTGAGCACGATCTTGAAATCATTCCTGTGATGAACAAAATCGACATGGACAGCGCCATGGTGGATGTGGTGGAAGACCAGATAATCGATATGCTTGGCTGTAAGGCCGAGGATATCCTTAGAGTGAGTGCGCGAACAGGTGATGGCGTACCGGCGGTGCTCGAAGCCATCGTGCAACGCATCCCTTCGCCTAAGGGAGATCCCGACAAGCCGCTTCAAGCCTTGATTTTCGATTCCGTGTTCAATTCGTACCGCGGCATCATCGCTTATTTCCGCATTTTTAACGGTCGGATTCGCACAAACGACCTTGTGAAGTTTTTTGCTACGGGAAAAGAATACAACGCTGACGAAATCGGCGTGCTGCAAATCAAGCAAATGCCAAAGGCGGAGCTTTCGGCAGGCGATGTAGGTTATATCATATCAGGCATCAAGACCTCGCGCGAGGTCAAGGTGGGCGACACCATCACCCATGTGGAAAATCCATGCCTTGAGCCGATTGCAGGCTTTGAAAATGTCAAGCCCATGCTGTATGCGGGTATCTATCCAGTCGATGCCGACGATTACGAGGAGTTGCGTGCTTCGCTCGAAAAATTGCAGCTCAACGATGCCTCGTTGGTTTGGGAGCCTGAATCGTCAGCAGCGCTCGGCTTCGGCTTCCGTTGTGGCTTTTTGGGCTTATTGCACATGGAAATCATTCAGGAGCGTTTGGACCGCGAATTTAACATGGATGTCATCACCACGGTGCCTAACGTCTCGTTCAAAGTGTTCCGCACCGATGGCATCATGGTGGAGGTGCACAACCCCAGCGGTCTGCCGGAACCTACGAAGATTCATCACGTCGAGGAACCGTATATCTTGGCTCAGATCATTTCGAAGAATGAGTTTACCGGTCCCATCATGACCCTCTGCATCGAAAAGCGCGGCATCTTGAAAAACCAAGTTTACATTTCAACCGATCGTGTGGAGCTGACCTTCCAGTTGCCGTTGAGTGAAATCGTCTTTGACTTTTATGACAAGCTGAAATCCATTTCAAAAGGCTATGCCTCATTCGATTACCATGTGGCAAGCTATCAGGAAGCCAGCCTTGTGAAACTCGACATCATGCTCAACGGAGAGTCGGTCGATGCCTTGTCAACCCTTATCCACCGCGACCATGCCTACGATTTTGGCCGCCGCATGTGCGAAAAGTTGAAGGAGCTCATACCGCGCCATCAGTTCGACATCGCCATACAGGCCGCCATTGGCTCTAAGATCATCGCCCGCGAAACTGTGCGCCAAGTGCGCAAGGACGTGACGGCAAAGTGCTATGGTGGCGACATCTCGCGCAAACGTAAGCTGCTTGAGAAACAGAAAGCGGGTAAAAAGCGGATGCGCCAAATCGGTAGTGTCGAGGTACCGCAGTCGGCTTTCTTAGCGGTGCTCAAACTTGACTAATTCCATCGCATGACAAGGATTTCCGAAAGGTTGTCATGGTTGTTGAAACGAAACTGTAACATGCCTGTCCATTGAAAATGAACGAAGAACTGCTTTATCAAATTGGCCTGACCTTGCTCCCCGGTATCGGCGACATCGGAGGTAAGAAATTCGTGACGTATTGCGGCAGTGCTTCGGCGATTTTCAACGAAAAACGTGCTGCTCTCAAAAAAATCGCGGGTTTGCGTGAACCCGCCATCGAAGCCATCTGCTCGAAAAGCGTGCTGAAAAGGGCGGAAGAAGAAATCCGCTTTATAGAAGACCATGGCATCCGTCCTTTGTTTTATCAGGATGAAGACTATCCGCAGCGTTTGTCGCATTGCGACGACAGCCCCATCATGCTGTATTACAAAGGCAATGCCGACTTGAACGCCGATCGCGTGGTTGCGATTGTCGGAACTCGCAACATCACGGATTATGGCAAAGCCAACTGTGAGCAGTTGGTGAAGGATCTTTCCGATGACAATGTGCTTGTTGTCAGTGGTTTGGCTTATGGCGTTGATGCGGTAGCGCACCGTAGCTCTGTGAAATACGGTATTCCCACAGTGGGCGTGATGGGGTGCGGCATGCAAACGGTCTATCCTTCCGATAATCGAGACCTTGCCGAGGAGATGCTGCAAAACGGAGGATTGTTGACCGAGTGCATGAGCGGCAGCCAGCCCGACAGGGAAAATTTTCCGAGGCGCAACCGTATCATTGCCGGAATGTCTGATGCTGTCGTCGTTGTGGAGTCGGCACTGAAAGGCGGATCGCTGATTACGGCGGAATTAGCCAATTCATACAACCGCGACGTGTTCGCCTATCCGGGCCGAGTGATGGATATTTACAGTCAAGGCTGTAACCACTTGATCCGTATCAACCGTGCCAACTTGATGGAGGACGTTGCCAACCTGCGTTATATCATGAGATGGGATGCTCCTCGAAAAAACGAAGTGCAGACCCGAATCTTCCGCGAGTTCAGCGAAGAAGAAAAGCAGGTAATGGATTGTTTTGAAAAGGAACAAGTCGTGAATATCGATGAAATCATTGTAAAAACAGATTTGTCGCCGACCAAATTGGCCGCATTGCTGCTGACCCTTGAGTTTGACGGCATCTTGATGTCACTCCCCGGAAAACGCTATCAGCGTTGCTGAAAGAGGTTCCTAATGGAAGCGAGTGCCTTTGTGTGATTTGGGCGCCATGTTTTGACAAATTGCATGGATTTTGCATGGAGACAAAACGGATTATTAGAATTTTTCACCAAATACAGTTAGAAATGAGACCCATATTGCATGATTTATTGATTGGCGTTGCCGCTTCGGTTGTCACTATTACGGCGATGGCGTTGTTACAAAACAGTTGCACTGAGGTTCGTGCCGAACGAACACCTGCCGAAGTGAAAATGGATCACAGTGCCTCCATGTTTTCATCGGTGCATTTTGAAACCACTTATGTCCCGAGATTGGGCAGGAACGTAACCGTTGCCATTTATGGTGACGACATGGAAGTGGTGGAGTGAAGGCAAGGCTCTGTCGTGCATGATGAAGGTGCTGACATGCCATCATTAGGATTTGTCATGCTCGGCACGAACCGGCTTCCCACATTATTGTTACATCACCACTAAGACACCTCGCTGCCGCATGATTATCGCGAGGCAAATGGAGAAAACGGCCAAGTCGCCTCCGTTTTTGCTTTTCATCGGATTCTTGAAGCCTGCTCGCGAAAAAATCATTATTTTTGCTGCCTTATGGAAGGCAGAGTCATTAAGTCAACGGGCAGTTGGTACTTGGTCATCGATAGCGATGGCAAAGTGTGGGAATGCCGTTTGCGCGGCAAGATACGGCTTGATGGGCTGCGTTCTACCAATCCTGTGGCGGTGGGCGATGTGGTGTGGTTTGAACCCGAACAAGGCAAAGATACCGGTGTCATCAAAAAGATTGCTGATCGCAACAACGTGATTGTCAGGAAGTCGGTAAACCTTAGCAAGGCATCACATATCATTGCCGCTAATGTCGATCTCGCCGTAGTGGTGGCCACCATCGATCATCCAAGGACTTCCACGGGATTCATCGACCGCTTTTTGGTGACGGCGGAAGCCTACCATATTCCTTCAGCATTGATTTTCAATAAGTGCGACTTGTATGACGATGACCAGATTGGCGATATGGCCGAGCTTATTGAATATTATTCCAGCATCGGTTATGTGTCGTTTGGCGTTTCTGCCAAGACGGGTTTTCAGTGCGACTGGTTGAAAGCGTTGATGCAAGGCAAGATATGTCTTTTTTCCGGACACTCCGGCGTGGGGAAATCTGCTTTGGTCAAGGCGTTGGATCCTTCGTTGGACCTTCGTATCGGGGCCATATCCGATGCTCACGACAAGGGAAAACATACCACTACCTTTGCCGAAATGCACCGTCTCGGTTTCGGAGCATGGATTGTCGATACTCCGGGTATCAAGGAGTTTGCTTTGTATGATCTTGAAAAAGAAACGCTTGCACAACGGTTTCCTGAAATGCGCAATCTGATGAACGATTGCCGCTTTGCCAACTGTACGCACACGCACGAGCCGGGTTGCGCCGTGAAGCTGGCTGTTGACGACGGCGACATTGCCGAATGGCGGTATGTGAACTACTTGCGCATGATGAATGATGAGGACCATGACTCGATGAAAATGGAATCGCGAGGGGACAGATAGCAATAGAATGAATAAGAAATAACGCAATGATAGTCAGAAATTTAATACAAGACGGCGTTGTACCGTTGGAAAAGGACGACACTTGTCGCGAAGCCTTGGAGTACATGGAAGACCTCTGTGTGGCGCACCTGCCTTTGGTACATGAGGGCAAGTTGGTTTCCGTTGTTTCGAATTTCGACATTTACCGATCCGAGATGGACACGAAGGTAGGCGATTTAGCTGTGGTTTTCCAGCCTTTTGTTTATGATTATCAGCATGTTTTCGATGCCTTGCGTATCATTGGCCGACAAAATCTCACCTTGCTTCCTGTTCTTGATGCATTCGACAATTATCTTGGCACGGTCGGTCAGCAGAAGCTCGTGCAGTATTTCACCGATGCGTATTCGGTGACGGAGCCGGGCGGCATCATTGTTCTTGAGATGAGCGCTAACGACTACATGCTTTCTGAAATCGCGCGGATTGTCGAGGAAGACGATGCCAAGATACTGAGTCTCACTATGGAGTCTGATCCGGAGTCCACCAAACTCATTGTCTCCATCAAGGTGAGCAAGGTGGATATTTCCGCCATATTGCAGACTTTCAACCGGTTCAATTACAATATTGTTGCCTCGTTTAGCGAGCGCGACAACAATGAAGATCTGCGCCAGCGTTACAGCGAGTTCATCAAATATCTGAACATGTGACGACTTGCGGAGAGGGATGAGGCAGTGAAATGTTTTTCTATGGCCGTCTCTCGCTTCTCGAAATACTGTGAGATGCCGTTACAATTTCCCAAGGTGTTCATGCCTTTGTTTTTTCCAAAAAAGCTATCTTTGCCAAAAATCTGAATATCGATGAAAATCGCCCTTTTTGGAAAAGCCCTGTCGGAAGAGAATCGTGTCTTTATGAACTATCTCCTTGATAATTTGCAGCTTGCAGGCGTAGGAGTTTCTATTTATCGACCTTTTTTGCAGCAAATTGCCTCTTGCATGCCGCCGCAATGCAAGTATGGTACATTTGAAAACCACGAGGCTCTTATCGCTCAGGCTGACCTGATGTTTTCCATTGGCGGTGACGGCACCATGCTCGATGCGGTTCCGATGATTCGCGATTCGAGGATGCCCGTTCTCGGTATCAACATGGGGCGGCTCGGTTTTCTTTCCAACATCCAGAAAGACGAGATCGATATAGCCATTCGTAAGGTGCTTCAGGGTGCCTATCACCTTGAAAAACGCACTCTTTTGGAATTGTTGTCGCCATGTGGTGTTTTCGATGAAGTGAATTTTGCGCTGAATGAGTTGAGCGTGATCCGTTATCCTGAAAACTCATTGCTTTCCATCAAAGTGTTTGTCGATGACATTTACTTGAACACCTACTGGGGCGATGGCATCCTTTTGGCCACTCCCACCGGTTCTACCGCCTATTCGCTGAGTGCCGGCGGTCCCATTGTTGCTCCCACTTCGCGCAACTTTCTCATCACACCCATTGCTGCCCACAACCTGACCGTGCGCCCCATCGTAATTCCTGACGACAGCGTGATCCGCATTCAAGTTGAAGGTCGAGAGAGACGTTTTGTCTTCAGCATGGATTCCAGAATCCGTACTCTCGACACCTCTGTCGAACTGACGGTTCGCAAGGCTCCGTTTTGCATCAACACGATGCGCATGGAAGGGGAGGATTTTTTTGCCACCATTCGGAATAAACTCATGTGGGGCAAGGACAATAGAAACTGATTTCTTGCGTTTACATCTGAAAAAGTCTTACATTTGCACGCTGATTTTCAAACGTGTGGATGCGTGGTAAGATACGGATTGATGCGTGCGGGACTTTACAAATATTTGAACGACAATATGTTGAAGAGATTTCGCTTCATGTTTATTTGCATCTGCATGATGACCTTGTTCCATGCAGGCGGATTATTGCACGCTCAGGTGGAAATGCCGCACTCCCTTGAAGTAGGACCGCATGTTGGACCCGGCTACATGATTTGTGACATTAACCCAGCCAGGCATTTTGCCCAGTCAAACTTGCAGTATGGCGGCATGGTGCGTTACAATCCCAATTTTCGGTGGGCGTTCCGACTCGAATACACCCATGCAATGCTGAAGGCTTCGGACGAAATCATCAAATGGCGACCCGAGCGTAAGCTAAGCGTAAAGACCGTGGTGAACGACCTCAGCATGTCGGCTGAATTCAATTTTTACGAATATTTCACAGGAAAACGCAGCAAGTCGTTTTCACCCTATTTGTTGGGCGGTGTCTCGGTGTTCCTTTATACGCCTTACAATAAAGATGGTGTTAACTTGAGAAATGAAACAACCGAAAAGGAACCTGCTAATCAGAGTGGAAGGCCGTGGACTTTTCCCAAAGACAGCCCGGTCGGTGTATCGATGGTTTTCGGTTTCGGATTGAAAACCAGCTTGTCAAAGCATTTGTGTATGACCTGGGAATGGCGCCTGCACAAGACCTTCACCGATTATTTGGACGATGTCAGCGGACTTTATGTCAATGCTAAAGGTTTCGACAAACCTTCGGTATATTCTGATCCGACATGCGATTTCAGCGAGGATCAGCAACGTGGCGATTCGGCGCATAATGATTGGTTCGGCATAGCGGGTGTCACGCTGTCGTGGCGTTTCAACTTGCCGGGCAAAGACGTGTGTAAAATGATGAAATGATGAACCGGAAAGAACAAATCGATAAGGAAAGGTTGCCCAAGCATATTGCGGTCATCATGGATGGCAACGGGCGTTGGGCGAAGGAACATGGCAAACCACGCTTGTTTGGCCATCAGAGTGCCGTCACGGCGGTGCGCGAAACGGCTGAGGCGGCTGCCGAAATAGGCGTTTCATATCTGACTTTGTATGCCTTTTCCACCGAAAACTGGAATCGTCCCGCATTGGAAGTGAATGGTTTGATGTCGTTGCTGGCGAACACCATTCGGACAGAAGTCACCACGCTCAACAAGAATAACATCCGCCTCAACGCTATCGGTGACTTGCAGAGCCTGCCCAAGTCCAATTACGACCATTTGCAGCAGGCTATCGCCGACACGAGTTCCAATACACGTATGACCTTAACCTTGGCTTTGAGCTATTCCGGACATTGGGATATTACCCAAGCGGCACAGCGTGTGGCTCAGGAAGTGGCGGCGGGCAGAATGAATCCTCAGGACATCAATCCGTCAACTTTTAGCAACTATCTGTCCACATCGGGAATGCCTGACCCGGAATTGCTTGTTCGTACCAGCGGGGAAGAACGCATCAGCAATTTCCTGCTGTGGCAGTTGGCTTACAGTGAATTGTATTTTACAACAAAATATTGGCCCGATTTCCGAAAAGACGATTTGTACGATGCCATCATCGACTACCAGCACCGGGAACGTCGTTTTGGAAAGACCAGTGAACAACTTAGCAAATAATAAAGATCAGATGAAGAGATATTTACGACCCAGATACTTGATTGTTGCCCTTGCATGGATGGCAATGCTGTTTTCGCCCGAAATATCGCAGGCTCAGATTCAAATCGGAGATGATTTGTCGGGCATCGACTATAACCGTCCGACGGAATATGAAATTGGCGGTCTTACCATCGAAGGCACACAATACGTCGATCAGACTGTGCTCGCCGTGATTTCGGGACTTCGTGTCGGCGAAACCATCAAGGTGCCTGGCGATAATATTGCCACGGCCATTCATAATATCTGGGAACAGGGTATGTTTGAAGACGTGGCGATCAATGCCACCAGCATTGTGGGCGATAAGATTTTCCTGCAAATCATCGTAAAGGAAAGACCCCGCGTATCGCGCTTCTCCTTTGACGGTGTCAAGAAATCGGAGGCTGACGACATTCGTAGCAAAATCAACCTGTCGCGCGGTGATGTGGCTACCGACCATCTCTACACCAAGACCAAGCGTATCATCGAAGATTACTACTTTGAAAAAGGCTATGCCAATGCGGAAATCGACATCGAGCAGAAAGCCGACACCACCCGTGAGAACTATGTGGACATGCTTATCAAGGTGAAGAAAGGTCCTAAAGTGAGAATTGGAGCCATCAATATCGTTGGAAACGAACACCTTACCGAATCGCAGATCCTGTCTGCCATGAAGGAAACCAAACAGCGTGGCCGTTTCAATCCCTTGGATCCGTTGGGGCCGTTAGTGGTCAATACCGTGGCTGATATCGTGACTTTGAAACCTTTGAAAGCCATTACGGGTGTTGAAGAATACTTTTTCGACAACTACCGCCCGCGCATTTTGAAAAGCTCGAAGTTTTTGGAAAAGAACTATAAAGAAGACAAGGCCAAGATCATTGCCAAATACAATTCAAAAGGCTATCGTGACGCCATCATTGTGCGCGACTCCGTTTATCGCATTGATGACCGCAATATCGGCATCGACTTGGTGGTTGACGAAGGACAACGCTACCACTATCGCAACATCACATGGACCGGCAACACCAAATACAACAGCGAAACCCTGAACGGCATTCTTGGCATCAAGCCGGGTGATGTTTATAACAAGGAATTGCTTAATACGAACCTTACTTATAGTGAAAACACATTGGATGTCAGTTCGTTGTATATGGATGACGGTTATCTGTTCTTCCATGTGAATCCCGTTGAGGTACAGGTGGAAAACGATTCCATCGACCTTGAAATACGGCTTTTTGAAGGTGAGCAGGCACGCATCAACCACGTGAATCTTTCGGGAAATACCAAGACCAACGATTATGTGGTGATCCGCGAGATGTATTCCACGCCAGGGCAGTTGTTCAGCCGCAGTGACGTCATGCGAACCATACGCGAACTTGCCACATTGGGCTTTTTCAATCAGGAAACCATCAATCCCGTTACCAAGCCCAATTTTAACGATGCGACGGTCGATATTGACTATCAGGTGGAGGAAGCCGCTGCCGACCAAGTGAGTTTTTCGGCGGGCTGGGGCTATAGCATGTTGATTTTGAATTTGGGTTTGACCTTTAATAATTTCTCGTCAAGGAATTTTTTCAACAAGCAGGCTTGGAAACCGGTTCCGGCGGGTGACGGACAGAAGCTCTCGTTGAATTTGGCGACGTATGGAAGAAACTCCTTGATGTATTCCATTTCGTTCACCGAACCATGGTTGGGCGGGCGTAAGCCCAATTCATTGACAGTCTCGTTCTTCCAGCAATACTATACCAATTGGAAAGAAAGAAAAGACAAAGACTTCGGATGGATTAGTAGGGGAGGTTTCACCATCGGTTTGGGCAAACGTCTTAAAAATCCTGACGACTACTTTACATTGTATCAGGGAATTAATTTGTTTCGATACAATTTGCACAATTACAAATTGTTAAACTTTGGTTCGGGTACCGGAGATTTCAACATGATCAGTTATTCCATCGTGTTGGGGCGCAACTCGACCAGCCAGCCTATCTATCCTCGCAATGGTTCCGAGGTGCAGCTTTCGTTGGAGTTGACGCCACCATATTCCCTCTTTGCCCCCAACAAGGATTATACGTCGCTGTCGGAAGACGATCGCTACAAATGGGTGGAAGAACATAAATGGAACTTCAAGGCGATTTGGTACAATGAGCTGTACGAAAAGTTAGTGTTGATGTCGCGCGTGCGTTTTGGCTACATGGGCTATTATAACAAAGACATCGGTTTATCGCCTTTCCACCGTTATTATCTGGGTGGCGACGGTCTTTCCAATTATAATTTCGACAGCCGTGAGATCATCGGTATGCGTGGCTATGAAAACAGTGCTTTGACACCGGGTGCCGGAGTGGGCAGAGCCATAGGCGGTAACATTTTCACCAAATACACCGTTGAGCTTCGCTATCCGCTCACACTGACTCCGCAAGCCACCATATTTGTGCTGGGCTTTGCCGAGGCGGGCAACTGCTGGAACGGTTTCAAATCGTTTAATCCTTTCGATGTGAAACGCTCGGCGGGTCTTGGCGTGCGCATTTACCTGCCTATGTTCGGTCTGCTGGGTCTCGACTGGGGCTATGGATTCGACGGCATTTACGGCAAACCGGATGCCGGCGGCAGCCATTTCCATTTCTCCATCGGCAACTCCATCGACTGATTTTTTTGGATGCGAAATGGAACTTTGGAACGATGATTGATAGTTAGCGTATGGTCATGCTTCGATTTGAACAGCAAAAGAGTAGAAGTAGGATAGCGTTAATCAGTTTACGAATACAAACCTCACAGTAATAAAAATGAAGACTTTTAGAACATTGATTTTGACCGTGGCCATCTTTTGCTGCGGCATCATGACAGCAAACGCCCAGCTTGGCGGCGGACAGAAACTCGCTTATGTCGATTCGGAATACATCATGTCGAACATCCCCGAATATGCCGATGCTCAGGAGGAATTGGAATCGTATTCCACCAAGTGGCAGAACGAAGTGAAAACCATCTACGACAAGGTGTCGGAAATGTACAAGAAGTATCAAACGGAAATGGTGCTGCTTTCGGAAGACCAGAAACATGCCCGTGAGCAGGAAATCATCAATAAGGAACAGGAAGCCAAGACCTTGCAAATGCAGTATTTCGGTTCGGAAGGACAATTGTTTCAAAAACGTACCGAACTGATACAACCCATTCAGGAAAAGATTTACACCGCCATGCAGAACCTTGCCCAGTCAAAGGGTTATGCCTTTGTGTTCGACTTGGCGTCGGGAACGTCCATCCTGTATGCAAACGACAAGAACGACATCAGCGACGATGTGCTTGACGAACTTGGCAACGTAATGCAGACCGTTCGTCGCGAAGACCGTAAGAAAGCAGGAAAATAATGCAAAAGAACAATTCTGGCGGTAGATGTTGAATGGTGTCTTTTTGACAAAGTTCAAAAGGGAATGGAATATTTCTTATTTTTGCCGACTGAATGTTAACAAGCAAAGAATATCAATAATTTCTAAGAGATGAATAAATTAGTAAAAGTAGCATGTCTGTTTGTCGCTCTTTTCGCCATGAATGGCTTTGTGAGCGCCCAGACCATTAAAATCGCCCATGTCAACACCAATGAGGTGATGAACGCCATGCCGGGAAAAGCAAAGGCTGAAAAGGATCTCGAAAAATACTACGGTGAGCTTCAGGATCAACTTAAAGCCATGGCTACCGAGTATCAAAACAAATTGCAGGATTATCAAGCCAATATCGATGCCATGTCGAACTTGGTGAAGCAGTCGAAAGAAAAGGAGATCGTTGATCTTGAAAGCCGCATCCAGCAGTTCCAGGCCAATGCCGAAGGCGAATTTGAAAAGAAACGCGCCGAGTTGCTGGCTCCGCTTTTGGATAAGATTCAGAAGGCCATCAACGATGTGGGTAAGGAAAAGGGCTACACCTATATTATCGACGTGGCCACGGGTACTGCCGTTTATATCGGCACCGATGCCGTTGATGTCACGCCCAGCGTGAAGGCCAAATTGGGCATCAAATAAGCCTTGTACGATACAATGAAAAAAACCGACTCCAAAAAGTCGGTTTTTTTCATTTGATACTCTCCCGTTTTACCTTGGCGAATTGCAATGTCTTGAAGAAGCCGAGAGGTTTGTGGTCGTCTTTGTTGGACAGGTTGATGGCAAGCCCCAACTTCTTTGAGATGGGCACTTTGAACGTTTCGACAAATTCGATAAGGGTGCCGTCTGGGTCTTCCACATAGGTGAAATGCCCGTTGGCATCGCCCATGTCGAAGTCTTTGCCGCTGTCGCAAACGAAAGGATGGCCAAGGCGTTTGGCTTGTGCCTCGACGGCATCCATGTTGCGGACGTCAAAGCAAAGATGGATGAATCCGGGGTCGCCCCACAGTCTGCCTTCATAACGCTTTTTGCCGATTCTTTCAGCACCTTGTATCAGCTCGATGTGGGAAGTGCCCATGATGCGGCTCAAGGGGCCTTCGATGGGTTTTGAGCGTTCGAGGACAACGCGGCGCAGGCGACAGTCGCCGCCACTGATGCAACGCAGATCAGCAAAGGTGTCGGTCCGGTCGAAGACGATTTTGTCGTAGTCCAACAGCTTGCCATAGAAATCCACCGACTTGTCCATGTCGCTCACCCCCAGAACGACACCATTGGCGCCGCCCGTAATGCGTTGTTTGTTCACAAACACATAATCGTCTTCTTCAATCTGAAACAAGTTGTCGTAGGGGTCTTTCATGAAAAACTGCCGGCAGCCGAAAGGTGAGGTGGTCGGTTCGCTGAGCAAGTCGAGTTGCCGTTCCTTAAACGTGGTGTATGCTTTGGCAATGTCGGGTGTCTTGATTTTGGCAATCAGAATGCCGAGGTCGCCCAATTGTACGGGCGTTGCCGGATAGTTGAGTGCGCGGCCTTTGGGTTGCCATATCTCGAAACCGCCGCCGCCTCGGATATTGAAAGCCATGATGGCGCGGCGCGGCTGCGGCTTTCCTCCCGTGTAGCGCAACATGCGCTCGGCCACACCTTCGTCATCGACGATTTTTATGTCGTAGCCGAATTGATCGTAATACCATTTCCAGGCTTCGATGACGTCGCTGACGCCGATGCCCACTTGCTGTATGCCGCAGATGACTTTTTCTTTCATGAGATGTGATTTTAGGATTTCGGATGTGTGATTTTAGATTTCGGAATGGTTCATGGAGGATGAGTGTGGTGGTTAATGCCTCACTATGTTATGTGGCGGAAATTTTTTTAGAAAGTTTGTAATACAGTCCTAACCAATACTTGTGAATGTAGGCCATGAGCAGTTCCGTTTTTCCGATGAGTTGGCGGTGTTTCTGTCTGCGTATGGCTCTTACGGCAATCTTGCCGCATTTGTCCACGTCGAGGCCGGTGGCTTGTCCTTGGTCCATTTTGGCGTGTGCCGTGCCGTCGCCCATCAGCGCGCTCTTGCTGATTTGGGTGTTGATGCGTCCTGGGATGAGAAAGGTGACGTTGATGTTGTCGTATTCCAATTCCAACGACTCGTAGAAACCGAACAAAGCATGTTTCGCGGCGCAATAGGCGGAACGTAACGGAAAGCCGAATAGTCCCGACAATGAGGTTGTTACTGATAGCTGTACATGCTTTGAGGCTTTGATCATGGGGGCAAAACGCTTGATAAGGTAAACAGAGCTTAGATAATCGATTTTCATGATTTTTTCATCCACGCTGAAGCCGGTCTCCAAGGCTTTCTCCCGTTGCGAGATGCCTGCATTCAATACAAACAGGTCGATGTGCAGGTCATTTTCCACCACATAGTCGTAAAGCCGGTCGATGGCGTTGTAGTCGTCGAGTGGGGTCTCTGTGGCATAAGCCTTGACCCCGTGGCGTTCGCAGATGGTCTTGGTTTCGTTCAGGCTGTCGATGCCTAAGCCCGTCAGGACGAGATGGCAGCCTTCCATGGCAAGATGCTGTGCAATCGATCTTCCGATGCCGCTTCCGCCTCCTGTGACCAATGCGGTCTTGTCTTGCAAATCTAACATGGCCGTTTTGTTTGTTCCGTTTCGTGACAATTTATTTGCAAAGTTACTACAAAAAAGTGAAATGCGGAAAGATATAGTGATAGAATTGAGTTACAAGGGTTTTGGTTGAAGTGGCGATAATCCGTGAAGCCATTACAATCCCTGCCGAAGCCAAATCCTGACGCCGCTACGTTACT
>JBGYXG010000068.1:0-19842 GCA_041842465.1 Candidatus Limimorpha sp.
ACAGAAAATTTCCGTAACTTTGTCCTTGGTAATCATCGTTTATTTAATTTGTAACTTGTTGATTTTTACCCATAAAGGTACAAAATAATAACGAGATTACCAACTTTTTACAAGACTTTTCTTATACCGAACTGGCGTAATAATATAGTAACTTTTGCCCGAAAATTCAAAATCTTACTTAAAAAACTTGAAACCTATCGACTTGAAAGGCGGTGTGGGAACGCTCCCCGTATTCTGAGGGTCATTGATTTGCTTCTATCGTGATGGGATCTTTTCCTGACTTCATCATCTTATTAATGTCATTCATATTACATCCTGAAAACCGCCATACATGTAATCGGACATTCTCCGCCACTTTTCATATCGCTTTCGTTTCCAGCGATACTATCCCCAATAGCTTTTCTCATACAACTCACTTCACCGAACGCCCGACACCGACATTGTTCCAACGGCAAAAATCGGCATCTGCCAAATCGATGAGTAAGAAGAGCAAAAAGCCAATTATGGAAAGGGTGACAATCTCCACGTACATGGTCAGATAATCCAAGCGCACCCGTCGCAAAGGGCTGCGGTTATCTGTTGTAGGGTTCTTTGTCCGCTGTGGCGATGAAAGTGTACGCAGTCATGGCAAAAGGGGAGAAGGATAAGACAACAGGGAAAGTTGTGGAAACTCCCGTCTTTTTCGGGAATGCGGCGTTGGTTACCGTTTCCAAAAGTTCTTGGATAGCAGCAAAATCAGTGTGAATAGTTCAATGCGTCCCAACAGCATGAACAGCATGAGTATCCATTTTGAAAGTTGCGGCATAAAGGCGTAGGTGCCGTTAGGTCCGACGTGTCCGATACCCGTCCCGATATTGCTGAGATTGGCGACGGCAGCACCCAACGCCGTGACATAGTCAACACCTTGGGAGCGCAAGGTCAACATGCCAGCTAGAAAAACCAAGAAATAGACAAAGACAAAGGTCGTGTTTTTCATGATGACATTGCGCGACAGCGCTTTGCCGTTGACTTTTACCGGTATGATGGCATTGGGGTGGATGATGCGTTTCAGCTCGAGAAAGGCGTTTTTCACAAAAATCATCACCCTGATGACCTTAAGGCCTCCTGATGTAGAGCCTGAACAGGCGCCGACAAACATCAGAAAAATAAGGATGGTCCAAAGGATTTGCGGCCAAAGCAGATAGTCCGAAACAAAAAAACCTGTCGTCGTCATGATGGAGATGACCTCGAAAAATCCCTCTCTTACAGCCGAACCTACCGAATAGCTCTGTATTGCCATGAGCGTGATGGCGATGGCCACGCTGAAAAGCAGTATGCCGGTGATAAAGCGGCGAAATTCCTGGTTTTTGAAGATGGCGAAGGGTTTACGTCCCAACGATAGCAGCAGCAGCGAGAAATTACATCCTGAAAGCACCATGAAGCAGGTGATGACAATTTGCGAATAGTTGGAGAAGCCCGCAAGGCTGTCGTTTCTGGTCGAAAAGCCGCCCGATGACAAGGTGCTCATGGAATGGCAGACGGCATCGAACAGATCCATGTCGCCCCATTGCAGCATGAGTATTTCCAAGAGGGTGAAAGACAGATACAAGCCCCAAATCCATCGTGTGGTGTGCATGATGCGCGGGTGCAGTTTGTCGTAGGTCAGTCCGTTCATTTCGGAAACGAACAGTTGCATTCCGCTCAAACTCAACAATGGCAGTATGGTGATGGAAAACACGATGATGCCGAAGCCTCCCATCCATTGGGTCAGGCTGCGCCAGAGCAGGATGTCCTTGGGAACGGATTCCACATCGGCAATCATGGTGGAACCGGTGGTGGTGAAGCCCGACATGGCTTCAAAGAAAGCGTCGGTAAAGTTAGGCAGCGTTTGTCCGATCAGATACGGCAGGCAGCCAAACAGGGACAAGGTAAGCCATGATACGGATACGATGAATACCCCGTTGTGGCTGGTGATGCGAACCCCTTTCGCCTTGTGCGAAGCCACAAACAGAATGAAGCTCGTCAGCAAGGTGATCAGTGCCGAAAAGGGCATGCTGTAGGCATAAATGCCATGATGCAGCCATGTGACGGGAAGCACGGCAAGCATGGCAAGCCCTTCGATCAGCAACAGGAATCCCTGAATCCTAAAGAAGACCAAGAAATTCTTTTTTCTCTCCCGGTCTTTTCCCCGTTCCTGACCGTTGTAATGAACCGTATTTGTATTAGGGTCTGAAATCATTGTGTCAATGAAACAGTTTTTCTACGGAAGCAACGGCATCGGACAGGGTGAACATCACAACGCGGTCGTCGGCTTGTATCTGCGAATCGTCGGAAGCGATGAAGCTCTCGCCGTCATGTGAGAAGCCGCAGATCACGGCATTATTGGGGATACGCAGACTCCCAATGGGGTTACGGGTCACTGCGGAGCCTTCGCGCACCTCGTATTCCACAATGTCGGCATCAATGCTGCTGAGAAATTTCAGTTGCGACACTTTGGCACCCAAGGTGTGGCGCACCAAATAACTTGCGGCGATAAGTTTCTTGTTGATGATGGAATCAATGCCCAAACTTTGTGAGATTTCAATATAATCGGTGTCTTCCACCAAGGCGACGGTCATTTTCACACCGTAGGTCTTGGACTGAAGACAAGTGAGGATATTGGTTTCGGTATTGTTGGTGACGGCAATGAAAGCATCTATTTTTTCGATGCCTTCTTCTTCAAGCAGGTCGATGTCGGTGGCATCGCCGTTGATGACTAAAGCCTCCGAAAGGTAGTTGGTCAGATCCACGCTCTTTTCTCTGTTGATTTCCAACACCCTGATATTAAAGGTGTTCTCAAGCCGTTTGGCAATTAGTCGTCCCACACGCCCACCGCCGACAATCATCACATTGTGGATACTCGTTGCCTTTTTTCCGCTGAGCGATAGGATTTCTTTCACGGCAAGGGGCTTTGAAATCACATACATCAGGTCGCCCGCTTGCAGGACCGTGTCGCTTTGCGGCACGAAAGTGCTTTTGCGTCGGTTCATGGCGACAATGCGGAAATCGATATGCTGGTACTGTTGCATGGTTTCATCGACGGTTTTCCCGATGAGTTCGGATTCCGGTTCGAGTTTCACCATGAACAGCTTCAGTTGCCCTCCTGCGAAATCGTAGGCTTCAAGGGTGGCATTTTTGTCTAATAGCGAAACGACTTCTTGGGCGGCAATGTCTTCCGGCGACATCATGCCGTCAATGCCGAGATCCTGATAGATGCGCCACATTTCGGTCTTCAGGTTTTCCATGGTGTTGACACGCGCGATGACTTTTTTGGCACCTAGTTTTTTTGCCAGAATGCCGGTCAGCAAATTGATGTGTTCGTCGTGCAGCACCGCCATGACGAGGTCGGCGTTCCGGATGTTGGCCCGCTCTAATACCGATACCGAGGTCGAATCACCGGGAATGGTCATCAGGTCGGTGTGCGACTCCATCATTTTCAGCAGTTCTTCATGAGGGTCAACAATCGTAATGTTGTGGTTGCCTTTCACCAATGCTTCGGCCAGATGTTTTCCCACTTCACCGTCTCCGGCAATAATGATATTCATAGTTTGTCTTGTTGTTCTGTTTTTTCAATGCGCAATTTTAGGAAAAATATCGCAATGTGCGAAAAAAAGCCATACTGTTCATTATCCAAACAATTCATTTGCCAAATCGTAAACCGATGCCACAGGAACGATTTCGATATGCAGATTATTGGTGTTCAGTCCTTTATGGTTGTATTTTGAGATAAAAATCTTTTCAAAGCCGAGTTTGTCGGCTTCTGCAATGCGTGTTTCGATACGATGGACAGCCCTTATTTCGCCCGAAAGCCCCACTTCGGCGGCAAAAGCGTAGTGTGAGGGAACGGGGATGTCGGCGTTCGACGACAGCACGGCGGCGATGACGGCCAAGTCGATGGCGGGGTCATCAACGCGAAGTCCTCCGGCGATGTTCAGAAATACGTCTTTGGTCGAGAGGCGGAAGCCGGCTCTTTTTTCCAACACGGCGAGCAGCATGTTCAGCCTTCGGATGTCGAAGCCCGTTGCCGAGCGTTGCGGCGTGCCGTAAGCTGCTGTGCTCACTAACGACTGGGTTTCGATGAGCATGGCGCGCTGTCCTTCGAGGGTGGCGGCAATGGCGATGCCGCTGACTTCTTCATCGCGCTGCGACAGCAGCAGCTCGCTGGGATTGGTAACCTCCCGCAAGCCGTCGGACTTCATCTCGAAGATGCCGAGTTCCGACGATGCCCCGAAGCGGTTCTTTATGGTGCGCAGGATACGGAAGCCATAGTGCCGGTCGCCCTCAAACTGTAAAACGGTATCGACAATATGCTCCAATATCTTTGGTCCTGCTATGGTTCCGTCTTTCGTGATATGACCGATGAGGAACACGGGAACGCCAAAGGTTTTCGCAATGCGGTTCATCTCGGCTGCGCTCTCCCGAATCTGCGTCAGGCTGCCGGCGGAAGAATCGACGTAAGGCGATTCGAGGGTCTGTATCGAGTCGATGACCATCATGTCGGGTTTCACCGTCTTGAAGTGTTTTAGAATCTCCTGCGTGTCGGTCTCTGTCAGGATGAAACAGTGCTCGTTGTGAATGCCGATGCGGTCGGCGCGCATTTTGATTTGTGTCTGGCTTTCCTCGCCCGAAACATAGAGTATCTTTTTGTCTTTCAGTTGAATGGCGATTTGAAGCAATAAAGTCGATTTGCCAATGCCGGGTTCGCCGCCGACGAGTATGGACGAGCCGGGGACGAGACCGCCGCCCAGCACACGGTTCATCTCGGCAAAAGGAAGCATGATGCGTTGCTCCTTGGCATTGCTGATGTCGCGAATGGCAACGGGTTCCGTGGGGTCGAGCGAAGAAACGATGGCCTGTTTTGCGGTCTTTGACGACTTGCCTGTGACCATGCTTTCTTCGCGGCAGGTATTCCACGCCCCGCAGGCAGGGCATTTCCCAAACCACTTCGGCGAATCGGTTCCACATTCCGTGCAGAAAAACACGGTTTTTCCTGTTGCAGCCATTGCTCCGGTTGTTTTTATCGTTCAATATCTATGACAAAAATAGATAAAAAAGCCGTGCGGTTGTACAGTCGTGCATATAAACCGAGTATTCGTTGTCGGAACTGTTGTCGCAAGCCTCCTGTTTCGGTAACGCAGGGCCATGTCCTGTGGCTTGAAAAAGCTGTCGTGGAAGCCTTGCCGAAAACATCTTTGTGAAAACTAGCATCTATTTTCATACTTTTGTGGTTTGAAAATTGAAAGTCGTTCAAAATGAGACGTTGGCCGATCTTCCTTTTCCTGTTGTTTCTGACTTTTGAAGTTGTTGCGCAGCGCGGCGACGTGGTGTTGTGCGAAGGCTTCTTTAGCCCTTGGCTTGAAGAAGGTTGGGACGTGAAAGGCGACGATTGGGCGGTGTGGTACATCTCGAACTCGGCTTTTGCGGGCTGCAAGTCGCGCGAGTTGCAAATGGTGCCCGACATTAATTTTTCGGGGACGACACGGCTTGTGTCACCGGTTGTGGAACTTCATAAGTACGATTATATCTATTTCCAGTTCAACCATTTTTTCGATGCCTGCCACGGCAACATCAATGCTATTATCGGGGTAGCCACCGCGCAAGGTGAGGACGACTGGACGACCATCTGGAGCGACACCCTTACCGGAAGAATAGACCAAAGCCGTTATCTGTTGACGTTCGACATGCAGGAATGGAGCAGCAAGGATGTCCGTTTCTGTTTGTTTTATTCGGGAGAAGGGGCTTATGTAAACAGTTGGTATATCGACAATGTCATCATCTTTGGCGCCAAGAAAAACAAGTATGGAAAAATGGAGGAAAGTGACGACGACGGTGGCTTTATCGCCTCTCTTTCCAAGATATTCACTTTGAGGGGGCCTGATGCAGGAAGGACAACCAGCTTTTCCTCTTTCAGACGCCCGAAGAATAAATTCGCACGTATCGTGGAAGGCAGAAAGGGAAGAAAATGACGTTGAGCGCCCCATGCCCCGCTTCTGAAAAAAGAAGTATCTTTGCAGGGTGAAACAACATTTTGAATATGGCATTGGCTGACGAAAATCATAACAAACGTTATACGTTTACTTACGACGACATCAAAGGTACGGTCCACGTTGTTGATAAAGTGACCGGTGAGGAATTTGACCTTTTAAAGGAAGATACCGGCTGGATTGACCCGGAGTTCAAGTTCGACGTGTAATGGCTTTTGCGGGAAGATCGCAAGCATATCCGCATATTGACGAAAGGGCACCTGTGAGTCCCTATCTGCCATCATTGTTTTTCTACTTCTTATACCTGACCCATGTTTGCGAGCGTCCGAGAATGCCCCATTTGTCGATGGAGCCTCGCAGCACCAAGCGGTCGCTTTGGGCATCGTAGATGGCTTTTCCGTGATAGATTTTACCGGTTCCGGGATCCAAGGCTTTGCCTTTTAACTCTTTGCCGCATGGCTTGAGTTCGATAAGCACCGCCATGCCTATGAATTTCTTTACCTCTTCGGGATACGGTGCTTCCATCATACATCCGTTTGCATCATACAAACCGCATATTTTCCCGTAATAGAAACCGTCAAGAGCCTTGGCGATGTTCACAATGGCTTGTGGCTTTTGGGTTTTGTCGTTGATGGTGGTCCAATTGCCTGTCATGGAGCTGACTTGAGCATGGGCAAGCAACGAAACTGTTGTCAAAACAAATGTAAGCAAGAGTTGGAGCAGGCATTTCTTCATAAATAATGATACAGTTAGGGTGTGTTGTTACCCTGCAAAAGTAATGTTTTTTGTTGTGGAGAAGGTTGTATGGATGACTTTTTCGTCCGTTCTTTGTTTTTCCGCATCAACGACGTTTTTTCATTTTCTTAAAAATACTATTTTTGCAGTCAATAAATAGAAGAAGCCATGTCAAATACGGAAGCAGAAAACGGAAAAGAAAAAAAATCGCTGAATTTTGTCGAGGCGATTGTGGAAGAAGACCTGAAGAATGGTAAAAACGGTGGCCGCGTGCAAACGCGCTTTCCTCCAGAGCCGAATGGCTATCTACACATCGGTCATGCCAAGGCTATTTGCCTCGACTTCGGCATTGCCGCCCAATATGGAGGCGTGTGCAACCTGCGTTTCGACGATACCAATCCCACGAAGGAGAACATGGAATATGTCGATGCCATCAAGGAGGACATTGAGTGGTTGGGCTATCACTGGGGCAACGAATACTATGCCTCCGACTATTTCCAGCAGCTTTGGGATTTTGCTGTCCGTCTTATCAAGGAGGGCAAGGCTTATGTCGACGAACAAAGTTCGGAAGCCATTGCCGCCCAAAAAGGGACTCCTACGCAGCCCGGTGTTGAAAGTCCTTACCGCAACCGTCCCGCCGAAGAATCGCAGGCTTTGTTTGTGAAGATGAATGCCGGTGAGATTGGCGAGGGCAAGATGGTGCTGCGTGCCAAAATCGACATGGCGAATCCGAACATGCACTTCCGCGACCCTATCATCTACCGTGTTGTTGATACGCCCCATCACCGCACCGGTACGAAATGGCACGTCTATCCGATGTATGACTTCGCACATGGTCAGAGCGACTTTTTCGAAGGTGTCACACATTCGTTGTGCACCTTGGAGTTTGTCGTTCACCGTCCGCTCTATGATTTTTTCATCGACGAGCTGAAAGAAGGTCGCGACCTTGACGATAACAGGCCGCGTCAGACCGAGTTCAACAAGTTGAACCTGAACTATACGCTGATGAGCAAACGCAATCTGCTTGTGCTGGTCAACGAGGGTCTTGTCGAGGGCTGGGACGACCCGCGCATGCCCACTATCTGTGCGTTCCGTCGCCGTGGCTATACGCCGTCTTCCATTCATAAGTTCATCGATAAGATCGGTTACACCACTTATGATGCGTTGAACGACTTCGCCCTGCTCGAAAGTGCGGTCCGCGAAGACCTCAACGCCACGGCCAACCGTGTGTCGGCGGTCATCAACCCCGTGAAACTTGTCATCACCAACTATCCCGAAGGGCAGACGGAAGAGATGGAAGCCGTCAACAATCCTGAGGATGAATGTGCCGGCAGCCATCAGGTCGCTTTCAGCCGTGAACTTTGGATAGAAAGAGAGGATTTCATGGAAGATGCGCCGAAAAAATATTTCCGCATGACGCCGGGTAGCGAGGTGCGTCTGAAAAACGCCTATATTGTGAAGTGCACGGGCTGCCGGAAAGATGCCGAAGGCAATATCACCGAAGTGTATGCCGAGTATGACCCCGACACCCGCAGCGGGTTGCCGGGAGCCAACCGCAAGGTGAAGGGAACCATACACTGGGTGAGCTGCCAACATGCGCTGCAAGCCGAAGTGCGGCTCTACGACCGCCTATGGAAGGTGGAGAATCCCCGCGACGAGCTTTCGCGCTTGCAAGCCGAAGGCAAAACGGTACTTGAAGCCATGAAGGAAATGATGAATCCCGATTGCTTGGAAGTAAGACCTGTATGCTATGTGGAACCTTGCCTTGCCGACGCGCGACCGCTCGACCATTTCCAGTTCCAGCGTCTCGGCTATTTCACGGTCGATAAGGACAGCAACCCCGGACATATCGTATTCAACCGCACGGTCTCGTTAAAAGACACGTGGTCGAAGAACCAGTAAGGCTTTGCAAAAGATCACCAAGTGAAAAAAAAGCGATTTTTTTTGACGAAAATTGAAAAAAGTCGCTTTTTTTGCTTGCATTATCAGCCAATTTAGTACTTTTGCAGCCGAATTGGTGCCCAATGGTGTAATTGGCAACACGACTGACTCTGGATCAGTAAAGTCCAGGTTCGAACCCTGGTTGGGCAACAAGAAAAAGCCAAGCAAAACGCTTGGCTTTTTTATTCGGTACGCCGTGGAAAACGTTTTTAGCGGCATTTCCCCATTGTTTTGAAAGATTACAGTTTCAGTTGCATCCGAATCCTTGAAGCCAGAATGTCAACAGCTACAGGGCTGGAGCCTTGTGGCAGAATGATGTCGGCATAGCGTTTGGTCGGCTCGATAAACTGTTGGTGCATGGGCTTGACAAAAGTGTTGTAATGGCGCAGCACGTCTTCCCACGTGCGCCCGCGCTCGGCGATGTCACGCCGGATGATGCGCATCAGCCTTTCATCGCCATCGGTATCGACAAACACCTTGATGTCCATTCTGTTGCGCAGTTCTTCGTTGGTGAGTACCAGAATGCCCTCGACGATGACAACCTCTGTAGGATGTACATGCACCACTTCTTTCGAGCGTGCACAAGTCACGTAGGTGTAGATGGGCATGGGAATGGTTTCGCCATTCTTGAGACGGTCGAGGTGGTCGATCAGCAGGTTCCATTCTATGGAGTTGGGATGGTCGAAGTTGATCTGCTTTTTTTCTTCAGGCGATCGGTCGCCGTTGTCGTAATAATACGCATCCTGCGGAATGACCGATACCGTATCCTTGGGAAGCTGGGCGATGAGTTCTTTCACTACGGTGGTCTTTCCCGATCCTGAACCACCCGCTATGCCGATGACTAACATGCTGTTGCGTGTTTTAGTAGCTATGGATGCATGCCATATTACAGATTATCTTTGAAATACTGCGTAATCTTGGTAATCAGGTGGGCGCGGTCCATGCCATACACATTGTGGTCATGACCCGGATAAACGAAGTAATCCAATTGTTTTCCATTGTGGATGCAGTTTTCAATGAACACGAGGCTGTGCTGCCACACCACGACAGGGTCGGTAGTGCAATGAATCAGGAGCAGCTTGCCTTTGAGCTTGTCGGTTTTGTTTTCAAGACTCGTCAGCTCGTAGCCTTCGGGATTTTCTTCCGGTGTGTCCATGTAACGTTCGCCGTACATGATTTCATAGTATTTCCAGTCCATGACGGGACCGCCTGCCACCGACACCTTGAAAGTTTCAGGATGATTGATTTTCAGCGATGTGGACATGAAGCCGCCGTAACTCCATCCGTCGGAACCAATGCGGTCGGCATCGACATAAGGAAGGGTTTTCAGGTAGGCGATGCCCGCCATTTGGTCGCGCATTTCAAGTTGTCCGCACTGGCGGTGTATGCATTGCTCGAAAGCCTCGCCGCGGTCGGCAGAGCCACGGTTGTCAAGCGTGAAGACGATAAAACCTTCCTGAGCAAGGTAGTTCAAATAGATACCGGCGCCAGCCATCCATGAGTCGGTAATGAGTTGGGCGTGAGGACCGCCATAAACATAAACGATGACAGGGTGTTTTTTTGAAGCGTCGAAGTTGTAAGGTTTGATGAGGCGGGTGTAGAGCGTTTGACCGTCCTCCGCCTTGAGTTGCCCCAGCTCCGTTGTGCCGATATGGTAGTCCTTCAGCGGGTTTTCGGCTTCATGCAGCCGTTTCAGCATCTTTCCATCGGCAGTCGCCAAGTCAACGTTGAAAGGCACATCGGTGCTGGAATAGAAATCCAGGAAATACTTTCCGCTGCCGCTTGGTGATACGCTGTGCGTGCCGTGTGCCGCAGTGATTTTGCTTAGCTTGCCGTTTTTCAGGTTCAGCTTGTAGCAGTGACGCTCCAACGGGCTGACAGCCGTAGAGGTGAAATAAAGGTGGTCGCCATTTTTGTCGAAACCACCGAAGTCGGTGACCACAAAGTCGCCTTTTGTGAGCTGCTGGGTCTTGGCATTTCCAAGGCTGTGCAGGTAGAGGTGGTAGTAGCCGTCGCGTTGCGCCATCCAGACAAAGCGTTTGCTGTCGTTGGGAAGGAAATAGGCGGGACCGGTAGGCTCCACGTATTGTTCGTCCTTGTCTTCGAAAACGGTTTGGATGAAGTCGCCTGAAATGGCACTGTATTCATTGAATTTCAAATCGTTCTGACCACGGTTCAGCACGCCAATATACACCCGCTTGTTGTCGGGGTTCCAAGTGATGGCTGTGAGATATTGTTCCACGGGTTCTCCCGTCTTGATGGTGAGGTCGGTGGCCTTGGCCATGTCGTACACATGCAGCGTCACCTGATGGCTCGTCATGCCTGCCATGGGATATTTGATGGGCTTTTCGGTGGCGGTGCGTTCGGTGATATCGACCAAAGGATAATCGGTAACCATGCGCTCGTCCATGGAATAATAAGCCAACAGGCTGTTGTCGGGCGACCAGAAAATGCCGCCGTTGATGGCAAACTCGTTGCGGTGCACGGACTGACCGGCAACCACACCCTTTGGATTGTCGGTGATCTGGATCTGCTTCTCGCCATCGGCGACGAACAAGTTGTTATCTATGGTGTAGGCTACTCGAAGTGAAGGTGTCGCAATGGTTGGGTTTTCGGCTTCTTGGGGAATCTCGGTGACCTTGCGGATTTTTTTTGCTTTCAAGTCCAACACGTTCAAGTTCAATCCGTTTTGTCCTTTGGAATAAAAATAGGCTTGTTGATCGTCCATCCAGTTTAGGTTGGGAATACGCGACAAACTGTCGAGACCCGCCTGATGTGTCATGCCGTTCATTTGGTCGAGGGTGAGCAATGTCGTTGCTTTCGATTTGCCGGCTGTCGCCGTCTTGACTTCTTTTTTCTCAACCCACATGTAGCGGTCCGACTGACCGATCCATTTCAGCTGGTTGGGTCTTTTTGAAAACATTGCAGGGTTATTGTAGGAAGCGTCTTCGGGGGTGAAAAGCTTCTTTTCCTGTGCCAGTGCGCCGTTTGCCCATGTAAAACATGCCGCAATAGATAATAATAGTACAATCTTTTTATACATATTCTTTTGATTTATAATTAAATACATGAATAACGGCGAAGCAGAACCCACCAAGCAAAACCTTTGATGAGGTTGTTTCGCAAAGCGCAACGAAATTAGGTAAAAAAGACGTATCGCCGTGTAATTGCTGGCAATTTTCTAATTTTGAAGCCAAATTTCAGATGAAAGCCATGAAAAAACGCAAGGTACCGCATACTTTTGTCATCGTGTTCTTCATTATCGTCATCGCAGCCGCTATGACTTGGTTCATCCGTCCCGGGAAATATATTTCAGAGCAGGTGGGTAGCGAAACCGTGATGCGCTTTTACTATCAGGATCAGTTGCCGGCGGAACAGGCCGCGGACTATCATGCCGAACCGCAGACGTGGCAGGTGTTTTCCGCTTTGTTCAAAGGTTTTGTCAAGCAGAGCAATATCATCATCTTCATTCTGATTATCGGCGGAGCCTTTTGGATTATGAACAAAAGCCGCGCCATCGACACGGGCATCTATGCGTTTTTGCGCCTTACACGGCGTCTTGAGCATAACCGCCTTATCCGCAAAATAGGTGTCAACAACATGATGATTACGCTGATCATGGTATTGTTCAGTTTGTTCGGATCTGTGTTTGGCATGAGCGAGGAAACCATAGCTTTTACGTTGATAATCATACCGTTGGCTGTTTCTATGGGCTATGATTCCATTGTAGGGGTGTGCATGGTGTATGTGGCAGCGCATATCGGATTTTCAGGAGCCATGCTCAATCCTTTTACCATCGGCATTGCGCAAGGCATTGCGGGGATTCCTCTGTTTACCGGCATCGGCTATAGGGCGGTGTGTTGGGTGGTGCTGACCATCGTGGGCATTGTCTTTGTGCTGATCTATGCCAACAGGGTGAAGCGTAATCCCAAGTCGTCAATCATGTACGAAGCCGACAGCTACTGGCGTAAGTCGGAGGGTGCCGAGGCGGAGCAGATCGCTTATTATACGCCCGCTAAGGCTTGGTGGGTGTATGCTTTCATTACACTGATTCTTGTCGTTTTTGCCGTGCTGTATCCGATGACCACGATGAAAATCGGCAATCGTTCCGCCACGTTGCTGTTGCTTCCCGTTGGGGCTTTGGTGTTTGCCGTGCTCGGCTTTTTCGCCTTGCGCAAGTCGGTGCACTATTTCATATTGACCATGTTGTTAGGTACGGTGTATTTTCTTATCGTGGGCGTGCTGGGCTATGGGTGGTACATTATGGAAATCGCCTCGCTGTTTCTGTTTCTGGGCATTGCAAGCGGCCTGAGCATCGACCGGAGCGCCAGCGATATTGCCAAACTGTTCATCGAAGGCATGGGAGATATTCTATCGGCTGCCGTCATTGTGGGATTAGCAGGCGGTATCGTCATCATCTTGCAAGATGGCGGCATTATCGACACCATGTTGTACGGCATGTCGAAGTCCATGCACAATGCGAGTCGCATCTTGTCGGTGGAAATCATGTATTGCATTCAGACCTTGATAAATATCGTAATACCGTCGGGTTCCGCCAAAGCGGCCATCACCATGCCGATCATGGCGCCTTTCAGCGATCTGATTCATGTTTCGCGGCAGGCGACAGTGATGGCGTTTCAGTTTGGCGACGGATTCACCAATATGATTACGCCTACTTCGGGCGTGCTCATCGCTACGCTTGGTGTGGCACGTATTCCTTGGGAAAAATGGGTGCGCTTCATCTGGAAATTCATCGTCCTACTTGCTGTTATTGGAGCATTGCTGCTGATTCCCACCGCAGTGATGGCACTCGATGGATTCTGATGTACGTGATGTTTTTCAGGAAGGTGTGCAGCTTTTATAAATGCATTTCGTAACCGTTTCTTCATAATTTGTTCACAAAAACGCAAAAACACGACATTATTTTTGCCCCCATCAACCGTGTTCAACTCAAAGAAAGATTAATGAAATCAAGCCGAGAATGAAGAAATTCATCACCACCATTATGGCAGTTTTTGTGGCGGGTTTTGCCATTTGCCAGACAGAAAGCTTGCAGGAACAGCAAAAAGGAAAACCGATTCTGACGGTGTTCAGTAATTTTCACACCGGTTTCGGCGAGCAGAAAGACAATATCGGGTTTGAATTGGAAAGAGCTTATCTCGGCTACCAGTATCAGTTTACCGATGCTTTATCGGCCAAGGTTGTCTTCGATATGGGACAGTCGGGCGATGTGAATGATATACAGCGTATTGCTTATGTAAAGAACGCTTTTGCCACATGGAAGAAAGGCGCTTTTAAACTTCATGCGGGTCTTACCGGGCTGGAACAGTTCAGTTTGCAAGAACAATACTGGGGACACCGTTATGTGATGAAACCTTTCCTGGACGAGTACAAATTTGGCAGTAGTGCCGACCTTGGTATTGTCGCAAGGTATCAGTTCGGGAGCTGGGGCAGTATTGACTTTTCCTGTGTAAATGGCGAGGGCTACAAAAAAATCCAACTCGACAATCAAATGTTGTATTCCGCCGGATTCACCGTTACCCCGGTTGAAGGCCTCGCTCTACGTGTCTATGGGGATTACAAAGGGAAGCAAAATCCCGATTCTACGGAAAGCGCCCGGAAAAACCTTAGTTTCTTTGCGGGTTATCAAACAAAGAGAGTGTCCGCTGGAGCTGAGTACAACAAAATGTTCAACAGTAAAAACAAGGTCGGTAAGCACCAAGAAGGTGTGTCGGCTTATGCTTCGGTAAGTCTGCCCAATCGTTTCGGACTTTATGCCCGTTGGGATTATCTGATGTCGGACAATGATTGGAACATTGAAAAGGACGGGCAGTTGTTTATGGCAGGCGTGCAGTATGCGCCCTGCAAGAATATCAAGCTCACCCCGAACTTCAGGCTGTGGAAACCTGCTGCGGCAGGCAGCAAGGTAGCACCGACCCTTTACCTGAACATGGAAGCGAAGTTATAAGTTATGTCGATAAGAACTTTATATAAAACCATTGCCAAGCGGGTCTTAGGAACCCGCTTTTTTGCATATAGGGTGCTTTTTCTGGAGAGGAAAACATTGCAATAGGTGTCATAAAATCATTATTTTTGCCGTAAAACTCATAGAAACCATGGCAGACGGATATTTGGAGAAAAAGTTTGATGCCGCATTTGGCCCAGAAGCCAGAAAAGTGGTGGTGAAACGTGTTTCCTTGGACAAACTTCTTGAGAAAAACAGAAGTTATCGAGGCTATCAAAAAGACTATGTGGTGAAGCGCGAAATGCTGGAACGCATCGTCGCCGTCAACACAAAGCTGCCTTCGGCACGCAACCAGCAGGTGTTGCGCTTTAAGCTGGTAACCCGCGATACTGGAGCTGACAAAGTGTTGGCAAACATCAAGTTGGGTGGTGCGTTGCCAGAGCTGCATCTGCCATTTTCAGGCACGGAACCCGAAGCCTTTATCATTGTTTGCAGCATGGTGGAAGAAAATAAGTTTGTGGATATCGACCTTGGCATTTCCGTGCAGTCCATGCTGCTCAAGGCGGTTGAAATGGGCTTGAACGGCATTGTTATCGGGGCGTTCGACAAGGTGAGTGTCAAGCGCGATTTCGGACTGAAATATGAGCCGCTGCTCATTGTAGCCGTCGGTAAGGGAGCCGAGACGATACAAACGGTTGCCATCGGCGAAACGGAAAACCATGCCTATTACCGCAAGGACGGCATACATTATGTCCCCAAACTCACTTTGGAAGCGCTGTTGTCATGCTAAGCACGTGCTGACCCTTCAACAGTGCTCTGTAAATAGCATGCGTTCTGCTGCGCATGATCCTTTTTGTGCTTAATGTCCGGCACATCTGATTTCTTTTCTGTTACGATAGCCTGTCATAAAGTTAATTGAATTGTAATGGGTCCGTAGAATCATTGTAATCTTATAGTCCGTCTTTTGCATCGTCAAAAGAAGAAAAGAAACATGAAGAAAAGAAGCAAGAAGCTCGGACTAATAATCATGGCGTTATTATGTTGCAATGCATACATTTTGAAAGCAGGTTCCATAAAAGGACAGATTATTGATAAACAGACAAGAGAACCGTTGATTGGTGTTTCGGTACACCTTGTAGGCACCACAATAGGCACCACCACCGATTTGGACGGACATTATGAGATTAAAAACATCAATAGCGGAATCCATGACTTGGAGATCCGCTACGTTTCGTATAAAACCATCCATCAACAACTGAAAGAACTTTCCAAAGAAGAAGTTGTACAGTTGAATTTTGAAATGGAGACCGACGAGAAACTGTTGGACGAAGTGGCCATTGTAGCCAAAAAGAACCTTGAAAGCGAATTGGTTTTGATGGGCGAACGTAAGGAGGCATCAGTGGCATTGGAGAATATCGGTTTCAAGGAAATGGGGGTCAAAGGAATATCGAATGCCAAAGACGGGGTGAAAAAAATCACGGGAATCTCTTTTGCCGATGCCGGACGACTGATTGTCCGTGGCTTGGGCGACAGGTATAGCACCACCACCCTCAACGGTTTGCCCATTGCTTCGCCTAATCCTGATAACAAGCTGATTCCTTTGGACTTGTTCCCCTCTTCGACCATAAAAAACATTACCGTGAAAAAGGTATATGAAGTAGGTTCTTTTGCCGATTATTCTGGAGCGCACATCGATATCGGTACCCGTGAGAACATGGATGAGAGCTTTTTCAAAATCGCATTCAATACCGGAGGCCCTTTCAATACGGTTTTCGGGGAGTTTCACCAGAGCGACAAACGATACGGGTTGTGGAAGTCGAACAACCTCAACAGCGAGGTGCTGGCTATGAAGTCTTCGCAATTTTCCGAATATATCAAAACAACAGATCCGTTCGGAACGACATTTACTGTTTCCGGACAAAACGCCTTGCCCGATTTTGGCAGCAACATCGCTTTCGGAAGAAAGGTGAACCTCGGAGAGAATGGTCTGGGGGTATTGGCGGCACTGAGCATGGGTCACAGCAACCAAACCATGAAGGAGGTGTATCAAGCCACTTTGACGGCGCAGGGTACGAAACTGAGCGAATTTACAAGCGATAGCTATGCGTCTGAATTGGATGTGGCGGGATTGTTCGGGGTCGGCTATCGTTTCAACACTTCCGATTACATCAACTACACCATGTTTTATGCCCGCAATGCCATGGACAACTATAAGTTGCGGGATGGCTACGATGCCGAGAACGTCCATTTGATAGGAAGCAACAGCGTGATGCACGCTTACAGTTTGTTGGACAACCAACTTAGCGGAAAACACAGTTTGGGAAAACGTTGGGAGCTTTTGTGGAGCGGATCATATGGAATTACCGGTAGCGATGAACCCGACCGGCGGCAAGTGATGTACCGCGAAGTAGAGGGGTTGCTGAAGCTGTTCAAACTGAACCAACAGGAGACCATGCGATACTTTGGAACCTTGAACGAACAGGAGTTTGTCGGGGATGTGCGCACGCGCTACCATTTTGGAAATGAGAATTACATGCAAATCGGTGCTACCTATAAAAACAAACACAGAGACTATCGCTCGACACGTTTCTATTACAATATCAGCAATATCAATCCGATTTTGGAAAACTGGGATGAAGTGTTTTCTCCATCCGCTTACCTGAATCAAAACAGTATTGAAAATGGTGTCCTTTCCGTGTTGAAGGATGCCCAGCCCAAGTCGTCCTACTATGCGGGAAGCTCCATTATGGCGGGTTTTGCCGAGGTCAACCTGTTCCTGGTAAGCACCTTCCTTGTCAATGCAGGCTTGCGTTTCGAACAGTCCAACCAGTGGGTGAACTATTGGACGGACGGTTCTATCGAAAAAATATCGCGATTGAACACCTTTGACTTTTTCCCTGCCCTTCATTTCAAATATATCCTCGACGAAGCCAACGATTTGAAGCTGTCGCTTTCAAAAACGGTGACACGTCCCGGTTTCATCGAAATGGCGCCTTTCCTTTATAAGGAATCGTTTGGCAGCGATGAAATCAGAGGAAATGAAGACTTGCAGAACGGGTACAACCTGAATATCGATTTGCGGTATGATTGGTTTCCAACTTCCAATCAGGGCGACATGCTTTCTGTGGCGGGCTACTACAAGATATTGAAGAACCCCATCGAGCGTGTGCAGGAGTCTTCGGGAGGTTCGGCGGTTCATTCTTTCCGCAATGCCGATAACGGCATGGCGGCAGGTATGGAGATCGAGCTGCGCAAAGCCTTGTTGAAAACCCTGAAAGTCGGATTGAATGCTGCTTACATCTATACAAACGTGGTGCTGCCAGAAGACGGCGGCATCTACACCGATGCGAAACGTGCATTGCAAGGTGCTTCGCCGTACCTGATCAACGCCGACCTTTCCTATGAGCTGGCCGTTGCAGACAGGCAGCGGATGCAGTTTGTGTTGTTGTACAATTTGCAGGGGCCGCGCATTCACACGGTTGGCATATACGGTGTCGGCAACGTCATGCAAGGTCCGCAGCACACGCTTGATTTCGTGAGCCATTGGGATATTGATGACCATTGGAGCATTCAATTGAAAGGCAAAGACCTGCTGAATAGCACCATCCGGTTTACTCAGGAGGTGAAATCGACCGGTCAAGTGATGGAAGTCGGACGGTACCAGCCGGGGATAGGAGTGGAGTTTGGAATGAGCTTTAAAATATGAAATACAAATTCAGTAACTTTTTAAAAATTCAAATGATGAACAAAAAAAATGTGAAAATGGCTATGATGGCTATGATAGCCGCAAGTATGACCATCAGCTTTAATGCTTGTAATGGTGACGACCCGATTCCCGTCCGACCTACGCTGGAAGAAACGGAATTAATCGGAGAACTGACTGAAAACCGCACTTTGGGAGCGGGAGAGAACAAAACCTACCAGCTCACTGGTGGCTACCATGTTAAACCCGGCGTGGTGTTGACCATCAAACCCGGCGTGACCATTGTTGCCAAAGACGACGACATTGTGGACTATATCCTCATCGAACAAGGTGCAAAAATCGAAGCGGAAGGCACTGCCGAACATCCTATTGTCATGACTTCCGAAAAGAAGTCCGCGGGTGCTTGGGGTGGCTTGCACATCTGCGGTAAAGCCCCTATTAACGTTGCGGGCGGCGTTTCCAAGTCGGAAATCGGAGATGCAATGTATGGCGGTAACGACATGGCCGATAATTCCGGTGTTCTGAAGTACATTCGGATCGAATATGCAGGTTATGCTTTCAGCGAAGAGAAAGAAGGAAACGGATTCACTTTCTACGGCGTTGGAAACGGCACCAAGGCCGAGTATCTGCAGGCTTATCAGGGTTCGGATGACGGTTTTGAATGGTTTGGCGGAACAGTGAATGTGAAACATTTGGTCTCGACAAGCAACAGCGACGATTCTTTCGACTGGACCGAAGGATGGTGCGGTAAAGGACAGTTCATGGTGGCTTATCAAGCTGAAAAGTCAACGTTGGGTTATGACTGCGATGCGTTGATTGAAGCCGACAATAACGGCAAAAACTTTACGGCAACACCCGTTTCGCACCCCGTGTTGGCTAATTTGACTTTGGTCGGCAACAACTCGGCGGACGAAAAGAGAGGCATCCGTTTGCGTGCCGGCACACAGGCTTCTCTGTACAACGTTTTGGTGAAAGGCAAGGCGAAATCCCTCACCACGCAAACGCCTGAAACCGAATCAAGTTTGATGAACGGAACTTCGATTTTGGAGTATGTTTATCTTGAGCATACCGTGGTAAGCGAAGATGGCGGTTATTCCGAAGAATCCTTCCTATCTAACAGTAATAACAAGGTCAATCAAAACATTGTTTTTGCCGATAAATTCAAAGGCATCATCGATGGAGGAAAGAATATGAACGAAGTTGATCCCTTCTTTTCTAATGCTTCTTTTAAGGGTGCTGTTTCCCCAACAGCCGATTGGACTAACGGTTGGACGCGTTAATAATAACATGAACGGTCGAGGAGGGCTGCCTGCAATGGGCAGCCTTCTTTCTTTGTAAGCTCGGCATGAGCATTATCTAACGGTAGCAAGTCCCGAGTGGGCCCAAATAGGGGGAATCACACAGCCAAGGGCAGGGGTGTCCGCCGTGAGGTGAAATCTGAAAGAAGCCTGCGGCAAACGTCCGGTCTGACGGACAGTAACCGCATACGGGGCGCT
>JBGYXG010000069.1:0-5077 GCA_041842465.1 Candidatus Limimorpha sp.
AAAAACACTGTCAAGTTGATTGCTAGAAAAAGAAAAAAGGCTGCTCAAAAACTTTTGAGACAGCCCCTTGTTTTTATTTCACGACAACAACAACACTAAAAACAGAAATGATTCCATGAAAAGCCACGCTTGTGATCAACATGAAGAAACAAAAAAACACGATTGATTATGCAGTAGTTTTTTCATTATTTTTGTGTGGTGCATTAATTGAAAGAAAATCGAAAAGAAACTCCATCACTTTTATCACATAAACACATGATTCGCATCATGTTATCAACAATAAAAAATCCATTTTTCGGTCACCGCATTACTAAGAAAGCGCGAAACGGAATGGGAACTATGAATAGAAGCACCTTATTGCTTGTCGTTTTCATGCTCTTTCTGAATGCCAGATGTCTGTCTCAGGAGAAAGAAAAAGTCATCCTCGACACGGATATGGTGGAACTTTTTGACGATGGCATTGCCATGATGATGTTGGCCAAAGCCCCCAATATCGACCTGGTCGGAGTGACTACGGTGGTGGGCAATACTTGGGTGTCGGAAGGAACCGCCTTTGCCATTCGTCAACTCGAAGCCATCGGTCGCACCGACATCCCCGTTGTTCAAGGCATCAGAGCCCCTCTTTCCCCCAACCGCTTCGAGAACATCAAGACGGAAAGCCTCTTGTTTGGCAGCGGCAACACTTATATTGGAGCCGCAAGCCGCCCCGAACCGGAGTCTTGGGAAGAGGTTTATCGTTCATGCTACGGTGCTGATCCGGTAACAAAACCGCTTGACATGAAAGCTGTTAACTTCATGATTGAACAAGTCAAAGCGAATCCTAGCGAAATCACCATCTTGGCAATTGGATCTTGTGTCAATCTGGCTGTTGCCGTCCGCATGGCTCCAGAGATCGTGCCGCTGATCAAACGGGTGGTTTACATGGGAGGAGCCTTCTTTAAGTCGGGCAACGCCACTCCCACAGCAGAGTTCAACTGGTGGATCGACCCAGATGCCGCTAAAATATGCATACGGACTCCTTTTCCGGAACAAATCGTCGTTGGCCTCGACGTGTGCGAAAAAATCACATTCGACAAAAGACGCTACGACCCTATTGCCCGTATCACAAGGAACAGCGAAATCAGTAGGATGATGAAGCACGGCTTCCTGAATCGTTTGTTCACGGACAAACCCACACACCGTCACTTTGTTTGGGACGTGATTGCTGCCGCCATCCTCATCGACCCCACTTTGATTCAAGAAGAAGTAACGCGCCACATCGATGTCAATTCACAGTTTGGATCCTCCTACGGACAATCCTTGGCTTTTAATGAAAATCCACCATCAGGCAGCCGACAAGCCCGGATTATACTTACCATCGATGAAAACAGACTTTGGTCGATCGTCGAAAAATACTGTGCTGAATTTTAATCAAGTAACACACTAATAAACATATCGTTATGCCTTATCAAACTACCACAAAGACTTCCTACGGGAAAAAAGCCGGAAACGCTTTCAAAAACACCTTTACCGGCATTCTGCTCATCATCATCGGCACCATTGCTATTTTCTGGAACGAAAACCGAGCCATCAAGACCTACCGCGCCATCAAGGATTCGGAGAAGCACTGCGTTGAAATGACTGACATTTCGCAAATCAACCCCGATTTCAACGGAAAAATCGTTCATTGTTCCGGTCAAGCCATGACCGAAGACATTCTCTCCGATGCCATTTTTGGCGTTTCCATCAACGGATTCAACCTGAACCGCGAAGTGTCCTATTTCCAAAACATTGAAACCGCCCACAGCGAGGAAAAAGAAAAAATTGGCGGCAGTACCGAAACTACGACAACGTACACTTACGAACCGGGATGGGTATCTGAACCGATCCTGTCATCAGAATTTAAGGATCCTGCCTACCAAAATTCCAACTTTGTAAACGTTAATGTAGAACAAAAGGATTGGATGGCCGAAAACGTTTCGTTCGGAGCCTTCCGTCTTCCCGGATTCATCATCAGTCAAATCAAAAAGCCGCAACAAGCGGCAATCAGCATGACCGACAGCCTTGCCAAACAATGGAATACATCCATTGCCCAACGCCTCAACGAACGACAAGCTCTCGGCAAGAATATCCCGGGACAACTTGGTTTGATTGACAGCATCAACTATGTGCACGTGCAAGGCAATACCGTTTATTTCGGTAAAACGCCCAATAGTCCTTCTATTGGCGATGTGAAAGTAACTTTCAGCTACACTCCCAACGAGCAGTTGGTTTCCATCATTGCCAAGGTGAACAATAACACTTTTGAACCATATATTGCAAAAAACAAGAAAACCTTCTCTGCCGTTCAGTTGGGCGATGTCAGTGCCGAAGCCATGTTTGAAACCGCCCGTCAAAGCAACAAGATGATTACCTGGGTAATCCGCATCGTACTCATCATCCTCATCATCGCCGGTTTCAAGGCCGCCGTCGGCTTATTGCCCACCCTGCTCAAGGTGTTGCCCTTCCTCGGCAAAAGCGTTGAAAAAATCCTTGGTTTTGTCAGCACCATCATTGGTCTAATCTGGTCATTCATCTGGATTGGAATTGCCTGGATTGCCGTTCGTCCCGTAATTTCCATTCTGCTGCTGGTCCTTATTGTAGGCTTCATCATTCTACTCAAAAAACGCAGTAAAAAAGCGGAACAAGCCCAGGTATAACTTCAATAATGGTTTTTTCTGAAAACAAATAAGGGTGCTCGCAAGCACCCTTATTTGTTTTCGAAATTCCCATCGCTTATCTCGTTATGATGGTCCATCACATGGAATATACAATAAATAGCGTAAAAACACGATTGGCAGAAGAAATCATCTTTGTCGCACTATATTTATCCGTCAATGCATCTAAAAAACCATGTGCATAACGAATGCCGATACCAAAATGTTGGGTTAATTTCGCCTCCGCGCCAATAAATCCCGACACATCCCAATGGTTATACTGGTCGTCATGCAGCACTTTTCTATCAATAACAAAATAGTTTTCTGCCTGTGGGCCATTGTTTTTGACGAAAGTTGTCGTGTTCAGCCTACCCGAAAAACAATAGGAAAACTTGGGGCCGAACTCAAACGAAAGCCACTGGTTGGCTTTCAACTTCAATGATATGGGCAGTGAGATGTACTGTAAGATAACCCTGCAATCCACCACGCCTGAATGCGTAAAAACGATCATAGTAAAAGTAGAGTCCGCAATTCGGGTGCCTAACCTTTCGTATTGCAATTCACCTTGTACGGCGAGCAACTCATTGATATTGTACTCATAAAAAACTCCAAACATAGGACAAGATCGCCATCTGTTCTGGTCGAATTTATCGAAGGCTAGATTCGTCTGGCTCAAACCCACCTTGACTCCATAACGGTTGTTCATGTGACGAACACTGTCATTCTGTGCTTTTCCCGAAACGGCGACAAACAGCACCGCAAGCAATAGTACTACAATTCTACTCTTTTTCATATCTGATTCTTTTTATTAATTTGATTGCTACCATAGTATTGAAACTTCCCTAGGTCACCAACTGCCTGTTGCGCCACCTCCACCACTATGTCCCCCACCAAACGAACCGCCGCCACCAAAGCCACCCCCGCCAAAGCCTCCGCCTCCACTAAAACCGCCTCCAACGCCAGAAGTTCGTTCTAACCTTGAAATTGAAAAGACTTCAATATGTTCATGGCCGCAATTGCAACACTTGTAATGCCTGTTTCCTTTCCCTGCATTCATGTAGGTAGGGTGTTGCACCACTTCCTTTTTCTGCAACTTGTCAGCCAATGCTTGACATTTACTACAAATGTGGTATCGGTCATACTTTCTACCGCGGTAATTCTCTATCGAGACCATGCCACACGAGCACACCCACACATCATAATCCCTCGTATGCAAGCGTTCCTCCACCTGCTGGGTGCTATCCAAATAGGCATCTTCTTCCTTTTCCGACATTTTATGCATCTTGCTTTGACAACGCGAACAAATTCTTTTTTCGTTTCGCATACGGCGCATTGTCCATAACACAAAAGAAAACACTACCCATAGCAGAGGGAAAAATACGGAGAAAGAAACGACCTCGTTACGTACCGGCCTCATTTGCGCAACCGCGTAATTCAGGTTGTTCCTATAGCTTCTATTTAATGTCCGGTATTTCTTTCTGAAACGTGCAAAAAACACAAAGAACAATCCGATATTGGCAAGCACATATATCCCTAAATAAAACCGCTCTTCGAATGGCTTTTCCAAAGATTCGCCATTTTCTTCGGAATGTTTCAAAGGTACCGGTGCCGTAACGGTTTCGTAAGCTGTAAGTCTTTCGCCGAGCAGCCTTTCTGCAATAGCGTATGCGCCGGAATAAAGTCCTTCGTCGTAATTACCCTCCTTAAAATAAGGAATGATGTTATTGCGAATAATACGATCACAATCGGCATCGGTAAGACATTCCTCCACACCATAGCCGGTTTCGATTCGAACCTTATGCTGATCTTCAACCATCAGCAACAGCACTCCGTTGTTAGCGTCAGCCTCTCCGATGGCCCATGCATTAAACAAATCGTTGACGAATTTTTCAATGGCAACCTCTCCAACCGAGTGTAGGGCCACAACAAACACATCGGCAGCCGGACGCACGGTGTCCAACAATCTATTAAGACGTTGCTCCGTGTCAGCACTAACGATATTGTCGGGATTTGAAATATAAATGGCATTGCTTTGAAGCCTCGTGTTAGGCACCGTTTTTACCGTCCATACCTGATGCGCTTGCATTGGAATGAAGAAAAACATCAAAAGCAAAAGCCCGACAAGCCTTTTCAGATGGTTATGTTGCAAGTTCATCCAATACGATTTCATTCCATAGCAAATTGACATTGCAAAGATAAATCATTTTTATCTTATCCATCCACTACAAACTCATATCTGTGGCATTATGACGAATGGATTCAAATAGAAAACATGGCCAACAAATTTGACTGCCTTTTTAAAAGCCGTCGTGGTCATGGTCACAAACAACAGTCACAGGTCCAATATGTAAACTCAAATTGCTCAGCGACTTAAAAGAATTATTCCAACAGAGCCTTCCGAA
>JBGYXG010000070.1:0-4160 GCA_041842465.1 Candidatus Limimorpha sp.
CTGACGGATTAAAACACGAATATAAAGAGGTCTTAATTTCTAATTACAATAAAACAACGGACAACAAGTTTAATGACACGTTTGGAGAAGACAATTTTGCACAAGATCCGATGTTTGCAGAGGCGATTAGATTTATTTATAACGAATTAAATATCGTTTATGCAGATTACTTTGATTTATTTGTTGGGAAGCGCAAATTTTGGAAGCCTACAGGTACATGTTTGCCATTTAGTCGGAAATTATTTGTTACTTGTAATGGCGATATATTTCCATGTGAAAATGTACCACGTAAATTGTCATTTGGCAATGCGAAAAACAAATTGAATATTGATTTTGAACAAACAGCCAAGTTTTATGAATCTTTGTTGGATAAACATCGTCTGTGTCATGATTGTTATCGGAGATACAACTGTTTGCAGTGCGTTTATTCAATGGGTTCAGATGATAGATGTAAGGCATATATGAAAGAAAATGATTTCATAAACTATCTGTCCGAAATGGTGTCGTATTTTGAAAAGAATCCCATCAGTTATAAAAGAATTGTTGAACGAGTAAGCCTTGAGTGATGAACGGTCATCGATATTTGATCTTAAAATCATCCGTCTTCATATTTATAAAGGGCAACAAATGTCTATTATATAATAGTGAAGACACCGTCAAGTTGTTTATATCAGATGAGAGAACGGTCTATTTCTTTCTAAATCAAAGAATAGAACTGAATAATGTATTTGAGATAAACAACTTAATTTCGGAAAAAACTTTGAAAACAATAGTTGATTCCCAAATGGGGCATGTCGAACAAAATACACTGCCCCCATTTCAGCCAAGTCCAATGCCAGTGTTAAATTTCACAGATAAAGGTGGAGTAAAAGATGAATTATCACCAGTGGAAAAAAGACTAAACAATTGGGCAAGCAATATTTTTTCAATAGAGATAATTCTTAATGATGAGGTCGTACGTCAAGGTAACGCAGACTTGAATGAAACTATATTAGATAATGATGCTGTGATTCGTTTCTTATCCAACATCGGTAATTTGTCTAAATTGAAGAGTTTGGAATTTGTGTGTCATCACCCCATTGAAAGCTATGAACTTGCCAAATTAATTTCGCATTTCTCCAAGGAAGTCCCCCGACTGTCAATTTTCTTGCGAGTGCAATATGAAAATTGGTTAGGTCAAAAAACAATCCTGAGCAGGTGCTTCAAGGTGTTGTCACAATTAAAGAATCTGAGATTTAGATTTGACATCAATAGGAATTGTTATAATGATTACGTTGAATTTGTGAAACAAAATAAACTGGAAAAATCATTATGTTCTTCGGTGTTGAGCGTAACTTCTGAAAAAGATCTGAAAACCAATAAACAATATGTGGACGACATTACTCCTGTATATGATTTCTCGAATCACGATTTTTTTCAGAAGTTTGTTTTCCTAAACACTCATGATCTTCAAAACCTGACTCCTTCTAAAAATGAGATTTATCGTAATATGATACTAAATAGCAACTATTTTGGTAGGCTGTTAATTAATGCCAATGGCGATATTCTGACAAGAAAAAAAGGGAAAGTGTTAGGAAATATTTATGTTGAAAAAAATATTATCAGTTTTATTGATAAAAAAGGAAACAAGGTTGGTGATTGGTTATTGACAAGGGGGAAAGTTAAACCTTGTTCAGACTGCTTGTTTTGCTATCTGTGCCCTCCTGTTTCTGATTACGAATTTGATTTTCACAGATTTAACCTATGCGATCATGAATAATAAAACACTCCTGTTGTTGCTGTCGCTGGTTTTGCCCGTTATAGCATTTGCCCAAGGAAATAATTCATTGCGCGGTTTTGTAATTGATTCTATCTCGTATGAGCCACTTCCATACGCCACAGTGCGACTGACGGATTCCGCCAACAAAATTGTCAGCGGCGCAATTACAGATGAAAACGGTATCTTTCGAATGGCAAATGTCCCCCAAGGATCGTTTTCGGTTTATGTTTCGTTTGTGGGATACCGCTCCAAACATGTCGCTATCAAGATTGAAGAAACAGTAACCAGGATGCGCATTCGGTTGGTTCCCGAGACAATCCATCTTGAGGCAGTGAATGTGACAGGAGAAAAAGTCACGAGCAAGGAGGAAATCGACAAAACCGTGTTCACCATCGACAACTCGTTTTTGGAGAACAGCCCCACGGCGCTTGACGTCTTGAAGAAAATCCCCGGCATATCGGTAAGCAAAACCAAAGAAGAGATCCGAGTGAACGGCAACCGTAACGTGCTCGTGCTCATTGATGGGGCTTATACCAAACGCAGCCTCAACCTGCTTACGCCTGAAGACATTGAGCGTGTGGAAGTAATGACGAATCCAACCGTTGAGTTTGACTCTGACGTGGCCAATGTTTTGAATATCGTGTTGAAAAACGAAAGTAAAAAAGGGTTCCGACTGATGACAAGCCTTTCAGGAAGTTATCCGACAAATCAATTTTCGGGAAACATAGGAGCTTCATACGAGTTTTCGAAGTTCAAGGTCTTTGCGAACGCTTATGGCGTCAACATGAAGGGATTCCCTTCCAACTTGCTTTTAGACAGTACTTCAACCGACTTCACCGACAATATTACAAACATAGCCTACCACGAACATTCCCTAGTAATCCCCAGTATTATTACCAAAAACAGAATTGGCTCTCTGCAATTCGGTTTGGATTACCGACCGACGAAAAAAGACCTCATCAGCCTGACGACGCAATGCGTTGCTGAAAAATACACCAATGACGGGAGAATTACCCACAGCGCTTTTTTTGCCAATGATGCTCAGCAATACGACCATCAAATGTTTTCTACTTTCAGCAATTCCGATGTCCAAAGCAACATTTCGCTCTATTACCGGCACAAATTCAATGACTCGGGGCATGAGATTTCGTTTAACTCCAATCTGTTCCTGCTGAACTCTCCTTACAGCAGCTTCAATTGGTCAACCTTTTACAATATTGCGGCCCATCCTGCAGATGTTTCAGAAAACAGTTTGCTTTACGATGTGAGTCAGGGACAGACTTCGTTGAATGCGAAGGTGAAATGCGCCCTGCCCGTTGGCGACAAACTGAAACTGAGCACGGGGGTGCAGACCTATCACCGTTTCGTTTCCTCTGAATCCATCGAAGACAGCCTGCTGTCAAGCCGATTCCGCTATCGTGATGTGCGCTTGGCGGGTTTCGGTCAAATCAGTTATAAAGCGGTCGATTGGCTTACGCTGATGGGAGGCATCCGTGCAGAGCACCTGCAATACAAGTCTTTTGACAATGTGGCGGGCAAAGGCTTCAACGTTCTGCCTTCTGCTGCCATACTGTTTAATCTGAACGAAAGCCATTCCATCAGGTTGAACTACAAAACATTGCTGGGGTATCCTTCCTATTACCAACTCACACCTTTCGTCTTTGGCAGCACCGACTCGCTGTCGGTTTCGTATGGCAACGATTCGCTACGGCCGCAATATACCAATAGAATCAGCGTGAGCTATACGTTCCGAAAAGGAGAGTCATTTATCTGCCTTTCGCCCACGGCAGCTTTTTCCAACAACATGCTTTCGTCTTGTTACTGGATCGAAGGTCATGTGCTGAATTCCTCATATTCCAATCTGGGCAAATCATCGAGATACGGTGCGACGCTTACGGGTGAGGTCGTTGTGGGCGGATTTTTGGGTTTGACGTTTGAATGTGATGCCGGTTATGTGTTCTTTAACCGTACGGAGCACAACGGATGGGAATACAATTATGGAGCGGGCATTGAGGCAGATTTGCCTTGGGACATGTCGCTTATTGTCATGCTTTGGGCTGAGGGTATGCATCAAAGCATTACAGGGAATACTTTGGGTTCTCCTGTGTTTGATGACTTCTGCATAGAAAGAGTTTTCTTGAAAGGCAAACTCACTGCATCGTTGGACATCGCCAATCTTTTATTGGCGGAACGAAGCGAGACGAACACTTTTTTTGAAGGCTATTCCAAATCCAATTATCGCTCGTATAAAAGCCCGTACGTTTTATTAAAACTGCGCTATGTCCTCAAAACGGGTGATAGGAAGATTGCTCCCGATGAGGAACGTGAAACATTAATCGAGAGTGAAGCTGCTCAAAAAAAGATGTAAGATGGTTGAAACTAAGTTCCCCTTCTTCCCCCA
>JBGYXG010000071.1:0-3960 GCA_041842465.1 Candidatus Limimorpha sp.
AGTTCCCGGTATGTATTTCGTTAAAGTTGTTTCAAAAAAGAAAGTATTCACTCAAAAAATGGTCATAAAATGAGAATTTTAATTATATCCTTTATGCTAGTGTTTTTTATTTCATGCAATAAAGAGAGGAATTGTGAATTGCCCACACAAATTATAGGCACAGGAGAAATTATCCCAAACGCATTAGTTTCACAACCACTTATTACTTGGGACATGAAGAACCAGGAACACATTATAAAATCCGGCTCCCAGAATGTTTTTAACCTAAAAGTAAGTTTTGACAACGGGAAAACCTATGACACAATTGACTTCAACCAATATACGCTTTTGGGAAAATACGCACGGGGGAGTTGTAAGGTGACATTTGAGAGAGATGTGACAAAGGAAGATACTCAAAAGAAATATTTTTACAAAATAAAAATACATCAATGTGGGACATGTAAGACTAATCGGGAAAGTATGAATTGGGTACTCGTTCCAAAAATTCCTGACGACTACAATGTTTCTTTTACAATCGAATAGAAACATTGCTACTCCTAACACTTTTTGTGCCCCCAAGCCCTTTCCTTATCCGTCATTTTCCCGAAGCAAACGCTATCCAAAAACGGAAGGAAAAGAAAGAGAAGGAGGCGTTGCCCCCTTCTGTTGGGATGTTTCAAGAGGAAACCCTTAGAAATGGGGATTATTGTATATGGAAAAACCATATATTTTTATCATGAAAATTCATAGCCTATGATTAGGCTATGACGAACAACAAAACACATTTAATTATTATTAAAATCAATCCATATGAAAAGAGTTGGAATATTACTGGCGACAGCATTATTCGCCATGTCAGCGGGCGCTTTCGCACAAAGCAGCTGGCAGACAACGGGCAACACCACCTGCAAAAACAGATTGACGGGCTGAAACAAGGAAAGGAGTGAGACAATGAAGACGGTCAGAAAATTGGTCTTTGCACTGTTGACAGTAATATGTGCAAAAGGCATGGCACAAATGACATTCCCAATCATTGAGCGGTGGCACGGCGGGTTCAGATGCGCCGAATCGAAAGAGAGAATGGGCAAGGAGGTATTACATCAGGCGCTTGATGTTGGGGACTTTGCCCCCCTTCCCCGTGCAGTCTTGAGGTACCGTTCGTATGATTCTTCACCGTCAAGGTGTTTCGCAAATCCTATCAGTTTTGTGGAGACTTTCTTTTGCGATTTCATAATATACGCATTTTCAGTGTGTTATACGGATTGCCATTAATATTTTTCATAAAACCGCCAAAACCCCTTGCGGAATTAAAAAACAATGTTTATCTTCGCCTCCGATAGCTAACCATAAAAACAACACCAACATGAAAAGACATTACACATCAAGAAGCAAAGCCCTTTTCCTTTTCCTGCTACTGGCAGTGGCGGGCTTAGCGAAGGCACAGAATTATGAGACGATTCTAAAGACCGACTCCACTTCGTGGATCACATGCCATCTTGAGCTTGAAACCAAAGAGGAGGGGCATGCTTTTGTCAACAAAAGGGATAGCCTGTTGTATTACGCTCCATACGGAAACACAGACTATTACTGTGTCGGCCGCCTGAGGGAAGACGCCGGTAGGCTGTGGATTACCTATAGCGAACACCCTTCCGAGGAAATCCTGCTGATGGACACGAACTTGGAAGAGGGAGACGAGTTTTTAGTCACACCTTATCGTGTGGCTCATGTTGTAGAAACAAGTTATGAAAATGGCCGGAAAACCATTGTTTTCGATTTCGTATCGCCATTTTGGGGCGGCGAGCCATTGAAGTTTATCGAAGGGGTGGGCAGAAACTACATGCTCTTCGAGTGGTATGGTAATATTGACCAGGACTATCAAAGTTGCAAGTACGATGGAGACGAACTCGTCTATTCGACGGCCAATCCGTTGTTTGATGGATGCAGATACGACAATACTTCCATCGACGAGCCTTCCTGGGAAGATGGAATTATGAAAGTTTATCCGAATCCGGCACACAACGAAGTTCGTGTCTGTTTTGCCGACAGCCAAGACCTGCCCCAAGAAATCAGCGTTTTGAACCCTTGGGGAATGATAATGAAAACCATTCCTGTTACAAGCGGTACGGCAATTCTATCCGTAGAAGATTTGTGCAGTGGGGTTTATGTAATAAAAGCGGTTTGTCGGAATCGTGTTTTAACTGAAAAAATAGTATTTGATTGAAAACGCGACAAGCCATGAAACAGATCAATCCACTTGTAATCACGCTGTTGTTGTGCATCATCTCAATTTTGGAGATAAAGGCACAAGATCACTATGACACTGTCTGCTGGGTACGAGTCAATGATCCGCAGTACCATGCGACGGCAGGTGTCATGCTTTCTAATAAAGCAGAGCTTAATTCTCTTTTTGCTCAAAACGGAGTGCAGTACTACGGAAAGGCATATCCGTTTGCAAAAACACAGGAATTGTTGAAAATCCATGAAATCAGATGTGAAACGGGCAAGGATATTTCCACGCTCATAAATTCTCTACAGGAAAAGTTCAGTAACGTTTTTGACAACTTCTTAAGGATTGAGATACCAGACGAAGATGTAATGGTTTATGACCCCGTCGACTGGATGTGGTATGCCCATTCCAATGACTGGCTTTGGCATCTAAAAAAAATTCAAGCTGATTCAGCTTGGGACATAACTATTGGAGATACTTCGGTTAAAACAGCGGTAATAGATTATGCAATTGACGTAAACTATCCGGATTTGTCTTCTGAGATTTATCCCCCATACGATCCCTATACGGGACATCTCTTGCCGGCAAACTATAATCATGGGTCTGCCGTAGCCTCATTCGTGTCAGCGGAGACGACAAAACAGGGAGAAGTCCCATTAGGTCAGTTGGCATCTGTTGGATTCGAAACGAAATTAATAGCGTATGAAACCGCATCTAGACCGGTATTCCTACAAAAGGCATTGCATAGTTCAACGGTGATGGGGGCTGATGTCATTGTTTCATGTGCTGGAGGTTCGTTAAAATGTGCCCCAGATCCTGCGACTGGCGAAAATTTGGTTGTGAAAGAAATACTGAATAACGGGACAGTAATCGTCATGCCTGCGGGAAATGGATCAACTGGGACACATTGCAGTAATGCAAATGGCTATACAGAGTTTTATCCATTCCATTCTTCTTATGACGAGAGGGTTATTGTAGTCACAAGCACCGACACGGCAGATTGCCATCGTTTTATCGTAAATGGAGTAGATCGAACCCACAGTCATTTCCCAACGGTTGACATCTGTGCCCCAGGGTATAAAGTTTTCGGAGCCCAACACACTCAATGTGCCAGTATTCCAGATTTCCCATATTATGGAGGGTTGACAGGCACGTCATTTGCCGCTCCTATAGTCGCTGGCGCTTGCGCCTTGTTGAAATCGATTAACAAAGATTTCACACCTGGTGAGATACAGTATTTCATCAAATCAACCGCAGACCCCGTTCAAGATGAAAATGATTTTCAGGGAATGCTTGGCGCAGGTAGATTGAATGTTTTTAAAGCCGTTCAAAAAGCGAATGATTGTTCGCCAATAATAATTTCATCAAATAATGAGGTATGGGATGAGGACAGAACTGAAGTGTGTGGAATTGAAGTGTCAAGTGGTGGCTGCTTGACTGTCAAATCTACTGTAAAACTATCAAGGCATAGTGCTATCATTATTCATCCAGGAGGGAAGTTGATAATAAATGGAGGTCGTCTTACATCCTTAGATGATGAGCTATGGCCCGGTGTCGAGGTCTGGGGCGATAGGAGCACGCACCAGTACGCCGTCAACGGGAGCTACGGGCAGGGCTACGTGGAACTGAGGAACGGGGCGACCATCGAGAATGCCGTGTGCGCCCTGGCGCTGTGGCGGCCGGGCCACTGGGGCACCACGGGCGGCATCGTGCACGCCGAGGACGCCGTGTTCCGCAACAACCACCGTGCCGTC
>JBGYXG010000072.1:0-5490 GCA_041842465.1 Candidatus Limimorpha sp.
CTTTGGACGGGTGGAGCCAAGTACCGCAATACTTATTCCGTTTACGATCCTACAACAGATGCTTATGTCCAATACATGTCCAATTCCTCGGCTGGCTCTTTTGCGGCTTCCCGATACATCAGCATGCACCAGGGCTTCTTCATCGTCATGGACGGAAGTGCGACGAGCGCCACATTCAGCAACGCCATGCGCACCAACACTGCCGGTAATGGTTTCCGCGACAGCAAACCCAACTATCCGCTGGTCAACCTGATCGTCACCGACGCCAAGGGTCTGAGCGACGTTGCTGTTCTTGAGATGGGCCGTGAGGAGAACACGGGTGCCCGTAAGATGCTCTTGAGCACGGGTGCCGGCAGCCTCTACCTGCGGCACGAGGACGGCGACTACGCCATCCTGTTCCGCGACGAGGTGAAGGACTACCAGCCCCTGTACTTCGAGGCCGCGGAGGACGGCGTTTACACGCTGCGCTGGAACACGGCCAATGCCGCTTTCAGCAAGCTCACCCTCGTCGATAACATCGCCGGCGTGAGCACCGACATGCTCTCCGGCGACAGCTACGTGTTCACCGCCAAGAAAGGCGACTACAATTCGCGCTTCAAGATCTACGTCGGCGGCAACGCCGAGAATCCCGAGGTTGCCCCCGAGTCCCCCTTCGCCTTCATGCACGACGGCCAGCTTGTCGTCAACGGCGGCGGCCGACTTGATGTGGTCGATCCGCTTGGCCGCATCCTTTACTCGACCGAACTCACCGGCAGCCAGAACAGCGTCAGCCTGCCGTCGAACCTGAAGGGCGTGTGCATCCTTCGCCTGACCGCCGGCGAAACCAGCAAGACCCAGAAAGTTATTTTTTAACCCCGTAAAACACCGAATGTTATGAAAAAGAATATGAATATCAGACTGAATATGAAGAAACGCATGGTCGCCTTGTTTTTCGGCTTCGTCCTTGCCATGGGCACCGCATCGGCGCAGGTCTTTATCATGGAGGAGGAGTACGGTGCCAGCAACAGAGAAGGCACTAGAGAAATTCCCGGCTTCATCAACAATCCTGGCGGCCACGGCACCGGTCCGGACTGGTATGTGCCGGTGGGGGACGGCATTTTGTTGCTGGCGGGTTTCGGCGCCGCCTACCTGTTCGGCAAGGGCAGAAAGCGTAAGGATGAAGAGTAAGACACGTTGAGACCGTAAGGCTTACGCCTGATCTTCAGATAATCGGGTAGGGTTATGTTGACCAAACATAGCCCTATCTTTTTTTATTCGCGGCAGGGATTTTCCCATCAGCACCCGTTATTCTGGACTCGATCCGGAATCCCCTTAAAGGAAACCTTCGCTGCCGCGCGATTGTATCGCGTGGCAATAAAATCCAAGGACCACGCGATACAATCGCGCGGCAGCGGAAAATAAGCCCTTCATTGATGCAGAACGAGTTGTGTTTTCAACTTCTCGAATTTTGCATCATAACACACTGTTTTTTATAAAAAAATAATGCGTTTATCCTAAAAAAAACATTGCTTTTTCAAAATTTTCGTACTTTTACGCCGCGAATTAAGCATAAGTAACGGTTCAAAATTAAATTGCAATAAAGATTGACACGGGATTTTTGACGATGACCATTAACGATAACCACGACCTCTTTCACACGAAGGCAAAAGCCGACCATCTTGGCAGAGGTTGCCATGGTTATGGCCGCAAGTCCTATACGAAGACCTGTTATGAGCTATTCGTTAAACAAATAAACACCTGGTTTTATACATTGACAATACATTAAATAGATTGAATATGAAGAAGTTTTGTGCAAAACAAATGAAACAAGGAGATGGAAGAACCATCGATGTGAACCTCCGCGAGGGAGCGGCACGCTTTCTCATGCGGCTCATCTTGATCTTGATGTTGTTCCCCGTATCTCATGGCTTAAAAGCCCAAACCCCAACCCCGCCCACAGGTCTCCGCATGGCCAAGAAATGGACACCTAGCAGTACCAATAGCGGCTTGGGCCATGTAACCCTTGAGACTTTTGTCACAGGATCATCAGTGACAGGGCAAACACATGCTCCAACCGACATTGCGCTCGTGCTTGACGTGTCGGGGTCCATGAGGGCGAGAATAACCGATTCTTTGAATTTTTCTCAGCTATTGCAGGAAAAAGGGCTTAGCGAAGGGTATTATGTTTGTAAGAAGAGCGAGCCCAGTCCATATGAAGTGTATTATCTGGTGCGTTATAACAACTCCTTATCTCGGTGGGAGGAGTATAGACACAACGGGTATTCTTACGAATGGCAAACGATTGTTAACCAGGAGAATAGAGCCTATTACATCACTCGCATGGGGAGCTTGCAAGATGCTGTAGGCGTTTTTGTCGATATTATCGCCGCCGATGCCGCTCAGCACAATGTGGATCACCGCATCAGTGTTGTTAAGTTCGCAATGCCCAGGTATTACAATAACGACGAAAGCAGTGTCGAAGAAGGAAACCATTCATACCTTTACAATGGTCAATACCATAATTACACCGAAGTGTTTCTCAATCGTCGTGATGCGAAAAATGAGGCTGAAACCATCAAAGCCTATGTAAGAGATTCTCTTAAAATAAGAGGAGCCACGGCTTCGGATTACGGTTTGCGCAAGGTGCGCTATCTCTTCCAACAGATTCCTTCCGGCGAAACGGACAGGGAAAGGGTGGTGGTCATGTTCACCGACGGTTCGCCGACCCATACGGACGGCTTTCAAGACTTGGTTGCAAATGCCGCCATAACCAATGCCAAGGAGTATAAGGACTTGGGTGTAAGGGTTTTCGCAGTGGGTACATTCGGTCGCCCCCCTACCAATAATGAGAATACATATATGAACCATGTTTCATCCAATTATCCTCATGCCACAAGCATGACGGAACCTGGCGGACCTAAAGAATCCGATGATTTTTTCTTTACCGCCGAAACCCCTGAGAATTTGTCCAGCGTGTTTGAAACCATTGCCCATAACAGTTTAAGCATTCCTTTTCAGATGAACGCGCAGACCATTGTTCAAGACCAGATAGGCGCGGATTTTGAACTTCCCGCAGGTACGCAGCCACAACATATTTTGGTGTACAATCCGAGATGCACCTCTGTAAGCTCAGGTACGCCTCCTGTATATGAATTTGATCCTATCGGCTCCGGAAACCAGCTCAGTGGTGCAACAGTCACCATAAGCGGCGATCTCATTCAGGTGACGGGCTTCAACTTTTCTGAAAACTGGTGCGGATTAGAGAATAATACTCCTCATGGCAGGAAGTTGGTCGTCAGAGTTCCTCTAAAAGTCAAAGAAGGCGTTTGGGGCGACGGACTGCCCACCAACGGTTCCAATTCCGTCCTTTATCCTGATGGTGAATTGACGAATCCTATCCCCTACCCCATGCCCTATGCCAACGTGCTGGGCGACGTGTGGACGGAAATTGTCACCCATCAACCCCAAAATTTCGATCCCCAGAACATCGATTCTCCTGAAGACCTGGCCTGGTTCATCAGCGTGGTGAACGGACGCGCCAACTACGGTCAGAACTCCGGCGTGTCGCCAACCCCGGCCACCAACGGCAGGCTCACGGCCGACATCGACATGAGTGCCCACAACTGGGTTTCGATCGGCGGTGGCAACGTGCCCTACGCAGGCACTTTCGATGGCAACGGCCATGTCGTCACTGGCCTGAAAAACAACGCTTCAAAGTTCTACAAAACGGGGGGGAACGTTGTGGTCTATCCCGGCATGTTCGGAAAAGTGGGCAACGGTGGCGTTGTGAAGAACATCTTTGTGTTGGAAAGCGATTTTCGCGCCAAAGCCCATAATCAACTCAAGATACACTTCGGCATCCTTGTTGACACCTTGATGACCGGTGCCTGTCTCTTCAACTGCGAAGCGGCGGGCCGCCTCTCCACTACGCCTGATCCTCCTGCAAAGGCTCTCAATTCTTCTTTGATCTTCGGCGGTTTGGTGGGGTTGAATGATGGTGGTACCGTCCACTCTTCCATGTCGATGGCCCGGCTCGCAGGCTACACCATGGGCGGCGCCGTGGGAGAAAACAAGGGAAACCTTAAAAACAGCTTCACCAATGCCCAGTTTGATTACTTTGAATCACCCGGCGATGAAAAGTACGTAGGCGGTCTGGCAGGCAAAACAAGCGGGACGGTGGACAACTGCTACGTGCGCTTCGAGAGAGTCAATACCAAGCTCAATGCGGCCAAGTTCGGCCAGTTGGCGGGTAACAATAGCGGAACGCTGGCCAACAGCCATGTGCCCGACGGCAACGGCAATCCTGTGGTTCATACGGGTGGCGGAACCGCGGCGTCAAATTATGCTGAAGCTTCTGCACCCTATTTATATGGCTACGACAAAACCACAGGCGAAGCCCTTCTCAACGCCTTGAACGCCAACAATGGCACAGGAGCGGAATGGAAACTCACCACTGCGGGCAAATACAGCACCGGTGCGGGCAACATCAACCGCGACTATCCCATCCTTAAGTACAGCGACTATACCTGTGTGGCCTCCGCCGACGGCATCGCCCTCGACTACAGCGGCAGCCTGTCCGACATGCTGAAACGCCACAACGAAGGCAAGCTTAATGTAAACACCAACCTTCCGAATGCGGGCAGCGGATATGTTTATCCGGGACAGGGGCCACAGAACACCCACGATTACCATGTGAACAAGCATCCCGCCATCAAGGGCGGCACCATCAACCTGTATGCGAATACCGACAACAGTGCCGGTGCCGTTCAAAGCACCGCTGATGGCGTGGTGGTCTATATCGACGAGAACATCTCGCTGTTGCAGGGTGCCAATTCCACCATCGAAGCCTACACATGTCAGATCATGACAAAGCCCGACGAGTACTGGCACACTATCAGCTCCTCACTCGCGGCAAGCGGCGTTGGTTTCAGTTATGGTATTCAAGAACAGGTGCCTTTCAGTTGGGACAACAACAACCCCTGTAGTGTTTCACTCATAGAAGACGATGACTACAACCTATTCCCTCACGACGCTCCTGTGGAGAAAATCGACCTGTTCAGCTTCTACGAGCCGCAGTACCACTGGATCAACCTGAAGCGCAATTCGGCCAGCCACTGGCACATGGACAATCCTACGCAGAATATTGCCTACACGAACGAGACATCGCTGACACCGGGCAAGGGCTACCTGGCCGCCATCGACAAGGAGATGCTGCTCCAAAACCGCGGCACTCTCAGCAATGGCGACATTGACATCGAAGTCAGCAACACCCTTGGAAACGCCTGGACTGGACTTCAGGGCTACAACCTGATCGGCAACCCCTACCAGAGCTATCTCGATTTCGATGCATTTGTCGGCAGCAACGGCACGCTTTGGACGGGTGGAGCCAAGTACCGCAATACTTATTCCGTTTACGATCCTACAACAGATGCTTATGTCCAATACATGTCCAATTCCTCGGCTGGCTCTTTTGCGGCTTCCCGATACATCAGCATGCACCAGGGCTTCTTC
>JBGYXG010000073.1:0-8771 GCA_041842465.1 Candidatus Limimorpha sp.
TGAATTTACCAATCCTGAATTATATAATTCTATTCGATTGTTACAGCACAAAAAATATGCAGTTCAAGAAAGAGATATTAACATAGAAAATATTCAAAATATTTTGGATAATGTTCAGGTTGCAAAAGAACCTGAGTTGCCTTTTCCTCAAGCATATAGCTTTGAATGAGTAATAAATCTCTGTGAACTATTAAAGCAAAAGGGATTTATCAGTAAAGAGGATATTACTCACAACTATGACTTTGATCATAGGCAAACAGATTATTATTCGAATGCGGCAAAATATCTGGGATTAATAGAAGGAAGATGTGAAAATCAACAAATCGGGTGTGCTCTAACTCAAGATGGGATTCGTATATTCAATTTGCCTATTGTTGAACGACAATTGGAATTTGTGAGACTTATACTATCACGGGTTGCATTTAAAAACACTTTGAAATTATATTTTGACAAAGGGGATGTTCCAACAAAAGATGAAGTAATTGAGATAATGAAAGATGCTCGACTATATAATATTGACTCTGAACAAACATACAGGCGACGGGCATCTACTGTTATTTCTTGGATAAATTGGATTTTAGAATTAATTGAGTAATAATAAATATCAAGATTATGATTTGCCAAAAGAAGCATCGTTACGATCCACAGCATAATGATTTGCCTGAAGATCAAGGAGGGTATGGAAGACATCGGTGTGCGGGATGTGCTTATGAAAAAGGGTATCAAGATGGACTCCAACGCAAAGAGCAATTAAGTTTAGCTCTGGATTCATTGCCTGAAAGCCAAGCGGGAACAGTTCGGCATAAAAGTCCTCATGCAGCGTATGCTGCCGGTTATTTAAAGGGGGTAAAAGATTCTTATTTGTAATTCCGTTGCTTCCTTTTAATCAGTTACTCTGCTTGTTAATTAAGTAGATGAGCAATTTTAGTTTACCTGTTGTGAAAGTCGTCATGGTAATAGTCATCGTAGTCCCATGTCTTTTGTGTGATTTAATTTTGAACAGCTACTTAATTTAACTCAGTAATAATCCAGTCAGTAATCCATTGACCTGTTCCGAATGCTGCGATCATAGAACAGCTTCCGTTCGTGTCTTTCTGCAAACTGACAGGCTGATAGGTATTCCTTCTATCGGCAAGTTTCTGCGTTATCTATCCGCTTACGGCTATAACAGATAGATTGTCACTTGGTTTCTCGGTCGCCTGATTTCGTCACAAAGCGCATCACGATTTCGTTAAATCGCTCGGCATTGTCCATATTGGCGCAATGTCCTGCGTTTTCGATGACAAATAGTTCGCTGTTCGTCGGATCCTCATCGTGCCAATGCCTTGATACTTGGATAGCGCTTTCGCTATCTCTTTCCCCCGATAAAATAAGCAGTGGATACCTTCGGGAAACCGCTCTGTTTGCTACCAACCGGCCTAAGCCCGACATGACCGCAAACGACCTGCGGGTGAAAAGCATTGCGCTTTCATAAAACCGTTGTCTTTCGCTTTCTTTCACTACAGCCAAACTCGCCACATATCTCCGAAAGGCATCCATTGAAAAAACCATCTTGAACAGCCACTTGAGCCTTTCCCTACCCGTTGACCGTGCAATGTCCTTTTGCTTTTTATTGATGCTATAGCCACCGAGACAAGTCAATGACAGCATTTTTTCAGGGTATTTCAATGCAAAATCCTGCGCAAGCAAAGCCCCAAGCGAAACGCCGACAAGATGTACTGTGTCGCGGTTTTCCGTTTTCAAAATTTCAGAAAGATATTCGGCTGTTGCAACAAGACTGACTTTCGGTTTCCCAACCCCAGTCATGCCGTGTCCCGGTAAGTCAACCGTGATTACCCGATAACAGGCAGAGAAATCTGCAATCTGATGATCAAAACACCGATGGTCTCCAAAGACGGGATACAGAAAAACCATGGTTTCGCCATGCTCAGTCCCGCTAACAAAATAATGAATGGCATTTCCGTTGTATTCAACGGTTTTAGGCTCAACATCCGTTGCTATTTGAAAACTCATGATCGATGCTTTTACAACATTATCCAAAGCGCATTTTTATCAGAAATATTGTCTTGTGAACCGAACTCGGCTGCCTTACCACAAATCGGACCATGTGACCGAAATCACATGATTGACAGAGGTTCCTTCGGTCTTTCTGACATTGGACAAGCCGCATGTATAGCGCAACTCGATATACCAATAACTCACTGCAGCAGTGATACCGTAATCCATACGGTTGAAGGATTTACTCTCCCAAGGCGTGATATAGTGTTTGGATGGCTTTTCGCCTACCGTAGTCACATCGCTGCCACCCAAGCAAAACCCGATTTGAAGTCCCACACGCAGCCGCACCATTTCCGATTCGTCCTCATCGTCGGCGGTCCACTTGCGCAAATATACATTCAACAGCAAAGGCATGTTGATGTAAGAGGTCTTTATTGCATGGCGTATCTTGTTGCCGTTTTCGTCCAAACCTTGCTTGGTACGCATGCCTTGACGCGAATAAATGACATCAAGCTCCAAACCGAAGACGGAACGCTTGGGAATCAGACCGATGCGAAAGCCACCGCAAAAATCAGCCCTGAAACGGGTGCTGTCAATACCGGTGATGCGCATAGTGGAAACGGAAGGACCTAATATCAGCCCACCTCCCAACCGCTGCGCCCTGAGACTCGGCAAAGCGGAGAAACAAAAGAAAATGAAAACAATCATCCAAGTTTTGCGCATATCCGGAATCGTTAGTTATTTGAATTGACCCTATGATGATGCGGCAAAGGTAGTATTTTTTCAAAAGTGGAAGATTTTGGAATCATTATCATTTTTTGCAGTTTTTTTGAACAGCTACTTGTTACAAAATGCGTCTTGTACCAAAGGAATACTCTTGCCGATGAAGCTATTACCTTTCATGTCCTTATTCTATTTCGCCAATATTGCTTACTTTTGCACATTGTTGCCCGAAAAATGGAATACCAGACCCCAAAATTCGACACTTGCTTTTTTGAGCGCTACGCCATGGCTTCCTTAGCCGCCTTGATGGGCGACAGATACGCCCATTTGGTGAACCGCGACCGTCCAGACCTTCAGGACAATAGGCGCAGCATCGGTATCGAAGTGACCCGTGCCATCCGCGAAAACAAAGACGTCGCCAATGCGCTTATCAACGAAATGGCGGGTGAGGAAGTACGCGAAGTGGACATGTACAGTATGATGAATATCAACCGAACGGGTTACGCCTACGGTTTGGGATCGGGACAATGGATGGGAAAAAACGAATACGAATACTGGGCGTTGGCCCTGCCGCTGAAACGAATCTTAGAGAGTAAAATCATGAAGGTCAGCAACGGCTATTATGGTAGTTTCAAAGAATTTGGACTATATGTTTTTACCAAAGAAGATGTTGAGTTAGAAGAGTTTACAAAAATGGTCGATTATGTTATGACACTTCAAAACGGGTTGACACAAAGCTACGACATGTTGTTCATCTCACAGATACAATCAATGTATGTGTGCGATTTAAGAGACGGGCATTTCGACATCATCGATATCGGCGAAGACTTACGGCAACTGTTTTACGACAAGGCGGTCAACAACTGAGAATCTTTCCTTACAACACTCCTTTCTTTCATTGTCAAAGACCATTTTCTACAGCATGAAAATGCTTTTTTGCTCGAAAATAAAACAATTTCTTAATTTTGCAGCCTGAATTAAAGCAACATAGTAGTATGACTACACCACTTTTGGGTACGATAATCAAAGCTGTAGCAGAGATCAAGAACGTCCCTGTTGAATTCAAGCAGAATAGACTCAAACCGGTAAACGCCCAAGCCAAAGAGCTACGTAAGCTCATCCGAAAAGCTAAGTTTACCGCTTTCGGAACACATTATCATTTCGAAGAGCTACTCGAATCAGAAGACCTCCTTGAGGCTTTCAGAAAAAACGTGCCTGTTTTCGACTACAACAAGATGCACGATGAATGGTGGTACCGTGCTTTGGAAGGTGAGGCCGATGTAGCCTGGCCCGGCAAGATCCGCTATTTCGCATTAAGTTCGGGCACTTCCGAAGCTGCCAGCAAATACATTCCCATCACCAAAGAACTGAACTCGAAAATCACCAAGGCAAGCATCCGCCAATTGGTATCGGCAGTACGTTACGATTTTCCTACCGAGTTCTATAACAAAGGCATGTTAATGATTGGCGGCAGCACCGATTTGCAGTATTCTCGTCAAGGCGGCTACTACTCGGGCGACCTGTCGGGCATTTCGGCAAGCCGCATTCCGAAATGGTTCGAACTATTCTATAAACCGGGACGACGCATCTCGAAAATCAAGAACTGGTCGGAAAAAATCGAAGAGATGGTCAAGAGTGCGCCCACATGGGACATTGGCGTTATCGTCGGCGTTCCGGCATGGGTGCAGATTCTGCTTGAGCGCATCATCAAGGAGTACCATCTGAACAATATACACGAACTCTGGCCCAACCTGAAAGTTTATGTCCACAGCGGTGTAGCTTTTGCTCCCTACGAAAAGAGTTTTGAAAAGCTCTTCGGTAAAGAGGTGATTTACATTGAAAGCTACCTTGCATCGGAAGGCTATATCGCCTATCAGGTTGACTTGAAACGTCGCGTAATGCAGCTTTTGGTGGATAATGGCATTTATTTCGAGTTCGTTCCTTTCAACGAAACAAACTTCGACTCCGACGGCAATATCGTGGAGTACCCTGTCACGTTAACGCTGAGCGAAGTGGAAGAAGGTGTCGATTACGCCCTGCTGCTTTCCACCTGTGCCGGTACCTGGCGTTATCTGATCGGCGACACGCTGAAGTTCCTCAACAAGGAGCGCTGCGAAATCGCCATCACAGGCCGCACAAAACAGTTTTTGAGCATTACCGGCGAACACCTTTCGCAGGAAAACATGACACGCGCCATCGAAATGCTGTCAGAAGAAACCGGTGCCGACATCCGCGAATTTACCGTGATCGGCAAAAAACACGACACCATGTATGCCCACCACTGGTACCTTGGTACTGACGACAAGGTCGATCCGCAGGAAGCCATCAAGAAAATCGACGGCTATCTTTGCAAACTGAACGATGACTACGCCGTTGAACGCACCGAAGCCATCAAGGAACTGTTTATCGATGTGCTGCCCACCCATGTATTCTACGATTTCATGCAACAGAAAATCGGGAAATGGGGTGGCGCCACCAAGTTCCCGCGTGTGCTGAAAGGCGAACGGATGCAAATGTGGGAAGATTACCTAACCTCGCTGAAATGATCAATTTCCTGCTTGAAGCTATTCTATTGGGGCTTACCCTTGCCTTGTTTTTCGGTTTCGGACCCGCTTTCATCACCTTGGTGCAAACCAGCATCCACAGAGGATTTAAGTCAGCGGCATTTTTCGCTACCGGTGTCATGTTGAACGATGCCATCATGATCTCGTTGTGCGTGCTGACCTCTTTTCAAGTGGTGATGGACAATGACCGCGAAATATTTTACTTCGGCTTAGGCGCCGGTATCATTCTGATTTTACTTGGTGTATTCACCTTTATTCGCGATGTGAAAGAAACAGACACCCATATTGTAAAAGAAACCAATGCCATTGTCAAGGAAAAGAATGATGCACCGCGCTGGTACACTTTCGTAGGAAAGGGGTTTGTGCTGAACATATTAAATCCCTTTGTCTGGATCTTCTGGGGTGGCACCGTGGCTTTCACAGCAGGAAAAATGGAGGGCGACAAAGTGAGGGAACTGATGTTTTTCTCCATTACCTTGGCTACATGTTTTTTCTTTGACTTGCTTAAAGCCTTGGGAGCTTATTCCCTGAAACGTTTCTTCAATGTGAAACGCATGCGCTTGATGAACAGGATAGTAGGTGCTGGACTGATCATTTTTGGCCTGTTCTTCATATACAAAGGATTCATGAAATTGTTTTGAAATCCGTAAGGAACGGACAAGGATTTTTCCGTACATTTGTCTCGCCACTGAACATAATAAATCTCAGATTGGCTTTTACTTCCTTCAAAATCACAATTACCAACACTTGAAATATTGTCATGAACACAGAAAAAACAAACTCAAACTGGTGGGCTTTCTTTGTAAACGGCCTGATTGCCATTATTTATGGTGTCTTTGCCATCATCAATTCCGGTGAATTGGTCAAGACATTACTGACGATATCTGGCATTGCTACTGCAATAGCCGGTCTCATCTGCCTATTCGTAGCCTTGCACCGCAAAAAAAACATGAATGCCTACGGAATACTGCTGTTTGAATCCATTGTGATGATTGTTTTTGGCGCTGTCACTGCCATTTGGCCTCAAAAAATTGCTGAACTGTTGGTATTTGTCATCGCTTTCTGGACCATCATCATTGGTGCATTCCAGCTTGTCAGCGTTCTGAGACTGAAAGGTCTTACCAATAAAGGGTTTTTCATTTTCAGTGCCATTTTGAGTATTATTTTCGGTATTATTCTGATATTCAACCCTTTTGAATCGGCAAAAGTATTCATTACGGTTACAGGTATCATAGCCTTGGTTTTCGGTATCATCGTGCTGATGTTTGCATTCAGCGTTAGGCGGTTAGAACGTGCCAGAATTAAAACAAGCAAAAAGGATTCCGCCGATGCTGAAGCTGTTTTTACTCACAAGGATGAGAATATCTGACATTGACCGCCCCAGCTATCAGCCATTGGACATGGTCCATCATGCACCATGGTTTTTTACTATCAAAAACATTTGGGGATTTTCGTTTGCCTAAGAAAAACGTTTGGAATCCATCATTCCAATTCTTCCTTGAACTTAATGTCCTTCACATTCAGTTGCAGGGATGTCCTTCCTTGCCAATAGTTGTATTCAATATGGTAGCAAACACTGAATGGTTCACCGGTATGGATACGGTTAAAGAGATCGCCTTTTTGGAAGGCAATGCCCGAAAACGGTTTGATACCGATTTTCTCATCACCGACCTGTTTCATCACCAGTTTCAAGTGTTTGTGACCGCCCACTGGGCGTGTGCCACCTGCATCCACCACATTATCCGTCCAAAACACAGGGGCAAGGTTGCCGGGACCAAAAGGTGCAAACTGTTTCAAGACACGTTCAAACTTGGAGGTAATATCACAAAAGTTGATTTTTAGGTCAACTTCCAATTCCGGTATCAGATCTTCTTCGGCAAGGCTGTTGTGTACATAAGATTCAAAACGCTGCTGAAATTCCTTAAGGTTTTCTGGTCTCAAGGAAAGACCCGCCGCATACTTATGACCGCCGAAATGTTCAAGAAGGTCGGAACAATGGTCTATGGCGTCGTAAATATCGAAATTCTTGATGGAGCGTGCCGATCCGGTTATCAGGTCGTTGGCACGTGTCAATACGATGGTGGGACGATAATAATAATCGGTAAGACGCGAAGCCACAATGCCGATGACTCCCTTATGCCAGTTTTCGTTAAAGATGACCGTACTGCGAGCCGCTTTAAGCTTTGCATCCGAATCGATCATGTTGAGTGCTTCCTCCGTAATACGGTTGTCGAACTCACGGCGCGTGTCGTTCAACTCACTGATGGAAATCGCAAGTTTTTCGGCATGTTCCCTATTGTCGGCCAATAAAAGTCGCACCGAGTCAGAAGCTTTGTCAATACGTCCGGCGGCATTAATGCGTGGTCCGATTAAAAACACGAGGTCACTGATGGTGAGTTGGCGCGAAAGCACATTATCGGTTCCTTCTTGTTCCGATTCCTCTTCACGACGGAAAACATTTGCCGTGTGCAGAATGGCTTCAAAGCCGGGACGAGGTTTCTTATTGAGCAGCTTCAGCCCAAAATAGGCCAGCACCCGGTTTTCGCCGGTGATAGGAACAATGTCGGCAGCAATGCTGACCGCGATCAAATCGAATAAGTCATAGACATCCTGCATGGGAAGATGACGCCTTATCGAGATGGCGTGGACAAGTTTCAAACCGACACCGCAACCCGACAATTCATCGTAGGGATAATGACAATCCGCTCGCTTGGCGTCGAGAACGGCAACGGCATTCGGAATGGTATCGCCCGGCCTATGATGGTCGCAAATGATGAAATCCACGCCATGCTCATTGGCATAGTCAATGCGCTCATTCGCCTTAATGCCGCAATCGAGCGCAATCACCAACTTGAAGCCGTTGTCAGCGGCATAGTCAATGCCTTTGTAGGAAATGCCGTAGCCTTCATCATAGCGGTCGGGAATGTAAAACTCGATTTTCTTCTTCTTGAAGAACTTTTTCAGATAAGTGTAAACCAAAGCGACAGCCGTAGTGCCATCCACGTCATAGTCGCCATACACCAATACTTTCTCATTTTCATCAATGGCACGCAACACCCTATCGACAGCCTTGTCCATGTCCTTCATCAAAAAAGGATCGTGAAGCTTTGACAGGGATGGACGGAAAAAAACCTTGGCTTCGTCGAAGTTCGTCACACCTCTCTGAACAAGCAGCGTGGCGAGGTTCTCGTCAATTCCGAGAGCCTTGCTGATTTCCGCAACTTGCTGACGATCAAAGTTTTTATTTAATATCCATTTCGTTTCCATCGACAAAATTTGAATTTGTAAAATTAAGGAAATTTCCAATGCAAACAAGCAAGTAAAAATAAAATTGTTCCCCGATCTTCATATCCTATTGTCTTCCATTGTCTTAAACAAACACATTCCCATAATGACTAAGGATAAAACTGTGTTTTTTGAACAATAAACTTTCAAACACTCCGTCAACAGCATAACTTGTTAAGAATCTTACGGTGTTCAAAAAAA
>JBGYXG010000074.1:0-18533 GCA_041842465.1 Candidatus Limimorpha sp.
ACAGAAAATTTCCGTAACTTTGTCCTTGGTAATCATCGTTTATTTAATTTGTAACTTGTTGATTTTTACCCATAAAGGTACAAAATAATAACGAGATTACCAACTTTTTACAAGACTTTTCTTATACCGAACTGGCGTAATCTTTATACGAATATTTATTATGTGAACGTAGCCGGTGTCTCTCGAGTTAAAGAAGAAGAATCTATGACACGTTCCGGAGAGAGACGAAAAATGGGACGAAAAGGCGTTGGTAAGTTGGCGGCATTGTCTGTTTCCGAATCCGTTGATGTAATGACTATCAGCGATAACGAGAAATCCGGTTTCGTTTTATCTCGTAGACCGATAGACGGGAATAAGTTACGACCTATTGCCGATGATGATATAAAATTCGTATATATTCAAGAGCATGGAACAGCGATCGTAATGAGGAATCCTCAATACAGATTGAATAAATCTATGGATTCGGTTAAACGGAATTTGTTAAAAATATTCCCATTAGTCAACGATAATTTCAAAATACACATAATCAGAGGCAATGAAACAGTTACAATAGACACCTTTGACGAAAATATTGCAAAAGAGTTATGTGCATTTATATCTTTAGGGGATGACTTTTCCGATTTAGCAAAAAATATTCCTAACCAATATCCGGCAAAACGAACTGAATTGGTTGAGCATAGAGAGCCGTATACAGAGCCAATCAATCTGAAAGACAATGCAGGAAAAGATCATGAATATATGCTTAAAATAATGGGATGGATCGGGGCATACGCTTCTACAAGAGGGCGTAAAGCGGCACTTACCGATTTCCCCGACAACTTCATATCCTTATATGCGAATAAAAAAATGGGAGAGTTCAATATTTTGCCGATAGTCGGTCAAAATAAATTGAATGAAGTTTATGTAGTTGGACAACTATATATCGATTTGTTCGAATTATCGGAACTTCCAGATATGGCATTGAGCAATAGGCAAGGCTATAAGTCCGACGACCCACGATATGAGGCTGTTATAAAATACGTGCGAACTATTCTACTTCCGGATATTCTTCGGAAAAGAGGTTTGTTTTCTAATGAACAGAACAGAGAGAAGAAGCAACGTAAATTGAATGAACAAAAAAATACAGAAGCAAAATTTAGAGAAGCCGTCGACACATTCAGAAATATAGTGAGTGAAAATGCAGCTGAAAGTATAGGACGATTAGCACCAGATTCTTCGAGAGAAACGATCGAACAAGTCATATCCGATGCGATCAATAATAATGCTAATGCTTTAGGATTAAAAACCGTAGTGGATTCCCAGAAAAAGAAAATACTGATTAGTCACGCTTCTAAAGACAAAGCATTAGCTGATTTGATATACTCATTTTTAGTATTTAATAACATTCCGCCCGAAGATATCTTATACACGAGTTGCGACGATGAAATTAGCCGCATTCCCGAAGGGACTGCATCGATATATAACTATTTACGGGATTTCTTTGTGGAAAGTTACTCTAATCAAAAAATCTTCGTCATATTCGTTACGAGTGATAACACCCCGAGTGCATGGGGTGCGATGACAGAAATCGGAGCATCTTGGATCACACAAGTAGATAATAGAATCTTTAATATTCCCCCATTCCGACCGCAACATCCCTTAAATGATGAAGCTTTATGGCATAGTACGGAACGAAACGAGAATGATGAACTATGTATGACCAAACTAAATGCCGATATTTTTTGCCAGAAAATAGAAGCGACTTGCGACAAGCTCGGCTATGCAAAGAAAAGTCGTAAAGAAAATATGGATCATCTTAAAGAACGAATCGTTATTAAGTAGAGATGGCAGACACGGTCAGTAAAGAAAAGCGTTCGGAAATAATGTCTCATGTCACAGGAAAGGAAACAAAACCGGAAAAGATCGTCCGAAAATATCTGTTTGCTCAAGGTTTGCGATATCGAAAAAATGTAAAACGGTTGCCGGGAACTCCGGATATCGTTCTTCAAAAGTACAAGGCTGTAATATTCGTGAATGGTTGTTTTTGGCATGGACATCAAGGATGTAAATATGCTCATTTACCATCTACGAATTTGGAATATTGGGAGAAGAAGATTGCGGATAATTTAGAAAGGGACAAACGTAAAACGCAAGAATTAGAAAGGCTTGGCTATCGAGTATCTGTTGTATGGCAATGCCAATTAAAACCCAAAGTTAGAGAACAAAATTTGAGAAATCTATACAACAATATCGTTGAACATACGTAAAATGCCAATCGCTATATACCATAGCCTTCATAAGCAAGAAAATTATTGCTATAAGTTGAGTGTTTTAAGTTATTTGACTATCTTTGCAGTGAGAAGAGTTATTTGACAGCATAGCAACGCAAAACGCTGAAGTTCGCACGGTTGCTAAATTGTTACCTCTTATTTCTCAAATACCTCGCTAAAAGTTTATTCTTCAATCGGTTAAGTCAAACCGATGAAAATCTAAAATAAAAAAACCGCATAAAAATTATGCGGTTTTTTATTGTCAGTTAGGACTCTGATTAATTCGGCTTAATTGTTTTCGGCTTGTTTCCACCCACATTCACTGTTTTGGGTTTGTTGCTGGGGGTAGAAGGCTTTACGGTTGTGCTTCCTGAGTTTGTCCCTGAAGGAGTCACCGTGTTGACATTGGTTTTGATTTGGGTATTGGGTGAGCCTTTGCCTGTGGCATCGGCGTTGCTCTTCGAGCGTGCGGCACGTTTGGCGGTGTCGGGGTGGGTAGAAAGCATTTGTTTTACCATGCTGGAATTGCCGCTTCCTCCGGATTGCTTTTCAAGTTGCAGCAACACGTTGAGCGCATTGTGCATGGCGTAGGGGTTGACGTTATTGGTCAAGCAGAACTGCAATGCGGCATCGTCGGCAGCATACTCTTGACGACGCGAGAAAGCATTTGAAGCCAATTGCTGGGCAATGTCGCCAATCATGCCTTCGGAGATGGCGCCGGCGGTGGGGTTGATGGCGGAGATGCCGTAACGAGCAGCCACCATCAGGTAGGCATTGCGGTAGGCATCGCGAGTATCTTTGTTTTTCACATGCCCCAGTTCATGACCGATGACGGCAAATAGTTCTTCGTCGTCCATCACGTCCATCAGCCCGGTATAGACACGGACACTGCCGTCACCGCTTGCAAAGGCATTGATAGTCTTTGACTGGTAAACGGCATAGTTGACGTTCATGTTGCTGATGTTCTTAAACTTCGACATGATGTTGGCAAGTCGCTTTGAATAGGCGTTGTCGGCAGGTAATACGGTGTTTTCTTTGTCGCTTTTCACCATGTATTCCTTGCATAGCTGTACAACTTGGGCATCGGAGATGGTGAGAGCGGTGGCGGCGGCGCTGCCGGCTTGGAGTACCTTGTTGGGATTGAGACTCTTGATGGAGCCGCAGGAAGCCATCATAAGCAGTAGGGAGATCCCCAATACGAACTTTTTCATCTTTTCTTTATTTTTTTGAGTTTATTAATGCAAAAGTAGTCATTTGTCAGTTGGTTCATCAAGATTTCATCAAAAAACGGGTAATTTCTTTCAAATATCGGACCAAAGTTTTACATCGCAATGCTGCAATCATGGTATGGCAATATTCGAGTATGTAGAATGATTTTTTTCCTGATAATAATCCTTGCATTTTTTCAATCTCAATCTAACCTGAGCAAATCTTTTGACGGCAAAAATTGTACTTCTAACTTGAACGTAGGCTATTTTGTTTTTTTGCGAAGCGAAAAAGCGAATATTATTGGACAACATGCCGAAAAATATGTATTTTTGCACCGTCAAGCGAATGTAGCTCAGTTGGCAGAGCATCAGCTTCCCAAGCTGAGGGTCGCGGGTTCGAGCCCCGTTATTCGCTCAACAGCCATTTTCAGGTCATGGTGTCTGAGAGTGGCTTTTTTGTTTCAGGAACTTTTTTTACGGAAAACAATCGGCAATTTGTGTTTGTAACGAAAAATTGTGTACTTTTGCAGCCGATTTCAACGTAGGGGAGCTTAGCTCAGTTGGTTTAGAGCACTTGCCTTACAAGCAAGGGGTCAATGGTTCGAATCCATTAGTTCCCACCCGAAAGCACTCGTAGGGGTGCTTTTTTTGTTGGGTGAAAGACGGTTTCCCGTTGCCATGATTGAGAAACCATAATGAAACAAAAAAACACCGGTCTCTAAGACCGGTGTTTTTTAACGGATAACGATGTCACAGCAAGTGTTAACTTATGCTGCTTCGTAGGATTATTCCTTAATGTTGGGTTGTTCGAGGCCTAAGCCTTTCTTCTTGTCAACGGCTTTCAGGTAGATGCCGATAAACAGGGCGGTCACGCCAAGGCAGGCAAGCATGACCAACGGCCAAGTGTAGTTGAACTCGACAGGATTGGTGACACCGGGGTTGGTGTTGTCGAGAACTTTTCCAATCAGCAAGGGGAACAGCCACAAACCGATGTTCTGAATCCAGAAGATAAGGGCGTAGGCCGAACCGATGATTTTTTCATCCACCAACTTTGGAACGCTGGGCCACAGAGCTGCAGGCACCAATGAGAATGATGCACCCAGCACCAAAATGGTGACGTAGGCTACGATGATACCGCCAACAGCGTTACCTTTGAAAAGGGGAAGGATAAAGGCGAACGTGAGGTGGCATGCTACGAGCAGGATGGAACCGATCATCAGCATGGAAGCGGCTTTCCCCTTGTGGTCCACATAGTTGCCCAAAATAGGAGTGATGGCAACGGCAAGTAATGGGAATACGGCAAACACCGTTTCGGCAGCACCGCGTTTGTAGCCCATGTAGCAATAGACTACCAAGGCGACGATGGCGAGCACCATCAGCCCAACCTTGACATTTCTCTTCTTCGAGAAGTTGCTGGCAAACGATCCGACAGCCACAACAAGCATGATGAGATACTGCACAATGGTGACGGAGCTGCTGGCCCAGAATCCGCTTCCAGGAGTGAGCGTCAGGTTGCACTGAAGCATGTTGACCGCGTATTTCTGGAAGGGGAAGATGGCAGAGTAGTAAAGCACGCACAGCAGGGCTACCAACCAGAAGCCAAGGCTTGAGAAGATCTTGCCAATATCCTTGATTTGGAAAGCATCGTCTTTGGATTCAGCTTCACCGGTTTGTGCATCTAATTTCTTATCCATGAAGAAATAGACGATGAACATGATCAAGGCGATCATCAGCAGCACGACACCGAACGAAACGGAGCGCGTAACATTGATTTGTCCGCCCAACTTTGCAAAATAAGGTGAGAAAATCATGCAGGTAGCTACGCCGAGACGTGCCAATGCCATTTCCGAACCCATAGCCAGAGCTGTTTCACGACCCTTGAACCATTTTACGATACCACGCGAAACGGTGATGCCGGCCATTTCTACGCCACAGCCGAAGATCATGAATCCGATGGCAGCGAGTTTGGCGGAAGCAGGCATGTTTTCATAAAAAGGAGAAACCCCAAGCTCATGAAATCCGGGAATGTAGTTGAGGTGGTTGGTAAACCAGGCTTCTGTTCCTGTGCCGATGAAGCGCTCCGAAATGGCGTACCATTTGATGACTGCGCCAATCAGCATGACGACACCCGAAAGGATGGCGGTAAAGCGAACTCCCATCTTGTCGAGGATGATGCCGGCAAAGATCAGGAAGAAGATAAAGACATTCAAGAAAGTCTCAGCACCTTGCATGGTGCCGAAAGCGGTGGAGTCCCAGCCACGTTCCGACATCATCAGGTCTTTAATGGGCGACAGAATGTCCATAAAAATGTAGGCGCAGAACATGGCCAATGCCAGCAAAAGAAGCGCCATCCACCTCGCAACCGCAGAATCGCGAAGCGTAGTTTGAAGTTTTTCTACCATTGTACTTTTATTTTAGTTGTTATAAATTGCATTTCGAGGTGCGAAAATAGGAAAAATCAGTGTACATCACTTCGGTAACTGCACGATTTCTTTCTTGTAGGCACTGATGAGGCGTTTGCCAAACTGCGCCATCGACTCAATGCTAATGCCGTTCAGGATGCTCTCGTAGTCCTTCATCGGATTGATGCCGTCGCGCTGGTTGCTTTCGATGGCGTTCATCCAGTATCCGTTGCGTTCCATCTTTTCGGCATGATTCTTCAGCATGAATTCCTTCACCTTTTTCAGGTCTTGCGGACGCGGACCGACTTCAGCGATGTTTTCCAACTCGGTCTTGGCAGTGCCCATCAGCTTTTCGTACATATCCTTGTTGGTTTCAAAACCCACAAGCAGAATGAAATAATCATCCGGACGATTGCTGACCGAACCATTCACGCCAACGCCGTAGGTGCCGCCTTCGTCTTCACGGATCTTCTCGGTATAGACAATGTCCATAATGTCGGTGAAAACATTCATATAAATCTGATTTTCAAGCGTGTACTCCATTTTGCCATTGTAAACCATGTAGCAGGTGGCTTTGGGTGTCTCCATCTCTTTTTCGTAATGGCAAATGATGTTCTTTTCAGTGATATTCATACCGTTGTCTTTCCATGTTTCGTTGCGGCTCGTGACAGGAAGGCAGCCGAGGTACTGCTCAATCATGGGCTCGAATGTGGCGGGGTCGATGTTGCCGACAAATGTGAAGATGAAGTTGTTCGGGTCGGCAAAGCGGTTGCCATAAATTTGCATCGCCATGTCGTAGTTCACTTTATCATAGTCCTCGGATTTCATTCTGACGGCGAGGGGGTGGTTGCCGTATAAGACGGCAGTCAGACTGTCGCGGAAAGTGATCATGGGGTTGGCCTCGATGTTGGCTAATGCCGCTTTGGTGCGGGTGATGTAGGACTGATAGGCTTCTTGGTCGCTGCGGGGTGCGGTGAAGTACAGATACGTCAGTTGCATCATGGTCTCCAAGTCTTTCGCCGAGCAGTTTCCACTCATGCTTTCGCTGTAGTTGTTAATGCCGGGACGGACATTGGCTTTTTTGCCCATGGTGACCTTGGACAGGTCGATGGCGCTGAAATTGCCGACGCCGCCGAGGGTAATCAAGCTGTTCACTTCCTTTAAGGTGGATAATTCGTCTTGTGGTAAAACGGAAATGCCGCCCATGCTGAATGCCGACATGAGAATCTCGTCGTCTTTGAAAGTTGTCGGCTTGTAGATGACCTTTATGCCGTTGTCAAGTGTAAGGACGGTAGCGTCAAATTCAGGGTCTGAGGTTTTTTGGGTGATTTTTCCGGGTGCCGGCAGGTTGGCCACCAAAGGTTCGTTGGGAACGGTCTCTTTATAGGCTTCCACTTCCAAAGCATTGGCTTTGTTGAACATATCAAGCAACGTTTCCTTGGTCGGCAGCTTTTCGCCTTCCTTGACGGGAGCCTTGAGCGTGATGACAATATTGCTGTCGGTGACGAATTGCGGTGCATATTGGTTGATAACATCAAGCGGAATGTTTGGCAGGGCTTGGCTTAGCAGGGCAAATTCATTCTCAATGCCCATGAGCGGCTCATTGTTCAGGAAATGGGAGAGTAATGGCCAAAAGTAGGTGTCGTTATCCTGCTTGTTGCGTTCTTCGTAGCGGTTTTCCAAGGATTTCAGAAGGACGGCCTTGGCACGATCAAATTCCGATTGGGTGAAACCGAACCGTCTCATCTTGTTGCATTCCGTAACAATGGAGGCCATCGCTTCGTCAATGCCGTCGCAGTCCTTTGCAATGGCAGTGCACGACCATGCTTCCTTGGTGTCGGACACAAAAAATGTGGAATAATAACCACCGCCATAGATGAAGGGAGGATTGGCTTTCTGAGTCAGCTCTTCAAGGCGGCTATTGAACATGGTCGAAACCAACATGTCGATAAAGGTCTTCATCCAGTATTGCATGTCGTTCTTTTCTGGTGCAGGAACAACGTCGTGTTTATAATACACATTCACCGTATAATGCGTTTCCTCAATGTCTGTGCAAATGCTGACGATGGGGGCGTCGTTATCGGCCACGGCGAAGCGGGTACGTTCGGCAGGGTTGACAGGTGCCTGAATGTCAGCGAACAAGGTCTTGATACGGTTTTCTATTTGATCGACATCGATGTCGCCCACAATGATGATGCCCTGAAGGTCGGGACGATACCACTTGTGGTAATAGTCACGCAGGGCTTGATGGTCGAAGTGTGCAACGACTTCTTCGGTTCCGATGGGCAAACGGTGTCCGTAGGGGCTGTTGGGGTAGATTTCGGGCAACATCTTTTCATAGATGCGCATCTGCGAGGTCTTGCTTTGTCGCATCTCTTCAAGAATCACACCGCGTTCCTTGTCAATCTCCTCGCCTTCAAGGGAAATGAAACTCGACCAGTCATGTAAAATCAACAGACAGGAATCGATTAAGTTGGTGCTTGTGGTCGGAACGTTGGTCAGCATGTACACGGTTTGTTCAATGCCGGTCCAGGCATTCACGTTTTCGCCGAACTTCACGCCGTTGCGTTCCATATAGTCCAACAGGTTCTTTCCGGGGAAGTTTTTTGTGCCGTTGAAAGCCATGTGTTCCAAAAAGTGGGCGAGACCGCGCTGGTTTTCTTCTTCCAAGATGGAACCCACCTTTTGCGCGATATAGAAGTTGGCGCGTTGGGCAGGTTTTTCGTTGTGTCTGATGAAATAAGTCAGACCGTTTTCTAATTGTCCGGTTCTTACGTTCGGATCGAACGGAACAGGCATGGTTTGCTGGGCGAGGCCGACTGTGCCAAAGACCATTACGCCCAATAGTAGGATGACAAACTTTTTCATATTAATCGGGGTGTTTAATTGTTATGCTTGTGTATAAATCGTTGAATAATAATGAAAAAAATGCTCGTTTTTTTGCTTAAATATTTTACTAAAATCATTTGGCAAAGTTGTTTGCAATGTCTATTAATAAAGGTGGACGACGTATTTTTCTTCAAAATAAGGCTTCTGAAACCATTTCGATACGGTTGCTTTTTTGTGTTGCCAGTATTTGGAGAGTGCTTTGAACTCGCTTTGCAGGTCGCCGCCTTTCAGATAGAGGATGCCGCCCGCTTCAATATCACCGCGGATGCGGATTTTGTTGCCGGCGAGGTTGGCGATTTCGGGCAGAGTCATCACGGCGCGACCGGTGATGAAATCGAACTTTTCACGAACTTCTTCCGCCCGTTTGTGCTCGGCGACAACGTTGGTCAATCCGATAGCCTGCGCTACCGCGTTGACAACCGTAATTTTTTTTCCAGTGCCGTCAATGAGGTAGAAATCGGTCTGAGGATAAAGGATGGCGAGCGGAATGCCCGGGAAACCGCCGCCCGTTCCCAAGTCCATAACACGCATACCGGGAAGGAACTCGATGTATTTTGCAATGGCCAGCGAGTGCAACACATGGTGCTCGTAGAAATGTTCCATGTCTTTGCGTGAAATGACGTTGATTTTACTGTTCCAGTCTTCGTATAGCGGTTTCAATTGCTCAAACTGGGCGCGCTGCACGTCGGTCAGTTTGGGAAAATAAGTAAAGAGACTTTTCGTGTCCATTGCATTTTTCTTTAGCGTTCAAAAGTACGAAAAAATGACTTTGCATCAGGCTTTTATGGGAATAAATTGCAATTGTTTTGTTGGACAATCCTATTTCTGAAATATTAGGGATTATTTATTGTATGTTGAAAATCAATATATTAAATGGTAATAATATGAAAACATGTACTTGTTTTTTTCTTTCATGGATCAATCCTGACGGAAGGTTTGCCAATTGGTTGTATCTTTACCGATTATTTTAGAAATGAAAATGCGAATCACAACTGTTTTATCGACCTTGCTTTTGTTGTCGGCGTCTACTTGGGGGCAGATGACCACGGAAGAATACATTGCGACCTACAAGCATATTGCCATTGAGGAAATGCAAAACTATAGGATACCTGCTTCCATTACTTTGGCGCAAGGCATTCTTGAATCCAATTCGGGAAACAGTGCGTTGGCGGTCGAAGCCAATAACCATTTTGGTATCAAGTGCCACAAGGAATGGTCGGGCGACACGTTTTATCAAGACGACGATGAAAAAAACGAATGTTTCCGCAAGTACGAAAACCCTGAAGAATCGTACCGTGACCATTCTTTGTTCCTAACGACACGCAACCGTTACAGTGGGTTGTTTGAGTTGGAAATCACCGATTATCAGGGATGGGCGAAAGGGTTGAAAGCCGCTGGTTATGCCACGAATCCTGTGTATGCAAGAAGTTTGATTGACAAAATCGAGTTTTACAACTTGACACGATACGACCAAATGGCCTTGGGCCTGCTGGCGGAAGAAACCCCGCAAGATTTCGATACCACGGAATCCGTTGATCCTTCGGTGGCTCAACATGAGATGGTGGTGGCTTATTCTCCTGAGGATAAATCGGCTTATGAATTGGCCGAGCTGACCAAAAGCGGTCGTTTTGTCTATCTGAACAACGGTGTGAAGTTCATCTATGCCAAAGAGGGCGACACGCCTATTGCCCTCGCCAAGGAATTGAGTATTTTTTCGTATCAGATTTACAAATACAACTATTTGGAAAAAGGCGTGGAATATGTGTTTCGCAATGGCGATTTGATTTATATCGAGCCGTTGGCCAACAGGTGCCGGAAGCCGGCACGCTATGTGATACAGCGTGGTGAGAATTTGCGCGATGTGGCGTTGAAGTTCGGGGTGAAACTTGAAAAACTACAGAAAAGAAATAAAATCACCGAAAACACCTATCTTTCTCCGGGAAAGGTGATACGGTTGAAATAAGCTGTCCGGCCAATGGTGATAGCCGCCTAAAGGTCTTGTTACAGTTCGTTTTTCAGGTATTTTGCAGTGTAGCTGCTTTCGCATTTGATGATGTCCTCGGGGGCGCCTTCGCACAGGATTTGTCCGCCGCGGTCGCCGCCTTCCGGTCCCATGTCAATGATATAGTCGGCCATCTTGATGACATCCATATTGTGTTCGATGATTAGCACCGTATTGCCTTTGTCAACAAGTTTGTTCAGCACTCCCATGAGCACCTTGATGTCTTCGAAATGTAAGCCGGTGGTGGGTTCGTCGAGGATATATAGCGTTTTCCCCGTATCGTTTTTCGCTAATTCTGCAGCTAATTTCACCCGTTGCGCCTCGCCGCCCGAAATGGTCGTTGAAGCCTGTCCCAAGGTCAGGTAGCCTAATCCGACATTTTGCAATGTCTTGATTTTCTTTGTGATAGAAGGGATGTTCTCGAAAAAACGCACGGTTTCGTTGATGGTCATGTTGAGCACGTCGTTAATCGACTTGCCTTTGTAGCGTACCTCCAAGGTCTCTCGGTTGTAGCGTTTGCCTTGACATTCTTCGCATTCAACCGATACATCGGGCAGGAAGTTCATCTCGATGATTTTCATGCCGGCGCCTTTACAAGCCTCGCAGCGACCGCCTTTCACGTTGAAAGAGAAACGCCCCGACTTGTAGTTCCTGATTTTGGATTCGGGAAGTTCGCCGAAGAGTTTGCGGATGTCGTCGAACACTTTTGTGTAGGTTGCAGGGTTGGAACGCGGTGTGCGACCGATAGGCGACTGGTCGATTTCGATGATTTTGTCAATGAGTTCAAGTCCTTCTATCGATTCGTAGGGCAAAGGCTCTTTCAGCGACCGGTAGAATTTTTTGCTGAGGATGGGGGAGAGGGTCTCGTTAATCAGTGTTGATTTTCCCGACCCGGAAACCCCGGTGACACAAACCATCAAACCCAGCGGCAGTTTCAGATCGACGTGCTTCAGATTGTGACCGGTAGCGCCTTTCAAGATGAGGAATTGTCCGTCTTGGGGTTTGCGGCGGCATGGGGGCACTTCGATGTTGCGTTTCCCGTTTAGGTAGTCGCAGGTGATGGAATGTCCGTTTTTTGTGGCTTGCGGCGTGCCTGAGAAAACCACTTCGCCGCCATGTCGTCCAGCCCCTGGACCGATGTCAACGATGTAGTCTGCAGCCAGCATGGTGTCTTTGTCGTGCTCGACGACAATGACCGAGTTGCCGATGCCGCGCAAGTCCTTCAGCGACTGTATGAGACGGTGGTTGTCGCGTTGATGTAGCCCGATGCTCGGTTCGTCAAGGATATACAGCACTCCGGTGAGTTGCGACCCGATTTGCGTGGCCAAACGGATGCGTTGCGCTTCGCCACCTGACAATGCTCTTGCGGTTCGGTTCAAACTCAGGTAGTCGATGCCGATGTCGAGCAGGAAATGAATGCGTTTGTTGATTTCGCGCAGTATCTCTTTCCCGATTTCGTATTGACGCTCGCTCAGTTTCTCCGGCAGTGATGTCACCCATCGGTCGAGGGTCAAAATGTCCATCTCTGCCACTTCGGCGATGTTTTTTCCGTCAATCAGGAAATAACGTGCTTCTTTTTTTAGTCTTGTGCCTTCGCAGGTGGGGCAGGCCACGTGGTTCATGAATGAGTTTGCCCACCTTGTGATGCTGGCGGGCGCATCCTCGTTGTTCTGTGCTTCGATGAAGCGGATGATGCCTTCAAAGTTCAGTTTGTAGGTGGATGTGACGCCAAGCATCTCGCGCTTTACTTCGAAAGTCTCGTTAGCACCGTATAAAATAACGTCTAAGGCTTCATCGCTGATCTCTTTCATGGGAGTGTCGAGCGTGAAGTCGTACTTCAACCCGATGGCTTCAAGCTGGCGGAAAATCCAGTTGCCCGATTTGTACTCGCCGGCAGGTGCCAAGCCGCCTTTGCGGAGACTTAGTTCGGGATTCGGGATGATTTTCTCTTTATCGACAATGGCAATCTCTCCCAATCCTTTGCATTTGGGACAGGCACCATACGGAGAGTTGAACGAAAACGTATTGGGTTCGGGGTCTTCGTACGATAAACCTGTGCTCGGACACATCAGCAGGCGGCTGAAGTAATGAAGATCGCCACTGTCGTGGTCCATCACCATCAATAGCCCCTTGCCGTAACGGAAGGCGGTTTGCACCGAGTTTTTGATGCGCGTGTAGGCGTTGTCGTTCACCTCGATCCGGTCAATGATGATTTCGATGTCGTGGGTTTTGTAACGGTCGAGCATCATGCCGTATTCTATTTCGCAAATCTCGCCGTCAACACGCACACGGTTGAATCCCGCTTGGCGGATATTCTCGAACAATTCCCGGTAATGGCCTTTGCGACCTCGTGTGGCGGGTGCGAGAATGTTGATGCGTTTGTCTTTATAAGTGCTGAAAATCAAGTCGGTAATTTGATCTTCGGTGTAGCGTACCATCTTTTCGCCGGTATTGTAGGAATAGGCTTCCGAAATGCGGGCATAGAGCAGACGCAGAAAATCATATATCTCTGTAATGGTGCCTACGGTGGAACGCGGGTTTTTGTTGACCGACTTTTGCTCGATGGAGATGACGGGGCTGAGTCCGGTGATTTTGTCCACGTCGGGACGCTCCATGTTGCCGATGAACTGCCGCGCGTAGGCCGAAAAACTCTCCATGTAGCGACGTTGCCCTTCGGCATAGATGGTGTCGAAAGCCAGTGACGACTTGCCACTCCCGCTGATGCCTGTTATCACAACCAACGCATTGCGAGGGATGGAAAGGTCGATGTTTTTCAGGTTGTTTTCCCTTGCCCCTAAGATGACAAGATTTTTATCTTCCGAAAATTCATTCATAGTGTTGTCTTTCAGAAAATTGCCTCCCCCAAGGAACTTATTTTCCTTTCAGCAGCTTTGCGTGGGTCATTGCATAACGACCAGCCGGAATCTTGATTTTGTAACTGTTTCCCGTCGAAATGGTGAGCGTGTTGGCGCGCAGCCATGGATTGAAATACTTCAGCATTTTGTAGTTGGTGCCCTGCTCGATGGCAAAATCGGCCAAGTTGCCAATGGACTGGGTCACCGTGATGGTTTTGTATTGCAATGGCTGGTATTTGAGATGGTCGCTGATTTGGAAGCCGTATTTTGCAGGGTTCTCGGTGATGAGTTTCAGGGCGAGGATGCGGAAAACGTAACGCTCGGTTTCTTCCGATAGCTTCATGTCGTAATACGAGGATACGTGTTGTTCGCTGATGGTCCTTGAAATTCTTCCGTTTCCGGCATTGAAAGCGGCGGCAGCCAAGGTCCAGCTTCCAAACTTGTAATAGGCGTCTTTCAGGTATTTGCAGGCTGCGGCAGTCTCTAACTCAACGTGATAGCGCATGTCGACCTCACGGTTGATTTCCAATCCGTAGTCTTTTCCGGTACCTTCTAAGAATTGCCAGAAACCGACGGCTTTGGAGGGCGAAACGGCGTTGGTCAAGGCGCTTTCTATCATGGCAAGATACTTGAAGTCCTCGGGAAGTCCGTTTTTCTTCATGATGGAGTCCATGACAGGGAACCAGCGCGTGGTACGTTTCAATAATAATAAGGTGCTCGCGTGTAGGTAGGAGTTGACTAGCAACTCGCGTTCAAGCCTTTCGCCGACGTAGAATAACTCAAGGGGCACATTTTCACCGGCAAAGTTCAGGCTTTTGGGAATCTCGATGTCGTGGGTGAGGTGGTCGATTTGGTCAAAATAGACGAAATCGCGCTCCTCGCCTTCATAGTCGGTTTCTTCGGCCTGCTTGCTCTGTGCGTTGATGACCATGTAGGTTGCTGCAAATCCGGTCAACAAAACGACCAAGGATGCGATGATTAGGATGTTGCGTGTTTTCATTTGAACGGGGTGGTGAAATCTTTGAAATAAGGGGCTACCTTGTCTTTTTCCGATAAGATGGGGTTTTCGATGTTCCATTGTACATTGATGTCGGGGTCGTTCCAAAGGATGCTGCCCTCGGAAGCCTTATTATATACGTTGGTGCATTTGTAAGTGAAGACGGAATCGTCTTCCAAGCACACGAAACCATGGGCAAAGCCTTCGGGAATCCATAGCATGAGCTTGTTGGATTCGGTCAGGACGATACTTTCCCATTGTCCGTAGGTGGGTGAACTGCCGCGAAGATCGACGGCTACATCCATCACTGAGCCTTTCACGACACGAACCAGCTTGCCTTGCGCGAATGGCGGCTTCTGGAAGTGCAGGCCGCGTAGCACGCCGCGCATGGATTTTGACTCGTTGTCTTGCACAAAGTCCATCGTCAAGCCCGCAGCACGGAATTTCTCTTGGTTATAAGATTCAAAGAAATAACCGCGTGTGTCGGTGAACACGTCAGGCTTGATGATGACCAGGTCCTTTATTTTCGTAGCTATGATTTCCATAGTATTCAGTCGTTCAGTTGTCAGTTGTTCAGTTGTTTTTTGCGTGAGTTTTTTGTTATGCTGTTTAAGATTTTGTTTATTTCTTGGCATTTGTTATTGATGTCATCGTATTCAGACTTGGTTAGATAATCCGTTCTGTAAAGAATCTTCAACCAATAACCTGTTTCGGCGCATTCTTTCAGCGATATGTAAATCTTAGCAATAAAATCTCTGTGGCTAATGCCATTTTGTGCTTCAACAAGATTTGCACCGATACTGGTACCACTTCGAAGTAGCTGTTTTGACACCACATACTCTTTTTTATCCTCGCAAAGATGTTTGTACATGTTGACAATGTCAACCGCAAAATCCAAGCATTTCTCTCTAATAAAATCTCCAAATTTTTCCAATTAATTATCTCTTTAACCCATAACTGAACAGCAGACAGCTCCAAAATATCAACTTTTATAAATGTACGCACTCTCCGCAGGCAGCTGCCGCAGCCTCCATGATGGCTTCCGACATGGTCGGGTGGGGGAATACGGCGCGGATGATGTCGTCGGCCTTGGCGCCGAGTTCGCGGCACAAAACGGCAGAAGCAATCATCTCCGTGACGTTGTCGCCAACCAAATGGCAGCCTAACCACTCGCCGGTTTTGGCATCGAAGACCACCTTGACGAATCCGTCTTTGTTGCCAGCCGCGGTTGCCTTTCCTGATGCAGTGAAGGGGAACTTTCCGATTTTCACTTCGTAGCCCTCTGCAATGGCTTTGGCCTCGCTCATTCCGACGGAGGCAATCTCAGGGGTGATATAAGTGCAGCCGGGAATGTTGTTGTAATTCAAAGGTTTTGGGTTGAGTCCGCAAATCTTTTCGGCGCAAATGATGGCTTCGTGGTCGGCTTTATGCGCCAGTGCCGGACCATGGACGATGTCGCCGATGGCATAAACGCCTTCAACGTTGGTGCGGTAAAAGTCATCGACAACGACTTTGCCGCGCTCGATGGCGATGCCCAATGTCTCTAAGCCGATACCGTCGATGTTGGTTTGCACGCCTACCGCAGACAACACCACGTCGGCCTCAACCGTTTTCTCGCCTTTCTTCGTGTTGATGGTGCATACGCATTTTTCGCCAGTGGTGTCAACATGGGTCACGGAGGCGTCGGTCATGACGGTCATCTTGAGCTTCCTGAAAGCGCGATCGACCTGCTTCGACACTTCTTCGTCCTCATTCGGGACAACGTTGGGTAGAAATTCCACCAAAGTGACTTTGACTCCCATCGAAGTGAAGAAAAACGCAAATTCCGATCCTATGGCGCCAGAACCGACTACGACCATGGTTTCGGGCAGCTTGTCGAGCACAAGGGCTTGGCGGTAGCTGATGATACGCTTGCCGTCGATGGGTAGTGCGGGCAGTTCGCGTACGCGCGAGCCGGTGGCCAGAATGATGTGGTCGGCTTCAAATACGGTGACATTGCCTTCACTATCTGTTACTTCCACTTGTTTGTCGGCATTGAGGCGACCCATGCCGGCAATCAGCTCGATGTTGTTCTTCTTAAAGAGAAACTGCACGCCTTTGCTCATGTTTTCGGCCACACCGCGGCTGCGGGCGACAACGGCTTCCATGTCAGGCGTGACGGTGCCTTCTATCTTGATGCCGTAGTTTTCGGCATGTTGTGCATAGGTGTACACTTGGGCACTCTTCAGCAGTGCCTTGGTGGGAATGCAGCCCCAGTTGAGGCAAGTGCCGCCGATTTCGGCCTTTTCAACTACGGCCACGTGTTTTCCAAGTTGCGATGCTCTGATGGCAGCCACGTATCCTCCGGGACCGCTGCCAATGACGATGACGTCGTATTTCATATTTGTATGTTTATTTATCGAATTATCGTGCGAAAGTACGAATTTTTTCCGACATGAAGACCCATGCATCGCTTTTCTCTACGATGGCGAAAGCCTGCGTCAAACCATCATTCTTGCGGTGCAGACAGATGGTCCTGTTCCTGAGCATTTTTGCCGGTGCCGGATTGGCCGTGACGTTTCTCAGCTATTTTTCGCACCAACTTCATGAGTAGCGCGAGAAAAGCGAAAAACAGGATGACACCTGCAAACCAAAACACAATCAGTTGAATCATCGGAGTAGGGTTGTTGTTGCGGCAAAGGTAATGTTTTTTCTATTGGAAGCGGATGAAAAAGAATGGCATTGTGTAGCATGACGTTTTCTTGATAAAGCCTACGTCGTTCCATTTTCTGGGGCATTTTGTGGTTCGATGTGGGGTCTCCTGCAAAGAATCGATGCTTCCAATTGGAATATCGAAATGATTTTTTGTAAAAAAAATCAAGAAGAGAAAGTGTGTAACAACTTCATTGATAATGCTTTTTTTGCGGTATGCAAGTGGAAGAATGCCTTTTTTTGAAAAAAAACGTGCAAAAATGTTGCACCTATTGAATTATTGGTTACCTTTGCAATGTTTGTATAGATCAAGGAAGAGTACCGAAGGCTCTGTTTGCCGTTAAGGTAGAAGAGTTACAACGTTCATAAACAAGAGTTTTACATCAAAGGAAAGGATCAGTACAATGAAAGATGTTATCCAAAGTAATTCCGGGGTTACCCATAAAAATGGTGTGAAAGCCAATCATGCAGGCGGAAAGCACAAAGGCGTGAAAGAAGGCATTAATGCCCCCTCTCAACAAACCATCGTACAACCAAAATTAGAGCTGACCACACCCGGCGACAGCTACGAGCGCGAAGCCGACCGTATGGCGGACTTTGTGATGCGAAAGGCGTATAGCGGGCTACCCACAGAGAAGCCCTCCACTAGCTCCGTACTTCCCCCTGTGATTTCTCGTCGTGCAAGTAGCTCAACCTCCGGAGTAGCCGTGGATAACGCCACAGAGAGTGGCATACATGCCTCGCGGGGAGGAGGGCAGCCGATGCCTACGGCACTACGATCGCAGATGGAGAGCGGCTTCGGGGCGGACTTCTCCGGAGTACGCCTGCACACAGGCTCTGCGGCCGAAGCTATGAGCAACGACCTAAGTGCCAAAGCCTTTACCTACGGCAACGATATATACTTCAACCGCGGGCAGTATAGCCCCGATACCACCGCAGGACAACATTTGATAGCCCACGAACTCACTCACGTGGTTCAGCAGAGCGGAAAGGTGGGAAGAGAGACGAATAAATCACAAAATGACATCTTGGATATTATACAGAATAATCTTAATAAGATAAAAGAAGACCCTAATCTGCTTGTTAATATGATTATTCAAAATCTGAATGAATCTAATTTTGAAAAATTGCTTGAAAATAATAAACGTTTTTTCGGAGATTTTATAAAGGTTCACCCAGAAGATTTCCATGTGTTATTTAATCGTTTCCCTAATACGATAAAAAAGCACATTCCTTACCC
>JBGYXG010000075.1:0-10832 GCA_041842465.1 Candidatus Limimorpha sp.
ATAAAATACAATAGATTGCACTTTAAATTCATTCCTCACGGAGTCAACATCAACTTCTTTCCTTACCTTCTTGGTGTTGACGGCAGGGTTTTCTTCCTGATCAACGGATGCGAATATCTCTCAGCAATCTATCAATCAAATCATTGACCTGTTGAGAAATCCCGATGCGGTAAGTGACATAGATGCCAAGAAGGACGAAAAGCAAGGTTTTCACCATTGCATTAAGTGCAGCTGAAAGCCACAGTGGCTGAAAGGCGTGAAGCATCAACGGTTCAATGGTTTGCGACCACAGGAAATCGAGCATAAAAAGGCTTGCGACCACTACGAATATCCACAAATGCCTGCGCGACAACACATTGATTTTCACCTTAATACGAACAAACAGCAGCATGGGTGAATAATACATTATGAAAGCCAGCAGCGAAGCCATTGCCGATCCTTGCATTCCCCATCGGGGCACAAGGATATTATTCAGCACAATGGACACCGTTATCAGGACCACGGTAAAAGCCAGCGACCAATAATAGAACTTCGAATACCCCAGCACCGTTCCCCCAATACTCATGGTGGAATTGAACAGTTTGCCGAGAGCAAGAATGAAAAACACCCATTTTCCTGCACTATAACTTGCTCCATTGGGTAGCAAGAGATACACAAAGTCAATATTAATCCAGATGAGGAAAAAGATAAACAGTCCGGCCATGAACTGATGCAACGACACGCTACGCGCCAGCGTGTTGGCCGATACTATATCGTTGTTTTTAAATGACTCGGAGATGGCGGGGCGTGAAATGCTGCCCAATGAACGATAGGGTATTTCTATCATATTGGCCATGTATTGCGCTATGGTATTGATACCGGTAAACACCAGCCCCATTTCAGCAGTGATAAAAAACGTATTGAGCATCGGGACAACAATGGTCGTCAGGGATGAGAGTATCAAAAACAAAGTATAAAAGGTGAAATCACGACGCAACCAGGGAGACACGTAGCTTCTCTTGGTGCGAAAGGAAACCCTTTTCAATGAAAACAAATAAATGATATTGAGCAGCGTGGCCACCAGATATACAAGGCACAAGCCTATCACCATGCTGTTCAGTGAAATGACACCCAAAGCAAACAACAAGTAATCCGCCAGTGTCATCAAACGGACGCCGACCTCACGGATGAACTTCGGCACCACAATGCGCATCAACAGGTTGGAATTGGTCTCAAACACCGACAGATACAACATGAAAAACGCCATCGGAAAGACGAAATACATGTAATCGACAAAGAGCCTTGACTGCTTGGCGAAATATTGGACCAATGGTGTTTTGAAAATGAAGAACACGAGGATAAACAGCACAAAACCAACAATCGGCAATATCAGCGTCCACCCGAAGAAGCCGTTATCACGGTTTTTCTCATCCTTGAAATACGGATAATAGCGCATGGCCGACGAGTTAGTGCCCAACTGCGCCAATGTTGACAACAGAATGGCCGAGTCAACAAGCACTTTGGTCAACCCGACCTGCTCGGTGGTGAAATACTTGGTGAGCACAAAAAAGGTGGTGAAGATGCCCACTGCCACACCGATATAATTCATCACCGTACCTTTAATGCTCTGCCGGATTACTACGCCCATGATCCTTTGTTTTTAGTATTATCGAATGTATCAACATTTTTTTTGCTTCGATCCTCAGGTACAACGCCATCGGAAGAATCCGCGGCACGAACATGAGCACTTTCCAGGACGGAAAGATGGTATATACTGTTATTCAATTCGTTACCCGTCAATATGACTATGGCAAGAATCCACAGCCACATCAAAAAGACAATCAAGGTCCCTATGGAGCCATACAGTGCATTGTAACGCGAAAAATTGGAAATGTAGATGTTGAACCCTACCGTGGCGAGAATAAACAATCCCGTTGACAACAACGTTCCGGGCGTGAACAGCTTGAAGCGTTTTTGACTTTTGTTGCCAAAGAAATAAAGCAGCGACACGCTCAGCATGAGATTGAAGACGGAAAGCAGCCAACGCACCGCATTCAAGGCCCACAAGCCAAACTGATGCGTCACGATTTCCTTGCGCTCGAGGATACCCAGCGGGATATTGCCGAACGTAATCAAGGCAATGGACATAAATATGAGCATACCGAGTATGACAAGGAGAATCAGCGAGTAAAAGCGCTGTTTGATCCAGCCATAACTGCGATAGTCCATATAGGCATTTTTGAAGCCGTTGAAAATCGCCGACACGCCGCTCGATCCAAACCAAAGACACAAAACCACGCTCAACGAAAGCAGTCCGCCATGTGGCTGGTTCATAATGCCATTGATGGTATCGACCAAAAAGTCGAAAGCTCCCGAAGGCAGAAGAAACTCCTCCAACAACCCGAGAATCTGCTCATAGAGATACGGGATGGGGATATACGGAATCAAGGTGAAGAAAAACAGAATCAACGGAAACAAGGCAAGAAAGAAGTTGAACGCCACGGCTGCGGCACGATCGACCAAACGGCCCTTGGTGAAACTTTTCAAGAAGAACACCAGCACATCGTACAAAGGCATTCCTCCAAACCCGGGCAATACCAAAATGCGAAGATAGTTCTTCAACTTCTCGGAGGTGCGATACCCAAAGACCTTGCACTTGGCGACAATCGATGTTATGGTTTTCTTAATGGTCACTTGACAATGATTACTTCAAAACTGCAAACATACCGAAAAACAATAAAGCTGCGCTATCACAACATCAAACAATCGCGTTATCATCATTTTACATGACTCATCATCCCAACACCATTCCTTTTCTTGCAAAACGCAACAGTTCACCGGCAACTTCCCGAACATAGTATTGCCACCTTGCATAGTCGGTAACACTTGCATAGTTAATCGGTGCAAAAATAATCGAAATAATGTCATGTTGTCATTTTCATCCCCAATTCGGGATAAAATGCGTAATTTAGCGCGTCCAATGAAAAGCAATATGAACGGAGAAACCATCATGCACGAAGGAGTCGTCACCCGTGTTGGCGAAGAAGATATTGAGGTAAAGATACTATCGAAAAGCGCTTGCGCCGCCTGTCACGCAAAAGGCGCTTGCAGCCTCAGCGACATGGCAGAAAAAACGCTGGTCGTGCCGCACAACAAGGATCAAGACTTCCAGCCGATGCAGAAAGTCAACATCAAGATGACCATGAAGCAGGCCGGACAAGCCGTCGTACTGGCCTACGTGGTTCCGTTCTGCATTCTTGTCACCGTACTGCTTGTACTCCTTTCACAACACGTTGACGAAGGGCTTTCCGCCCTGATCAGTCTCGCCGCCCTTGTCCCCTATTATTTGATATTGTCAAAATGTCGCAAACATCTTAAGAAAAAGTTCCGTTACGAAGTGGAAGCAGTGTAAGGACCAACAATCAGAATAAAATCATGACGGTTGACCAGCCTCCATTTTGGTCTCGACACAAAGCCAAGATTGCCGCTTCTTTTCTGACTTTTCCACATTTCAAATCCCGTCGGTTTCCTTCTGCTCAACCCATTTTTTGACTTTTTTTTGTGAATGATGACGAAGCATTGCATGTCCTTTTCTTGGTTGATTTTCAACGAATACGACGCTTAACAGAAAAAAAAGAGACGAAAAATATTGCAGAGAAAACAAGAATCCGTATTTTTGTAAAATTAATTCACCGCCTTCGTTCCCCAAAAGTGAGAGGAACGGTAAGGCGTAAAACTAACTCAAAACATTTTCAAAGTGAACAACATTCTAATCGTTTCCCTGCTTGTATTAGGAATCTTAGGAGGCGTTCTGGCAGTGATTCTCTATTTTGTAGCTCAGAAGTTCAAGGTAGAGGAAAATCCTCTCATCGAAGAAGTTGAGTCGCATCTTGCCGGTGCGAACTGTGGTGGCTGCGGCTTTGCCGGATGCCATAATTTTGCCGAGGCTTGCGTGAAAGCCGCCGCCGAAAAGCACAGCCTCGCTGGGCTGCACTGTCCAAGTTCCAATATGCAAGAAGTGGCTGATGTGCTGAAACTCTGCGTTGAAGCGTCAGAGCCGAAGATTGCGGTTTTACGCTGCAATGGCTCCTGCGAAAATTCGCCTGCCAAGGTTCATTATGAAGGTGCTGACATTTGTGCATTTGCCAACACGCTTTACGCCGGAAAAGGTGGCTGCTCGAAAGGCTGTCTTGGACTGGGCGACTGCGTCAAGAAATGTCCCTTCGATGCGCTGCATTTAGACCCTGTCACCGGGCTTCCTGCGGTGGATCCGGACAAGTGCGTGGCTTGCGGAGCCTGTGTCAAGACCTGCCCGCGCGGTTTGTTCGAAATCCGCCCGCGCGGCAAGAACGACCGTCGCGTCTATGTCTGCTGCTCGAACACCGACAAGGGCGCCGTCACGATGAAGAGCTGCAAGGTTGGCTGTATTGCCTGCCAGAAGTGCTTCAAGACCTGCCCGTTCGAGGCCATCGAAATGCGAGGCAACCTCGCCTACATCGACCCGGCCAAGTGCAAGTCGTGCCGCAAATGCGTTGAGGTCTGCCCACGCGGCACCATCTGGGAAGTCAACTTTCCGCCCCGTAAGCCGAAAGTAGAGGCTGCCGAAAGCGCCAAACCCATCAATGTCACACCTGAATCAATAGAAATCAAAGCTACAGTATGAATCCACTAAAGACTTTTCCGAAAGGTGGCGTTCATCCGAAAGAAAACAAACTTTCGGCCAATGAGCCAATCATAAACATTCCTCTGCCCAAACAGATCATCGTCCCGATGGGCCAATGCCTTGGCGCTCCCGCCGATTGCATCGTGCAAAAGGGCGACACGGTCAAGACCGGTCAGCTTATCGGAACCGCCAAGGGCTTTGTTTCGGCCAATGTACACTCGCCTGCGACAGGAACGGTGACCAAGGTTGACACCGTCATGGACCACACCGGCTATTACAAGCCCGCCGTGTTCATTAATGTTGAGGACGAACAATGGGCCGAGGGCATCGACACCACCGACGAGCTGCTGACAGAAATCAAATTAGATTCAAAGGAAATCATCGACCGCATCAAGGAATGCGGCATTGTAGGTATGGGAGGCGCCACCTTCCCCACCCACATCAAATTGATGATTCCCGAAGGCAAGAAAGCTGAATATGTGATTATTAATGCTGCGGAATGCGAGCCTTACCTGACTTGCGACAACCGTCTGCTGCTTGAGAAGACCCAGGAATTTCTCATGGGCGTTAAAATCGTCATGAAAGCAGTGAACGCTGAAAAGGGCGTCATCGGCATCGAGAAGAACAAGGCTTCCGCCATCGAGCTTCTTGACAAGACCATTGCCAGCAACAAGGAATTGTATGCCGGCATCATGGTGCAGCCGCTGAAAACAAAGTACCCGCAAGGTGGTGAAAAACAAATCATCAAAGCCATCACAGGGCGCGAGGTGCCATCCGGCAAGCTCCCCATCGAAACCGGTTGTGTCGTAGTGAACGTCAGTTCTTCATTCGCCATTTACGAAGCGGTTCAAAAACACAAGCCGCTGATCGACCGTATCGTTACCGTCACAGGACTTTCGGTGAAAAAACCGTCGAATTTCAGGGTGCGCTTCGGAACGCCCGCCAACCTGCTCATCGACGAGGCCGGTGGCTTACCCGAAAACACCACGAACATCATCAATGGCGGTCCCATGATGGGTAAATCGGTATCCGTTACCGACTTCCCAGTCATCAAAGGCACCTCAGGCATCCTGCTGATGAGCAACGAGGAAGCGCAGCCGCGCAACACCACCAACTGCATCCGCTGCGGCAAGTGCATGTCGGTATGTCCCATGGGCTTGGAGCCTTATCTGCTCAACCGTGAAGCCAAGTTCGACCTGTTCGACGAGACCGAAAAGCACCACATCATGGATTGCATCGAATGCGGTTCCTGCGAATTTACCTGCCCCGCCAACATCCCCTTGCTCGACTATATCCGTTACGGCAAGGCCAGAACCGGCGCCATCATCCGTTCACGTAATCAGAAATAACACAAGACTATGAATCAGTTTACCATATCAGGCTCCCCGCATGTCCACGGGAGCGAAAGCACCAAAAAAATCATGCTCAGTGTCATCATCGCGCTGCTGCCTGCTTTTCTGGCTGCCATTTATTTTTTCGGATGGAACGCCATTCGGGTAACCGTTCTTTCTGTTGCCGTCTGCGTATTGGCTGAATGGCTCATCCAGAAATTTCTCATCAAAGGTCCTGTCACTATCAGCGACGGTTCTGCCGTTGTCACCGGCATGTTGCTGGCTTTCAACGTGCCGTCCAACCTGCCTTGGTGGATGGTGGTGGTAGGAGCACTCGTCGCCATCGGCATTGGCAAGATGTCATTTGGCGGTCTGGGCAAGAACCCGTTCAATCCGGCTTTGGTTGGACGCGTGTTCATGTTGGTATCCTTCCCCACTGCCATGACGACTTGGCCTACGACCCGTCCGCTGTTTGGCACTGCCGTTACCGACGCCATCACCGGCCCTACGCCATTGAGTGTTCTCAAGGAGAGTGTCAAAGGCGGCATGAGCATTGACCAGATTCTCGCCTCACCAGACATGCCTCGGTTTGTCGATCAGGTACTGGGCAATCGTGGCGGTGCTTTCGGCGAAATGTGTGTCATCGCGCTGCTGTTGGGCGGCTTGTTTCTCATCATCCGCAAAGTCATCGACTGGCAGACCCCTGTCGTCATCTTGGCAACGGTGTTCGTCTTTACAGGCATCTGTCACCTTGTCAATCCCGAAATGTATATCAACCCGATTTTCCACTTGGTAAGCGGCGGATTGATATTGGGCGCTTTCTTCATGGCCACTGACATGGCGACATCGCCAATGACCATCGCGGGCAAAATCATCTTTGCCGTTGGCATCGGTGTCATCACGGTGGTCATCCGACTTTGGGGTGCCTATCCGGAAGGCGTTTCCTTCGCCATCCTGATCATGAACGCCTTCACGCCATTGATCAACAAGGGATTTAAGCCGAAGCGATTTGGCGTTGTCAAACAGTAAGTTACATGTAAAAACATTGTATCATGGCAAAGAAAGAATCAACATTAGTAAATATGCTCGTCAGCCTATTGGTCATCACGGCTGTGTCGGGCGGCGTACTGGGTTTGGTTTATGGCATGACCAAAGACAGCATCGCACAAGTGGAGCAAAAAAAGAATGAAAAAGCCATTGCCGAAGTGTTGAACACCGGCGTTGCAATCGCCTCGTTCGACATCGACACCATTGATGGTTTGGTTTACAATCTGGCATACGACGACGCCAACCAGCCGATCGGTGCTGCCATCAAGACTTTTTCCGGCAAGGGCTTTGGCGGCAAGATTGAGCTGATGGTCGGCGTTTTGGAAAACGGCACCATTAATAAAGTGTCGGTTTTGTCGCAAAGCGAGACCCCCGGTTTGGGTGCCAATATGACAAACGAATCCTTTAAAGGACAGTTTTCGGGCCAACACCCTGGCAGTTTCAAGCTGCAAGTCAAGAAAGACGGCGGCGATGTTGACGCCATCACGGCGGCCACCATCACTTCGCGCGCTTTTTCCGAAGCCGTAAAAACAGCCTGCGATGGTTTTGAAGCCCACAAAAGTCAATTTTTGAAAGGAGGGAACAGCAATGAATAACAATCTGAAAACATTCACCAAAGGTTTCATCAAAGAAAACCCGATCTTGGTACTGCTCCTCGGCTGCTGCCCTACGCTGGCAACAACTACAAGCGCCATCAACGGCATGTCGATGGGATTGGCCACCACTTTCGTTCTCATCATGTCGAACCTTAGCATTTCGCTGCTGAAGAATTTCATCCCCGACAAAGTGCGCATTCCCTGCTTCATTGTGGTCATCGCATCGTTTGTGACTGTGGTGCAGCTTGTGATGCAGGCCTACGTGCCCGACATCTACGAGACCCTCGGATTGTTCATTCCGCTGATTGTGGTGAACTGCATCGTGCTGGGTCGCGCCGAAGCCTTCGCTTCGAAAAATTCCGTATGGCCCTCCATTCTTGACGGAGCCGGCATGGGACTTGGTTTCACCGCTTCGCTGACCGTGTTGGGCTGCTTGCGCGAGATCCTCGGCAGCGGCTCCATCTTCGGATGGCGTTTCCTGCCCGAAGACGCCAGCACCATTTTGGTGTTCGTCCTCGCCCCCGGTGCCTTCATCGCACTTGGCTACGTTATCGCTATTGTCAACCATCTCAAGAAATCCAAATAACCGACGGCTATGAAATACATCATCATCATCCTTTCGACGATATTAGTCAACAACGTGATCTTCGCCCAGTTTCTGGGCATCTGCCCTTTCATAGGCACGTCGAAGAAGACTTCAACGGCTATCGGCATGGGTGCTGCCGTTATTTTCGTGCTGACCTTGGCGACCTTGGTCACATGGCTCACGCAGTACTACATCCTCAAGCCCTTGAAAATCGAGTTCCTGCAAACCATCGCCTTTATTTTGATTATTGCCGCTTTGGTGCAGATGGTTGAAATCATCCTGAAGAAAATCAGCCCGTCGCTTTACACGGCATTGGGTGTGTTTCTGCCCCTGATTACCACCAACTGCGCCGTGCTGGGTGTCGCCATCACCGTAGTGACCAAGGAGTTCAGCTATGGCGGAGCGAGCCACATCCTGAATCTTGGCGAATCGGTGGTTTATGCTGCCGGCACTGCGCTTGGCTTCGCCCTCGCCCTGATCATCTTCGCCGGCATCCGCGAGCACATCGATCTGATGGAAGCTCCCAAAGGCATGCGCGGCGTTCCGATCGCCCTCATCACGGCAGGCATACTTGCCTTGGCTTTCATGGGATTCACCGGAATTGTCTAAAAACAAAAATCCATTATTCTTTTGAGAAGAAATGATGGATTCTACTTACAAAGCGGCTTCGGCCGCTTTTTTTGTTTTGCAATCGGAACGCCGCGCATTTTTTTGCAAATAATTTCTGAAACAAACACTTCCAATTCAAAGAATTATACATAACTTTGACCCCGTGCAATCCGACACTTTTTTTGCATTTGTCGAAGAATCTATTTCTCAATACTATAAACAATAAAACAAGCGTAATATGGATCATCGTTACAAACATCTCTTTGCAGTCCTGCTGCTGCTTATTCCGCTAATCCACCATGCACAAAGCCGTGATTTCAACTTCGAGAACGTCGTTGCACCGGAGGGTTTCTCGACAACGGTCAACACCAGGTCAGGCTTCGAAGCACATTATGCCATTAAGCAAATGCGTCTTGCCACCGTCACTGACAACGGCTATATGGGCGAGCACATCCAATATGGTAAAGGCATCTTTCTTCCTGCCGATGCCGGCAAACCCGACATTCCTTCGGAAAGCCGGTTTGTCGCCATTCCAAATGGATCTTCGGTAAAAGCCACATTGAAAAGTTGCAGGAAACAGACCATCCAACATGTGGATTTGATGGCTGCTGCTCCAATTCCCGCTGATACCGATAATCGCCCAGCCACTTACGAAAAAGATCCCGGTGTTTATGAAACTGACGCTTTCTATCCCTCCCAGCCCGTCAGCGTGTCGGAAGTGTTGGATTTCAGAGGCGTTCAGGTCGTGGCCCTTACCGTCACCCCCTATCAGTATAATCCGGTGACGAAAGAATTGTTGGTCTATTACGACATGGACATCGCTTTGGACTTTGAGGGCGGAGACGGACAGTTTGGAGATGCGCGGCTGCGTTCCCCTTATTTCGACCCCATCCTTGAAAACGTTCTCTGCAACTTCGACCAGCTACCCGTTGTAGATTACGAAGCCCGCGTCAGAGAACGCAGCAACCGTGACACCGGATGTGAGTATTTAATCGTCATTCCGAACAACGAGGGGTTTCGTGCGCCTGCACAAATGCTTGCCGACTTTCGCAACCGTCAGGGCATCATGACCGAAGTGAAAAGCCTGAGCGAAATGGGCTGCACAAACACCAATGAATTGAAGACATATTTCCATAATGCGTACAACACCTGGAACACGCCTCCCGTCTCCGTTCTCCTGTTTGGCGACCACAACACCAACATGGCTACCGGCATTCCCGCCGAAACCATTTCCCATCCTACGGAAGGGACTTGCATCACCGACAACCAGTATTCCGATTGCACAGGCGATTACCTCCCCGACATCTGTTTTTGTCGTTTGGTAGCTGCAAATCCAACGGAAGCACAAATGATGGTGAACAAAACTCTGGACTACGAATACAACCACCCCAACATGAACGCCAGCACGTATCAAAACCCCATCACGGCATTAGGATGGCAGACCGAACGCTGGTTCCAAATCTGCTCGGAGGTGGCAGGTGGTTACTGGAGAAACCAAGGAAAGACCCCTGTTCGTATTAATGCCATTTATCAAGGCACTCCCGGCAATATCTGGTCGTCCAACCAAAACACATACATGGTAACCAATTACTTTGGCCCCGGAGGCAGAGGTTATATTCCTGCCACGCCTGCCGAGTTAGGCGGATGGACCGGAGGAACCGCCCAGCAAGTCGTCACCGCCGTCAACAATGGCGCTTTCATTCTTCAGCACAGGGATCACGGCTATAACCAAGGATGGGGGGAGCCTTCCTTCAGCACCAGTCACGTGTCGCAAATGAACAACACCGACAAGCTCACTTTTGTGATGACCATTAACTGCCAGACCGGCAACTTCAACTATAGCGGAAATTGCCTCGTGGAAGCATTCATGCGCAGAACTCATAATAATAAAGGTGCCGGAGCAGTGGGATGTGTCGGCCCTACCCAAACATCATTTTCATTTGTCAACGACGCCTTTGTATGGGGCATGTACGACCTGTTCGATCCGAACTTCATGCCCGACTACGGCCCTTATGCCAATA
>JBGYXG010000076.1:0-50147 GCA_041842465.1 Candidatus Limimorpha sp.
GCCACGGCTACCATGGCGTCTGCCGACTTCCATGGGTTCGCTGCTGCCGCCCGCCTTACGGCCCGCCACACAGACCTCCACGGATAAGGGTGTTGTCTTTCCTTCTTACGTCCGCCACGTTTACGCTCTACGTTCCGAATAGCCACCGGGCTTCGCCTCGTTTTGCAGCCTTACCCGCGTATAAGCGCCCCGTATGCGGTTACTGTCCGTCAGACCGGACGTTTGCCGCAGGCTTCTTTCAGATTTCACCTCACGGCGGACACCCTTGCCCTTGGCTGTGTGATTCCCCCTATTTGGGCCCACTCGGGACTTGCTACCGTTAGACAATGCTCATGCCGAACATACAAAAACCGCACCGAACTGGGAGAACGGTGCGGAAAAACAATATAAAGATTATGAAAAAAATCCAAATCCAATCGTCTTATCGAATAAGACGAAGCAAAGATAATAAAGTTCGTTCAATGGTAGGTTCTTTTTTGAGCACTATTTTATCAAAAAGAGCCACAAAACATTTATCTAATTCTGAATCAAACAGATAAAACCATAGATTTCTTACAAAATCGATCCAATTGCCCATCAAACGACCTGTATGCACCGCTTTCTCCTTCTGACATTCAAATTCAGACAATATAAAACACAATCACCCATTGTCCACGACAATAGATGATTGTGATGTGGTAAAGATGTTCAGACGAAAAACGTCCTTACAACAGGATCTGTGAAAGCCAGCTTACTGCTTGGCGGCCATCACGAGTTTTCCTTTATAATACAAATCACCGTCAACATAGTAAGCCCTGTGCATGACGTGCATGGTTCCGGTTACGGGACAAACGGCCACTGTAGGGGCCTCTGCTTTGTAATGCGTTCTTCTCTTTGCGCCTCTGGTGTGAGACTGTCTTCTCTTAGGATGTGCCATTTTATTTTTACTTTAAAATGTTAATTTTCAATCGTTTAATTATCTTCAAGTTTATAATTCTTCAATGCTGACCAACGAGGATCGGTTTCCGTTTCCTCTTCGTCTTGACCTTCATGCTTCGACAGATACTGCAATATCTCCTTATTGCACTGTCCCTCCGGATGCACACGCTGCATGGGCATGGCAAGGATGATGTATTCATAGATCAGATCGCTGAGGTCAAACTCTTGCTGGTCAACAGGAAGAACGATAACATTATCCGCTTCTTCCTTTACTTCGCTTCCCAGCTTGAGAAAGAACTCCTGTTCGGCGGCAATGGGCAAATCAAACATATCGGCGCAACGATCACATGCAACACGAACCGTGCCTTCCAAGTCAAAATGCAACACAAGTCTCAACTCGCTGCGATCAACGTCCACTTGAACGTCAACCCTCCCTTGCTGCACCTCGGAATAATCCCTATCGGCAAAAAAATCATCGTTGATTTCATACCGAAAGGAACGGGTGCCCAAGGCAAGACCATTGACCGGAATAACGAATGCGTTCTTATTTTCCATTTTCGCTGAAAAATCGGGCTGCAAAATTAGAAAATTATCTGTAACTGAGCAAACAATTATAGACAACTTCTTATATATAATTGATACAACGCTGATTATCAATAAATTATTATACTATTCCATCGTTCAGAATCCTTCTCTTGCCCGTGACTTTGGACAATGGATCGGCAGCCATCATGATTTGCCGTTCAAATCACATCTTGCCTGCCGCGACTTTACTTCACCCCCAAGCATCCCTATCAACAGGTGTTTTCAATTCCTGCATGGCGCGTTTCAAAATATCGTCCATTTGTTCATAAATGGGATAAAAGCCTTCATCACCATAGATTTCGCGGGCGATATATGCCTTCAGCAGCACCTCTGTTTTCCGGCGCGCCACCTCAATTTCGGCATGATTGCCTTTAAGTCCCTTTGTCTCGGCACGTTTCAATATTTCGTTGAACATCGCATCGTTCACCGAAAACGACTTGATGAACTGGTCAACCGTTTTATACCTTTCGAGTTGCGGGCGATGCCCGTCGGCATAATCGAAAGCATACTGGAAAAGGATGCCCGTATTCACGATACGGGTGAAAAAATACTCCGTGCTATCGTCCACCAACGGCACGTATACATCGGGCATGATGCCACCGCCGCCATACACGATTTTCCCTTTGGGCGTGACATATTTCAACGAATCGGCAAAATGTATGCTGTCTGCATGAAACATCTCTCCGTTTTCAAAACGTTCAAAAGATTCGTACAAGTATTTCTCATGGTCTTCGTCGAAAGGTTTCTGTATCGAACGGCCTGTGGGGGTATAGTAACGCGCCACGGTGAGCCGGATGGCCGACTGGTCGCTCAGCATCATCTGTTCCTGCACCAAGCCCTTTCCGAAAGAACGGCGCCCGACAATAATACCGCGGTCGTTGTCCTGCAAGGCGCCCGCCACAATCTCACTCGCGCTGGCCGATTCTCCATCAATAAGTACCGCGACTGGCGTTTTTTCCAACAAACCGCGTTTGCGGGCCTTCATGTAGTTACGTGGACGGCTGCGTCCTTCGGTGTAAACGATGAGGCTGCCCTTGGGCAGAAATTCATCGGCGACATCGACAGCGGCATTCAGATAGCCGCCCGTGTTGCCGCGAAGGTCGAAGATGAGTTTCTTCATGCCTTCGGCACGCAAGGTCTTCACCGTCTTGACAAATTCCTGGTACGTGGTGGCGGAAAACTTGCCGAGCTTCAAATAACCGATTTCATCATCAAGCATGTACGCAACATCCACACTGTAGGTCGGAATCACATCACGCTGTATGGTGAAGTCGAGCAAGGCAGGCTCACCGCGCCGCAACACCTTGATGGCAACTTTCGTATTTTTAGGACCTTTCAGCTTGCGCATGACGTCTTCGTTCTTCAGCTTGACACCGGCAATGAGCGAATCATCGACATAGATGATGCGGTCGCCGGCCTTGACACCGACATGCTCCGACGGACCGCCCTTGATGGTGCTGACAATGGCTACGGTATCTTTTTCCAAACGGAAAGAAACGCCGATACCTTCAAAACTTCCCAACAACGGATCGTTCATGGCATTGAATTCCGACAACGAAACGTACTGGCTGTGCGGATCGAGTTTGTCCATCATCGCCACAATACCTGCCTCTTCAATCTCTTTCCAATTGACCGTATCGACATATTCGGTTTCGATACGCGACATCACCTCATCGAAACGGCTTGATCCTGTGGGCAACAGTAAGGTTCGCCGCGACGTGCAACCACGACCGATAAACAGCCCCAGCAGAATGCCGACGGCCAATGCCACTGCCAACACGATGGGAAGCGTCTGTCTTTTTTCTTCCATTACCGATTCCTTTCTATGAAAACTACGTTTCGTATATGCCATCTTTCGACATGAAAGGTAAGTCTCTCGGAGGCTTATCTTCTTCTATTCCATTACCCTAAAGACGGGTTGCCTACGGTCAAACCGTGGCACTCGATGCGTCGAGATTCTTGTCCACGCGGTGGAACAATCCTTGCAACACGGTGCCCGGACCTACTTCCACAACGGTCCGCAACCCTGCCGCCAGCATGTTATTCATGATCTGCGTCCACAGCACAGGGCTGGTCAACTGCGATATCAGGTTTTTCTTGATGATTTCGGGGTCGGTGACCGACTGTCCCGTCACATTCTGATAAACAGGGCAAATGCCCATGTTGAACTTGGTCTCGCTGATGGCTTCAGCCAGTTCCAAACGTGCCGGCTCCATCAGTGGGCTATGGAAAGCGCCACCGACACTGAGTTGCAACGCACGCTTGGCGCCGGCTTCGCGCAGTTTCTCGCATGCCGCCTCTACGCCTTTCAACGAGCCTGAAATCACCAATTGTCCCGGGCTATTATAGTTGGCAGGAACCACCACTTCGTCGTGAATGGTTTTGCAAACATTTTCGACAACAGCATCTTCCAAGCCGAGAATGGCAGCCATTGTGCCCGGATTGGCTTCACAGGCCTTCTGCATGGCCATGGCGCGTTTCGACACCAAGCGCAAGCCGTCTTCAAAACTCATCACCTTGCCGGCCACCAAAGCCGAAAACTCTCCCAAGGAATGACCTGCAACCATATTGGGCTGGAAATCCTCTAACAGAGAAGCCAAAATAACGGAATGAAGGAAAACGGCGGGTTGCGTCACCTTGGTCTGACGCAAATCCTCTTCCGTTCCATCAAACATGATGTCCGTAATCTTGAACTTCAAGATGCTATTCGCCTTATTGAATAATTCTCTTGCTTTGGATGACTTGTCGAACAAATCCTTACCCATTCCGGGAAACTGCGCTCCCTGTCCGGGAAAAACATAAGCCTTCATATAAATCTATTTTCTTTCAATAAAATTAATTGATCCTAAAATTTCTGTCTCTCAAAAAATAATGTCAGTTACCGATACTGAATACTATTGCATGCACGATGATCAGTTTTTCCGGCCTTGCCTTACGCGCCTTCCTTAATGGAGATTGGCGTTGATCAGTTGAAAAAACTCCGCCCGTGTGGTCTCTCTCTCGAATGCGCCTATGAAATCGCTAGTGGTAGTGACAGAATTCTGTTTCTGGACGCCACGCATCGACATGCACAGATGCCGTGCCTCGATGACCACCGCCACGCCCAAAGGATGCAGCGCCTCCTGGATGGCATTCTTGATTTGCGTAGTCAGGCGTTCCTGCACCTGCAAACGGCGCGAATAGGCCTCAACAACACGTGCAATTTTGCTCAGACCCGTGATATATCCATTCGGAATGTAGCCCACATGCGCTTTCCCGATAATGGGAATCAGATGGTGCTCGCACAAGGAATAGATTTCAATATCCTTGACAATCACCATCTGACGGTAATCTTCCTTGAAGCGTGCCGACAGCAGTATCTCCATCGGATCCTGATGATAGCCTTGTGTGAGGTACTGCATGGATTTTGCAACGCGAAGAGGTGTTTTTTGCAACCCTTCGCGGTTCACGTCTTCGCCCAGTAATTCAAGTATCGCCTTATAATGTGATTCTAATTTTTCAAGCTTTTCGGCATCAAACTTCTCGATGGCTTCATATCCGATCGGCTCATTCAAATTTTCTTCGTCCATTTTCAGCTGAATTATGTCAGATAAGCTTCCTCTTTTCCTCTGTTACAGGAGCGGACTGCATTGCAGAAGCGGACTGCATCTGTTCGCCCATCGAGCATTTGCCGGTGAACACGGCGCCAACCTCGATAAGCAACTGCTTGGTAATCAGTTCCACTTCCACTTTCGACGTGGATTTCAATGCGGTAAGCTCTTCCGTTCTCACGGTGCCCTTTACCTTTCCTGCAATTTCGGCCTGTTTGCAGGTGATGTTGCCTTCTACAATTCCTGTTTGACCGACAATGGCTTTTCCGTTCGTCTTCAACGATCCGATGAGACGGCCTTCTATTCTGATGTCTCCGCTGGATTCGATGTCGCCTTTAAAGACGGAGCCGTTGCCTAACAGATTGTTTACTGTTGTTGTAGTATCCATAGATTCGTGATTTTGTATATTATAATCATTTACTCTTTTGCTCCCAGAATCCTCTGTATGTGTCCAAATCTTTCTCATTATAGAATATGGGATAGTTTTCTCTTGAAATCGGCAATACGGTATAATCGTTCGGTTTCATGCCGCCGAAGATATAGTCCGTCAGGAACATCGACGTAACGTAATCCTTCGCTTCCTGTACGTTTTTGAACATGCCAATCGACACCATACCACGTTCGTTATCGAGCATTACGCTGCGAATTTCAAATGTTCTCAGACGGTGTTCTTTCTTATTGAAGTCGCTGATTCTGACTTTCAACGGATCGATACGCACTTGTTTCGCATTGCAGACCACCATCACCAAATGCTCCATATTGGCGTTATAGGTATAGGGAACTTCCTTTTCAGGTTCGGTTTTTTCGCCTTCTTGAGGCGCCACAGTAGTCAAGTCCATGCCAAGACTGTAATCTTTGTTGACAGCCCGCAAAACTTCAAGAGCATAAGGCTTTACGCTGCTATTGGGATAGGTCTGCACCAAATCCAAAAGCTGAACTGCCATGACGTCCACCGTTTCCAATCGGCCTGTCGATAAAGCGTCGAGCAAGGCAAAACGCGGCAACAACGCCGTGTCTAACTCATAAGTGCGCATGGCTTGCTCCACATTTGTCTTCACCCTGTAATACTGGCCTTTCTGATAGGCATCGTATGTTTTTGAATAGAAATCGGAGGCGGCATTTTCCTGTGCTTTTAATTTTGCAAAGAACTCAGGATCAAGGATGAACTGTGCGTAGCTCGATTCGGGGTATTTGGCAAGAATCTGCGTTTTGTAAGTGTCGGAGGCTTCCGTCTCATTCCGTTCTTTATACATCCTGTAAAGGGCATACCAGCTCGGCAATTCTTTTTCATTGCCCGGGTATCTGGTAATCATGGATTCGTAGGCTTCAATGGAACGGGGATAGTCGGAGAGCTTGTCCATGTAAATGAACCCGATGTTATAAAGTCCATCAGCAATCTGCTCGTGGCAAACGGCCTTCTGTTCGGCTGTAAAAGGCAGATCGGCCATATAGTATCCTCTGTCGTGGTTGGTATAGGATTTCACGGAATCGTTTTGCATTCCCATTTCTCCTTCCCGACCTCCAGCGCCTCCATTATCGGCAATCTGGGCGATGCTGCGCTTATCGTTGATGCGCCAGTTGTCTTCAAGCTTACGCATACCCCATTTTTGGGTAAACTCCGTATAGCCTCGGCTCAAAATAGCCTGATTGTAGAAATACCACGCCCCTTCTCCACCTCCTTTGTCAAGAATGTTGGCGTTTGTTTCGCCGATAGCCGACCCCATCACCGCCAGCTGTTCCTCATATTGGCGTTGTTGCTCCTGAATGCGTTCCTGTTCGATGACATCGGCAATGATTTTGTCGATAAAGGCATTGCGGGTAGCGGAATCCATTGCGGCAACGCGCAGCAAACTGTCTTGGTCACGAACGGTAGTAAGATGCATCACAAGCTCATTCAGGGTTTGCGAGATGTTCATGATGCTGTCGTAACCCCAATATGTTTCCTTGGTGTAGGCGCTTACAGCGGTATCGTAATAGGCTTGGGCAAGCTCATACTGGTTGCGGTCGAAGAGTATGGTGGCGACTTTCAACGACGAAATGCCCCTCTGGATGGCATTATTCTTGGCGGAAGCAACGGATCCTCTGTAATACGAAACGGCTTTGTCGATATTCCCCTCACGCATGGCCAGCTCCGCCATAGCAAAGTAGATGCGGTCGTGGTACTCTTGGTTTTTCAAGTCCTTGAACATTTTGTTCAGCATCTTGTAAAGTTCTGCGGAGTTGTCCGCCGATCCCACTCTTGCCATGTTCATCCGTGACTCAAAAGCCATTTCGTAAACGGGATTCCGCCTGATGACCTTGCGAAACTGCTCTGTGGCACGCTCATCGTCACCTTGCTGCATGTAAATCTGTCCGAGAATAAACATGGCCCGCGTACGCAGGTCGCGGTCGGCATTATTCACCAAGCCGCTCTTGATGTATTTTGCAGCATTATTATAGTCCTTCACTGCCAAATAATAGTCGGCAATCGTGAAATCCAGATTTCGATTCAACTCCTTGGGCAACTTGCTGACACCGGCCGTCCTGCTCAATAACTGTTCGATGAGTGCCACCGCCTTGGGATACTGTTCGGTCTGGACGTAGGTTTTGATAAGCCACATGTTGGCTACATAAGCGATATTGTTGTAGTTATACTCATTGGCAACAAAATCGAACGTGCGGGCGGCGGGGATATAGTCATGTTTGTAGAAATGCGCCTTACCCATGACCAGGTAAGCGTCATCGATCCATTTTACGCGCTCCTTTCGCCCAAAACGCATGGAATGTTTCTGCACACAGATCGAGGTCTTTTCAAGGGCGCGGTCCATCTTCGAATTCAAGGCCATGCCTTCGGCCTTGGTACCGTAATTGTTGATACGCAAAACTTGCGAATAGTCGTCCTTTACACTCTTTCTGAGCTGTTCGTCGCCTTCCTTCAAGCTCCGTTCGCCATTCCAATAGATGTTGAAGTGGCTTGTCAGGTTATGATAAGCGCGGCGGGTGATGGTATTCTTCTTCGTCGAGCATCCCGATGCAAGGAGCAGTAGGGTCATGCAGCCGATGAACAATGGTATTCTATGGTTGTTTTTCAGCACTTCGTTGTCTTTTATGCAATAACTGATTTCAAACACATTTATTTTATAGCGGCTTCATTTTGTAGCGAAAAGTCGCGCCACCGCCGAGCAGCATCCATCATTGCGGAATCACCCGCTTCTCCCATCTCCGTTTTCATCAGAATGGCGATGCTATCTTGTGCATTTCGGAAAGCGGTAAGCAATAATTGATCGTAATCGCGCAAACGGCTACTGACGACAGCTTCTCGCTGTTCGGCGAGCAGCAAATCGGCCTCGGCACGCAAAGCCGCATCGCCCATAAACGAAGACAACTGCTGACGATAGCGCAAACTGTCCTCGTCCCAGGAAAGATGGGTCGGGGCAGATAATGCGGTAAGTCTGTATTTTTGACACAAGGAAGCTGTTTCGGACTGAATCTTATCGACCTCATGCCGAAATTCGACATGCATGCGTTCTATTCTTTCCTGTTTTGCATTGGCTTGGAACTTAGGGACAAAATAATACGCCAATGCCCCGAGAAGTGCCAAAAGCAAAATCACAAGCACTATCCTAATGCTTGAACGGCTCTTTTTCAGTGCCGATTTCACTTCTGCAACCGTGTCGAAACGCTGCTCACGCGAAAACTGAGTGCAATGGATGGCTATGCTGTTAAAACTCTGCGTGATATTTCTTTCGCTGATGAAATCCATGATTTTACCAAGAGAGAAAACATCGGAACGCGCGTCTGGGTCTTCTCCTTTGATGACTTCTGGAGCATTGAACTCCATCTCCTTCACAAGAAGCTCACGGTCTTTGCTGAAATCCATTTCGGCCATGCCGATATCGATGATTTTCGCACGGCAATCCCCCTCGGTAACCAAAATGTTATCAGGCATTATGTTACAGTGATAAACGCCACGCTGATGCATGTGATGCAATCCCTCGCAAATTTCAATCAGGACACTTTTCACCTGTCTTTCAGAAAGCGTTCCAACACGGACATGTTCTGCCAATGTTGTGCCTTCTATGTATTCAAAAATTATGCAATCGCCCAAGCCTTCGATCTTGACAAAATCAAGTGCCCGACGAACATATTTATTTTCAAGCTGACTGGTGGCATCATACTCCTGCCGCAATGTGGCTTGGCAGCTCTTATTGCCTACAAATGCGGCTTTCAAGGTCTTGATGACCACCCTCCTGCCATTGTTTCGAGCCGTGAATAAACGGCATACCCCGTATTGTGAAGCGTAAAATGGCGTAATATCCTCGTACTCCTTGGAACTGATATGACCTTCCTTTGGACCCGATTCGACAGTTGCTTTCTGATCAGCTCTTGGATCCGTATCCCGAATAGGAAATCCGTCCTTTTCAGGACCCGTATCTGAAAAACGATTATCTGACATCATAATGGAATTTGGGGCAAAAATAATTAAAATTCCGAAATCCACCTATTTGATAAGGGCTGAACGAAAAAAATATCATGCCGAAAACTTCCGATTATCATTGCAGACAAAGCCAAATCAAAGCGTCAACAGCATCATACAAATGCAGCTTTGAAAGAACATCCTTCCTCCTGCCGATGCTGTTTCCTCAAAAAAACGTAATTTAGCAGCCTCAAAACGCCATGACCATGAAGAAAATCGGACTGATCATATTATTCATTTCACTCACAATGAGCGGGATAACTCAAAACAAAGGTTCGTTGCATGTTGACCAGGACAGCCGAATCAACGTATTGATGAACAAACAAGCCGAACTGTTCTCGCTCGACAGCACGTCAGACGGCTTCAGGGTACAGATTTTCATGGAAATAGGAAACGACGCCGTGACACATGCCTCCGCCGTAAAACAACGGTTTGAATCCGCCCATCCCGACATTCCCATTTACCTTTCCTACGACCAACCGTATTACAGGCTCCGTGTCGGCGACTTTCGCAATCGCGTTGAGGCTGAAAAATGCCTGCGACTTGTCAAACGCGAGTATTCCGAAGCCTTCGTAACCGCCGACCTCATCTTCCCTCCGCGAATTAATGGGAAATCATCCGACAAAGATGACGGCGAGGAACAAGGCGATTGACCTCGAACAAGTACGGATATTGGAAACCATTCAGATCCAAACTGTTATTGACAGCTCATTGCAGCCATTTTTCGATGTTATCCACCACAATCCCTAACCGCAACACAAAAGCCTCTTCAGTAGCAAAACCGATATGTGGCAGCATGACCAGATTGGGTGCATCTAACAACGGATGATTGTTTTGCAATGGCGGTTCCTTACCGTAAACATCAGTGGCAGCTCCTGCTATCGTACCCCGCTTCAGCGCATCGGCAAGATCCGGCTCGTTCACAACGGGTCCACGAGCCGTGTTGATAAGGATGGCGGATGGCTTCATCATGGCAAAATCGCCAGCAGTGATGAAATCGCGCGTTTCTTGGTTCAAAGCAATATGCACCGTAACAATGTCTGACTGACGGAGCAGGGTTGCCTTATCCACGAATGTCACTCCCGAAACCGTTTTGGCAGTACGGTTCCACGCCAACACCTTGCATCCAAAGGCGTTTAAAAGCTGCGCCACGCGTTGCCCGATATTGCCCATACCGATAATGCCCACCGTCTTACCTCCGATTTCACGTCCCGGCATAATGCCTTTGACACTGCAAGAACGTGTAATCTTATCATTTTCAACAACTTCACGATACACATCAATCATCATGGCCAAAGCCAATTCAGCAACAGCCTCGGTGGAATAACCGGCTGCATTTTTCACCACGATGCTCCTGCGGGCACATTCTTCCACATCAATATGGTCGAGGCCGGTAAAGGCGATGGAGAGCATCTTCAAGTCAGGGCAAGCGTCGAAAAAGTCTTTGCGCAGCGGCATGTTGCTTTCCACAACGACTTGCGCACCCGAAGCCCGTTGTTTCAACACATCGGGATTGTCGTTACGGTCGGGAAACACCACTACTTCATGCCCGAGTTGTTTCAGTCGGGAACAAGATTTTTCTATCAGATCGGTTTGTAAACCTAATGGCTCGAGAAATACAATTTTCATGGGACGAATGGATCTATGTTGAAATGCAAAGGTAGGGTTTTCTGTTGAAAGCTGTTTTGAAATCACACAACAAATTTGTGGTAATAATCGAATTAACCCAATAAATCTGTTTCTCGCTCTGTTATCAAAAAGAATCTCCTCGGTCTTTCCAAGCAGAAAAATCCGCATTCCGTCTTGTTATGAACTCCCCAGAAGTTCTTTTATAAAAAAATGATGATAGATTGAACATTACACACCTTTGAGAGAATTTCACGGAAATAATGAAAATAAAAAGATTGCCATGCTGTATTTTCGCACAATTGAAAAAACAGAAAAGACAAACGAAAAATGACAAACAAAAACCTGCTGCAAACTTCCTGCGCAAGATACACTGCCCATAAAGACAGCATGTCACGTGGCAGTTATCCTTACTACATACCCATCGAATCGGAACAAGGTACAGTTGTCCGCATCCATGGCAAAGACGTGCTGATGTTCGGGTCGAACAGCTATCTTGGCCTATCGAACGATCCCCGAATGAAGGAAGCGGCAAAGGCCGCCATCGACAAATACGGCACGAGTTGCTCCGGATCACGATTTCTGAACGGCACACTTGACATACATGTGGAACTTGAAGAGAAACTCGCCGCATTGGTGGGCAAGGAAGCTGCCGTGTGCTTCAGCACGGGATTTCAAGTCAATGTGGGGGTGGTATCGGCACTTTGTGGCAAAAACGACTACCTCATTCTCGACATGCTCGACCATGCCTCCATCATCGAAGGGAGCCGCCTTTCATTCAGTAAAGTACTGAAATACAAGCACAACGACATGGATAGTCTTGAAAAAAAACTTCAGTTTTGCGACCCTTCAGCCATCAAGCTCATCGTTGCCGACGGTGTTTTCTCAATGGAAGGCGACATTGCCAAACTGCCCGAGATGGTTTCCCTATCTGAAAAATACAATGCCAGCATCATGATCGACGATGCACATGCCATTGGGGTCATCGGGCGCCAAGGGCGGGGAACAGCCTCCCATTTCGGCCTCACCGACAAAGTAGATCTGATCATGGGCACATTTTCAAAGTCATTTGGATCGATGGGCGGATTTGTTGCTTCCAACGCTGACATCATCGGTTTTCTGAAACATAACGCCCGATCGCTGATTTTCAGTGCCAGCATGCCTCCTTCCAACATAGCCGCAGTAAGCAAAGCCATCGACATCATGCTCAGTGAGCCGGAACGCCTGCAACATTTAAGTGACATCACCAACTATGCCCGCCAGCAGTTTAAAGAACGCGGATTCGACACTGGAGTAAGTGAAACCCCCATCATCCCTCTTTTTGTGCGTGATACCGAAAAAGCACTGGCACTCAGCACACAACTCATCGACAATGGTGTGTTCGTCACACCCGTCATTGCCCCAGCCGTTCCCGACAACGATAGCATGATACGCTTTGCACTCATGGCCACCCACTCCTTTGACCAAGTCGATCTAGCCATCGATAGAATCACGAAGGCCTTCAAAAACTACAAAATCTTATAACCATGGTCGTCTTCATCACGGGTATTTCTTCGGGTTTTGGATTAGAAACAGCGAAACTTTTGGCACAACAAGGACATTGCGTTTATGGAACAGTACGCCGTAACATAGAACAGATAAAAGGCATTCACTATTTCACCGTTGACGTCCGCGATGCAGATGCCGTTGAAAAGGCTGTCAGCGATATCGTTGCGCATGAAGGGCACATCGACGTGCTGGTAAACAATGCCGGTATAGGCATTGGAGGTCCCATAGAATACGCCATACCGGAAGATGTGCAACTACAAATGGAAACCAATTTCACAGGACTTGTACATTGCGTGAAAGCCACGCTTCCCGTCATGCGGCAACAAGGACATGGCAAAATCATCGCTATAAGTTCTATCGGAGGCCTTATGGGATTACCTTTTCAGGGATTCTATTCCGCCAGCAAGTTTGCCATTGAGGGTTACTGCGAATCCTTGCGCCTTGAGATTCGGCAATTTGGCATTCACGTTGTGGTTGTACGACCCGGTGATTTTTCCACCCTCTTCACTGCCAGCCGAAAAAAGACTTCCAATGCCGCAATACAGCAGATCTATCCAGCCTATACAAGAGCCATGGACAAGATTGAACACGATGAAAACGGCGGGATCAAGCCCATCGTCCTTGCGAAGAAATTAGGGAACATCATCGTGAAAGAACACCCACGAAACGGATATGTGGTGGCTTCGTTCGAACAAAAGCTATCGGTCGTGCTGAAACACATTTTTCCTTCCAAAACGTTTTCTCGCATATTAAGCTCCTATTACAAATTGTAAGACCAAACAACACCTATAAACTTAACTTCCTGTAAAAATCAAGGGCATTCTGAATGTCTTTTTCATCGGGATGTTTTTTGTTGATGCCTCCGACGAGTTTAAACGGCCCATAGCTATCCCAGGCAATGCAGCCAAAAGTCCCCAAAACAGGGCAGCCCCGTTGCCGTGCCAAGTCCTTCATCTTGGCCGTAAAATCGCGGTTGTTTTTTCCGCAGGTATGGATAAAAAATACTTTTTTGCCTTCCTCCATCGTCTTTTCGGCTGCCGACACAACTCCCTCATAATACTTGCCGTATGCAATGCCGCTGGCATAGCCGATGCAGTCGTAATCTTTCACGTTGTAGTCCGTCTGCTCCCTAATGTCAATAAGGGTGACGGGAAAAGCCGCTGCTATGGCTTTCACAATCTTTTCTGTATTTTGGTGATGATAAGACTCAAAGATAATCGCTGTACGCATGGTGCAAACTATTATTGAATACGAATTTATAAAATACTGATTACTATATCATTAAAAAATTACCCCTAAAAAACGATCCTATTATTGACACAAGGCGGACATCGCTTGAGAAAACTTAGATACTGGAATCACTTGAATAGCATATCCATTCTTTATGATGGTTCTCTCTTCTTTTCCCGTAACAATGACAAGTTGATTGCATTTCAGTTCGCCAGCACATTCTACAATACTTTCAACTTCACGTTTTTCGGTCTTCTCAGCACTCATGTCATAGCATACTTGGATCAATCGTTCGACATGCGTACCTTTCCGAATGACAAAATCCGTTTCCTTATCATTTCGAGAGCGGTAATAGAACAGTGTCTTTTCTGTATCGAATCCGCAACGGATTAACTCAATAAAAACATGATTTTCAAGCAATCTACCTAAATCTTCACTCAAGCTGAAAGCCTTTGCCGAAACAAATCCATTGTCCACTACATACACCTTTTGGGCCGCTTTCTTCATCAGCTTCAGCTTGTTGTTATAACGCGAAAGATAATAGAACAGATATGGCTCATGCAGATAGTTCATAAACCGCTGTGTCGTTGTCACACTCGATAACCCTAGCTCGTGGGCAAGATCGCTTGCCGTCACGGGATTACAGAAATTTGACAATAAGTACTGGGCAAGTTGATTTAAGTCTGCCACATTTCGAACCTTATGTCGCCCTGCAATGTCTTTCCAAATAATAGAGTCGAACAAAGTCGAGAGGTAACTTTGCGCCAAAGCTCGCGAAGCCACTGCTTCCGGATAACCTCCGTTGTGCAAATAATCATCAATAAGGGCTGTCGCTTCCGCCGATTGATGCTTTTCTATAGAACTAATATTCAGCTTACTCCAATCGAACATTTCACACAGACTAAAAGGCAGCATTTCCACTTGCAAGAAACGACCAGTCAATACGGTTGCCATTTCACTGCTGAGCATCTTGGCATTGCTTCCGGTAATGATTAGATTCTTTCCCCTCCGGAAAATCTTCGATACCCATAAGTCCCAGTTTTTAAGATTTTGAACTTCATCAAGCAAAAGATAATCATAACCCGGATACACATCATCGAGCATGTGCATGACTAAATCCTCGTCCCATGCTGCAAGCAACTGATTATCATCGAAATTAAGATAAGCAAAATTCTTCCCTTTCAGCATGAGAAGAGCATGGGTGGACTTGCCCACACGCCGCGGACCGCTAATGAGCTTAATCATCGGGCTATTGAGCAACCCTTCATTATTATATCGGCTGTGACGAACAAGATAGGAACGGCTCATCAACTCGTCCCGCTCTTTGCGTTGGTTCAAGAGGACTTCTTTCATATTTGGATCTGTTTTTACCTCGCAAAGGTATTGATTTTATCCAATAAAACACTTATAATGGATAAAATATGTACTTTTTTATCCAATACACAACAAATAATGGATAAAATCGGAGTTTTTCTATCGGATTGCCAATAAAAAAGGACAACCCCACTGCTTCCAACAAGGTTATCCCTTATCCTTTTTCGGTCAAAGCAGACCTTTACTCGGCGATGACCAGATAGTAGTTTTTCTTTCCTTTCTGAACAAGGATGTATTTGTCACGCAGCAAGTCGTCCGTACCGATTATTTTACTGTCGCTCACTTTGTCCTTGTTCACCGCCACGCCATTGCCTTGTATCATTTTGCGCGCCTCTCCCTTCGAAGGGAAAATATCGGTATGCGTGGTCAGAAACTCAACAATGGCAATGCCTTCCGTCAAAGCTGCTTTCGATACCGATGCGCGCGGCACGCCGTCAAAGATGCTCAGCAACATCTGTTCGTCATATTTGTGCAGCATTTCCGCAGTGCCTTTCCCGAAAAGGATTTGCGACGCCTCTTCGGCCATCTGGTAATCCTCTTCCGAATGGACGGTGATGGTCAGCTCACGCGCCAAGGTCTTCTGCAACTCACGACGGCCAGGGTCTTCTGAATGACGGGCAATCAGGCTGTCGACCTCTTCCTTGCCGAGCATGGTGAATATCTTGATGTACTTGGCGGCATCCTCGTCGGAACAATTCAGCCAAAACTGGTAGAAAGCATAAGGCGATGTCTTTTCGGGATCGAGCCAGATATTTCCCTTTTCAGTTTTTCCGAACTTGCCGCCATCAGCTTTGGTGATGAGCGGACAGGTCAGCGCAAAAGCCTCCTGCTCTGCCCCTAACTTGCGCCGGATGAGTTCAGTACCTGTGGTGATATTGCCCCACTGGTCGGAACCGCCCATCTGCAATCTGCAGTTTTTATGCTGGTAAAGGTAGAGGTAATCGTAACCTTGCACAAGCTGGTAGCTGAACTCGGTGAACGACATGCCTTCGCCCTCGCCGCTGAAACGCTTTTTCACGCTGTCTTTCGCCATCATGTAGTTCACGGTGATGTGCTTGCCGATGTCGCGGATAAAAGAGAGAAAGCTAAAATCCTTCATCCAGTCGTAGTTGTTCACCAATTCGGCTCTGTTGGGTGCCGAACTTTCAAAATCGAGAAACTTGGCCAATTGCCTCTTGATGCACTCCTGGTTGTGCCGCAGGGTCGGCTCATCGAGCAAATTGCGCTCCGCCGATTTTCCCGAAGGGTCGCCAATCATTCCTGTTGCGCCTCCGATAAGGGCCAGCGGCTTGTGACCGGCTTGCTGCAAATGACGCAGCATCATAATGCCGCACAAATGACCGATGTGCAACGAATCCGCTGTCGGGTCAATGCCGACATAAGCCGTGGTCATCTCTTTCAATAACTGTTCTTCCGTACCGGGCATCATGCTGTGGACCATGCCACGCCATTTCAGTTCTTCAATAAAATTAATCATCGATCGATAGCTTTGATTAGGATGCAAAAATAAGACTTTTTTTATTGCGGGATTGAAGGCTGGGTATTTCGGATTCCCAAATTTCAAGTCAAAGGTGCTTTTTCCGGTCACCAACTCCATTTTTATGACTTTGGCCATCGCATCAATATTTTTTTGTCCTTTTGATGATAAAGATATTATTTTTGCAAGGTGAATCGTTTTAGGAATCTTAATCCATCGATCAATAACTTAAATCCGAATTAAAATGAAAAAATCAAACTCTCTCATGGCGATGGCGTTGACGTTTGCGATTACGCTCGGCACCATCCCGGTCCACGCCCAATTGGGCGGTCTTGGCAGAGCCATCGAATCGGCTGCCGGCAACGCTACCTCAAAGGCCTTCAGCAAAGAGATGTCTATTGAGAAGATCCCCGCCACATTCGAAGAATTTCAAGCCTTGCAAGACGAATTAGGCTCTTCGCCCGAAAGCTGCATCGCCCTCCAACTCGTGGCCATGGAAATGTATCGCCGCGATAAAGCCATAGGAGCGCAATGCCTCATGCTGAACAATACCGAAACCAACTTCATGATCGTAAAAAGACGATTGGACGAGCTTTTTCGCGAAAACGACTCTTATGCAAGACCTTATCTCGTTGCCTCTTTCTTCAAGGGTGCAACACCTGCAAACGGCTACAATCCTGACAAGCCTTATACGATCCGGGTACGTAAGAATCCGAACCGCCAAGATGAAAGATCGCAAATACTGAAAGGGTATGTAAAGCACTATCTGATCTATAGCGACGGCTACGACTCCCCATGGCGAGGCATCTCCGTGGTACAGCAAAAAGGCGATGCGTATTACCGAGTCTCGAATTGCGACATCCTCGTCCAATGCAAAGAAATCGATTTTGACGCTACCGACGACTGGCACGGTTTAGAGTAAACCAAAATTGCCGTAGGAAGCCTGCGACAGACCTTTGTTGAATGGGAGGTCAAAGACTAAACTGCAAAAAAGACACGGGGTTTTTACAATGACCCCTAATGATGACCATGACAGCTTTACATAAAGGTAAAAACTGTCATGGTCACAATTTATAGTCATCAGTCCGATATGCAAGCTAATAATTGCCCTACTTATTTGAAATACACTTTCGTTATGCCGCTGCCTCCTGTCTCAAGAGAAGCGTCGCAGAAACGCGCGATAAAACGCTGATGGCTCAAGTATTCACGTACGAGTTTCCGCAGCACACCGTTACCCTTGCCGTGCAAGATACCGACTTCCTTGATACTCAGCAACCTTGCCTCGTCAATATAGCGTTCCACCATCTCAACAGCCTCATCGGCACGTTGTCCCCTCAAATCTAACGTCAGGGCGAAATGCTCCGCCTTGGCGTTGAGTTCATCCGCCAATCCCGACTGCCACTTGCGGATGGCTTTGCGCCCTTCGGCACGGCTCACCTTGCGCACTTTATCACTCGTAGTACGCAGTTTCACCGACTCAAACTGTATGGTGACATCCGTATCGCTCACCGCAATCACCTCGCCCACCACTTCCATCTCATCAATACAAACAGTATCACCCGGTTTCAACACGACCTCCTCTTGCACCACTGTTTTATTGGCCTTGTTCAGCTCGGCTGCCACTGCTTCTATCTCATCCTTGGTGGTTTTCAGTTCTTTACGCAGCTCCTTGGTCTTTTCCTTTTCCGCCTGAGCCTCCTTGATTTCACGTATGGTACGTTCTATTCTGCTGTTGGCTTTTTCGATGAGCTGTTTGGCTTCGTTGGCGGCATCGCGCAAATACTGTTTCTTCTTGTCCTCCAGCTCGGCAAGCAATCCTTTGTATTTTGTGACCACCTCGTTGAGCAAGTTGTCGGCAATCTGTAATTCGCGTTCTTTTTTGCGGATGTTTTTCTTATCCACTTCAAGCTGCTGGAGCTGCTGATCAAAACGGAGATGCTGCGCCCCCGTGATATTGGCAGCCGCATCAAGAATGTACTGTGGAAAGCCTGTCTTTTTGGCGATTTCAAACGCAAAAGAGCTTCCCGGCTTGCCGGTCACCATAATATACATGGGCTGCATGAACTTGGTGTCGAACAGCATGGCGCCGTTGACAATGCCATCGTTGCTGTCGGCCAGCAGTTTCAGATTGGCATAGTGTGTCGTTACCATGCCGAACACTTTCTTCCTGTTGAGTTCGAGCAGTATGGCTTCGGCAATGGCTCCACCCAACTGCGGCTCAGTACCCGTTCCAAACTCGTCGATGAGGAAAAACGAACGCTCTCCAACCTGTTCTAACAGGGTCTTCATGTTCAGCAGGTGAGAGCTGTAGGTGCTCAAATCGTTTTCAAGCGACTGTTCATCACCGATGTCGATGAATAAATCATGAAAAATGCCACACTCCGAATCGGGACTCATCGGCACACACAACCCGCATTGTAGCATGTATTGAACTAATCCTGCGGTTTTCAAACACACCGACTTACCGCCGGCATTGGGACCCGAAATGACGAGAATGCGCGAGGCTTGGTCGAGCATCAAGTCAAGTGGGACGATCTCCCTTTTTTGCTTTTTCAGTTTTTGCTCTAACAGCGGATGCCTAGCCTTGCGCCAGTTGAACCCTGCTGCATCATTCACAACGGGTTTCACCGCATCCATCTCCCCGCACAACAAGGCCTTGGCACGGATAAAATCCAAAGCTCCGAGCAGCCTCCAAGCCTTCTGCAATTCCGGCAGCAGGGGGCGCAACAACTTTGTAAACGCCAGCAAGATACGGTTGATTTCCCGTCGCTCGGCATGTTCCAACTCCTTGATCTCGTTGGAGGTCTCGACAATCTCACTCGGTTCGATATACACAGTTTGCCCTGTTGCCGATTCATCATGGATGAACCCTTTCAAAGCGCGTTTGTCGCCCGCCTTGACCGGTATCACCATGCGTCCGTTGCGGATGGTGATTTCCGATTTCTGATCGACCCATCCTGCTGTTTTTGCCTCCGCCATGATTTGCCGGATGCGTTTCTCCATGCCGCCCTGCTTGCGCATCAGGTCGCGCCGTATCGTCATCAGTTCGGGAGAGGCATTGTCGGGCATTTCGCCTTTGTCGTCCACAAGGCGGTTGACTTCCGAAAAGAGCTTTCTGTCGATGACAATATCCGTCATCAATGCTGAAAGACGAGGACTGTTCGCCGCATTCTCCGAATCTCGGAAACGCAACACCTGCTCCAGCACATTCAACGAGGGCTTCAACTCATACAGCCGGTCCAAGCCGATAAAAGTGCCCTCGATGCGGATGCGTTCAAACTCATCACGCAAATCGTGGTAGTCGCGAACCGGAAACGGCACCCCGTTTTGCAGCAACTGCACAAACTCCGCCGTCTGCTCCAGACTTTCGTTAATGCGGTCGATGTCGGTTACAAACCGCATATCGTCCACACGCTCCACGCCCATCTCACTGATACAGTGCGCACTAAGCATGTCGCGTATCGAAATGAAACCGATCTTTTGCTCAAAATTCTTCGGAAAAATCACATCCTTTCGTTTGATGCGGCAAAAGTAGGATTTTTTTCGCGGTTGCTGAAAACCGTCCCCACATTAACCGAAAACACCGTTCGCATGGAGGGTTGCCCACAAAAAAAAGGTGCACAAAACATGGATTAAAAGCCGAAAAACCTTATTCTTGTGGCAACATTACAAACAGATACGGAAAAGAAGATAAAATGACATATTAAAACCAAGCGTTTGCTGTTGCCTTGTGGTTTCTAAAATCGCCAATAAAGAAAAGCACATACTATGGTTACAAGTAAATGTTTCACGCCTCAGGTGTGGGACAACTTGTCAGTATGTGTGGGTGTTTGGCGATACCCAGAAACCCGGCAAGAAAAACCACACCTTTTTTTCTTGCCACAGTGAGAGCAACCGCACGCAAAGCGGCTTATGGAGAAAGAAAGCTATCACATCGGAAACAACATCAAAGCAGAGCTGAAACGGCAAGACCGCAGCATTGCATGGTTGGCACGACGTGTATATTGCGACCGTGGCAACCTGAGCCGCACCCTGAAAAAACCCGTGATCGACATGGAACTGCTGCACCGCATATCCATCTGCATGAACCATAACTTTGTGGCCGATGCCGCCGCAACTATTGAATTGGAAATCAACGAGAAAAACAAAACCGTGTAAAACAAGCATGGTTTTGAAGTAGTTTTCGCAACGTTAAAAATCAAGTCAATAACCCTATCACCCTAACTTTGCCGCGTGTTATTGAGTTTAGAGTGAAAACGATGGCAAAAATATTACAAATAGCGGAAAAAAACTTTTACAAGACCTCTAAAAACGCCATTGGATTTCCGAACGATTCCTGTTCCACAGGAAAAAACGTGTCAGTAACCGTGTCAAAACAGCCTCTGTTTCGTAGCATGATACGACTGGTCCACTTTTTTCAAACACCTTGCAAAATACATCAGGTTTTATTTCCCCTCCCTAAAAAGCAGAGCTTATTTTGCCGAACAATCAGTGATGTAACACACTAATAACAAATTATCATGACAGAAGAAATAGTAAAAAAGAATGTTTCGCACGTCGGTGCGTGGATTTAGGTAGCTGCCAGTGTGCTTTACCTGGTTTCGCCGGTTGACATTGTTGCCCGATGTCATCCCCGGTATCGGATGGCTCGACGATATTTTATTGACCGGAACCGGCATTCTGAACTTGATTCAATCTTACGTTAGAGAACACAGCATTTTTATGGCCAAAGTCATAGGATTCGTCAAATGGGGGCTGATTCTATTGGGGGTCATCGCCATCGGCATTCTTATCCTCGCAGGTGTTGCCGTATATCATGCCGTTTCATAAACAGAAACCGATAAAAACAAAGTTCAGCATGATGACAATCCTTATGTCACCGGTTTGCCGGATGCAGAAGCACCCGCCCCGAGGAAAGCCCCTCTTTATCGCAGCTATAATATTAAGTAACTATTCAAAATCAAACTGCAATAAGAAAATAACACGATTTTTTTGACGATGAGCACTAATGTATGCTATCTTTGCTCACCTACCGATCAAAGCAAAACGCCAGCAAGAAAAGTCGTACAGGCTGATTTTTCAAATGCCTTTCCATGTCCCATCACGATAAAAAACTTCAAAAATCGTCATTCAAATGAAGAAATTAGCCTTAAAATCTTCAACGTGTTAAAGATTTTCGACATTTAGGATAAAAATGAGTGGCAGATCCTATTATCCTTCTTGCGGAGAAAGAAAGGCGGAATCTTCTGAAAAAACGCTATTTTTGTCGAAATTTTAATCTGTTCAAAATGATACGTTTGGAAATATGCGCCAATGGCATTGCCTCGTTACGAAACGCCATGGAGGGCTGTGCACAATGTGTTGAACTCTGCGAGTCGTTGGAAGTGGGCGGCCTGACCCCTTCGTTCGGAACGCTCGCCAAGGCTGCCGACATCGCGTTTATCCCTGTCAGAGTGCTGATTCGACCACGTCCGGGAAATTATATTTACAATGCAGAAGAAACTGAGATCATGGTCAACGACATCATGCTGTGCAAGAAATTGGGGTTTGAAGGTGTCGTTATCGGCGCTCTCGACAAAAACGGCATGCCCGACTGCGGCACACTGCAAGCCTTAATGCAGGCTGGAGAAGGGATGAAGTTCTCTTTTCACCGCGCCATCGATGCCTGCCCACATCCCATGGAAGCCATGACAGCCCTCATCGACATGGGGTTTGACAAGGTGCTGACCTCTGGTGGCCAACCCTCTGCTCTTGAAGGCATGGCGCAAATCGCCGAGATGCAGCAACGCTTTGGCGCACAAATCGCTATCATGGCAGGAGGAGGCATTAATATCGGCAACATCATGGATATCATCGCTGCAACAGGCGTTACAAACTGCCACGCCTCGCTATCGCACCATGTATCGCGAAACAACGACACGCTTTATCCCAAGCAAACCGATCCTACCGGCGCGCAAATGGTTTGGTTGGAATCCAACAAAGAACTGATTTATGAGATGGAAAAAATGATCAATCCATAAACCGCCTGCCAACAGCCTAAAAATCATGAAAAAATCCGTCATCTCTCTCATCGCACTATTGCTCGGTCTTGCATCCTGTCAACAAGAGCAATCGACACCTAACGTGGTCATGCAGCCGCTTTCGGCAGGATGGGAGCTAAGCTCCGACACTTTGGATATCCGCCTAAAAGTAACAGCACCCTCCATCGTGCAAACCGACTTGTTCGATGCCGGTCGCATTCCGCATCCCTACCTCGGCACGGTGGAACCTGAGTTGCAGTGGATTTCCGCTCATCCTTGGCATTATGCCTTGCGTTTCGATCTCAGCCCCGAAATGCGTCAGAGAGAACGTATCGACTTGGTTTTTGAAGGCATCGACACCTATGCGACCGTCACACTGAACGGTGAAAAAATACTGGCTGCCGACAACATGTTTCGCAGATGGATCTTGCCTGCAACACTCCGCGACAGTGGCAATATTCTGGAAGTCGATTTTCCGCCTTACGACAGCGTGCAAACCGCCTTGTACGAACAGGCAAATCCGAAATTTCCAGAGCGCTATGCCGTCAGCCGCAAAGCCGCCTACCAGCACGGCTGGGACTGGGCGCCAAAATACAAGAACGTGGGACTTTGGAAGCCCGTCAAACTTGTGGGATGGTCGAAAGCACGCATTGCCAATGCCAGCATTCTTACCGATAGAATAGCTGAAAATCAATCGGATATGCGGCTGACAATGGATATATTATCCACAACAAACCAACCACAATCCGCAACCCTACAACTGCTTGGCAACAAGGCGGTTCTCAAAGAAGAACAGGTCACTCTCCACGAATCGGAAAACCATATCGAACTGCCTTTTACAATGGACAACCCGGAATTGTGGTGGCCGAACGCGATGGGCGGGCAACCTCTCTACAACTTCGAGGTGCGTTTGGTGCAAGGCAACCGTCTATTGGATTCCCAAACGATAAAGACAGGCATCAAGACTTTTGAGCTGATCGATGAACCCGACAGCATTGGAAGGGCTTTTTATTTCAAAATCAACGGAGTGCCCATGTATGCCAAGGGTGCAAACTACATCCCTCAGGATAACTTCACCTCGTGGATGCGCCGTGATGCCGATTGCGCCCTGCTCGCCGATGCCAAAGATGCGCATTTCAACATGCTGCGCGTATGGGGAGGCGGCATTTACCCATTCGACTATTTCTTTGATCTTTGCGACAGCCTCGGCATTTTGGTGTGGCAGGATTTTATGTTTGCCGGAACCCTTTACCCGTACGACAGCGCCTTTTTGAATAACGTAGAAGCCGAAGCCCGTGAGCAAGTGAAGCGCTTGGCTTCGCACCCTTCCTTAGCCTTATGGTGCGGCAACAACGAGGTATCGGAAGGCTACTACAACTGGGGCTGGCAGCAGGCTATGGGCTGGTCCGAAGCCGACGACAGGGCGATGAAAGCCGGTTACGACACCCTTTTCGAGAATTTGCTTGCAACAGTTGTCGCCGAAAGCGACGGCACTCACCCCTATTGGCCCAGCTCGCCTTCAAAAGGATGGGGACGACCCGAAAGTCTGACCCAAGGCGATGTGCATTACTGGGGCGTTTGGTGGAGCGAAATGCCTTACGAAGCCTATCGCGACAAAGTGGGACGGTTCAACAGCGAATACGGCTACCAAGCCTATCCCGACATCAACACCCTGCAAATGCTCGACCCTAATGCCAAGCTGTCAAAGGACAGTGAACTGATTGCCGCCCACCAGAAACACGTCCGCGGCACAAGGCAGATCGACGATTTCATCCGTCGCTATTACCCCTACCCCACTGATTTTGAAGACTATGTCTATATGAGCCAATTGTCGCAAGCCTACGGAATGGGCATCGCCATTGAAGCACACCGAACCGCCAAGCCCCGCAACATGGGCACCTTGTACTGGCAACTGAACGATTCATGGCCGGTAGTATCATGGTCTTCCATCGACCATTACGGCAACAAGAAAGCCCTTCAGTACCACCTGAAAACCTTGTTCGCCCCCGTACTCCTCTCTATGGATACGAAAGGCGATGCCGTCAGCATTACTTCCGACTTGCGGCGTAACATCGATGGCAAACTGAAAATCAGCCTAAAAGACTTTTCCGGAAAAATCTGGCATGAACAGGAAATGCCTATACATCTCTTTGAAAACCAAAACAAAAAGTTCCCTGTTGAAGACCTTCTTGTGGGATGGGAAAAGATTGGAAACGACAAGGGATATGTCAAATTGGAACTCTCGGAAGGCGATTCTGTTTTGGCTGAACGATATGGCTACATGGCCCATCCCAAAGACTTGAAACTGCCCGAGGCTCATCCTACCCTGAAAATCACGGCAGAGGAAGGGGGCATCGGCATCGATGTGAGTTCCGACATGCTTGCCAAGGACGTACAACTGCATTGCCTATCAGGACAGGGCGCTTTTTCCGACAATTTCTTCGATTTGGAACCGGGCGTGACAAAACACATCACTTTTACCCCCAAAGAAATGAACGGACAGCCTGTTTTCGGAATCCGATGTTTGAATGATTTCTGCAAAAAGTTACCGTAAACCATCCGTTTCACCTGCAAAAAGTTACTATATTTGCAGCACAAACCCTGCAAAAAGTTACTATTATGATATTTAAACGAAAGATTATCAACATTTTAAATGAATGGAAGAATAGGACTCACAAAGAAGCCATATTGATCAAAGGCGCCCGACAAGTGGGTAAAACGACCGTTGTACGTGCTTTTGCCAAAGAAAACTATGCGAACTTTGTAGAAATCAACTTTGAAATGGATCCAGAAGCCCGACTGGCTTTTGACGGTAAGCGCGACACAAAGACGATCATCGGAAAATTGTCGCTGATGGGTTACGGTCCTTTTGTACAAGGAAAAACCTTAGTCTTTTTTGACGAAATACAGAGTTGCCCGAACGCCCGTACCGCCATCAAGTTTTTGGTAGAAGACGGTTTTTATGATTACATCGAGTCGGGATCGTTATTGGGCATCAATTACAAAGAAGTATCTTCTTTTCCAGTGGGTTTTGAGCGACAAATCGAAATGTTTCCCATGGATTTTGAAGAGTTTTTGTGGGCGCGAGGGGTCAACGACACTGTAATGAAAAGCCTTTGCCATTCCATGGCAGAAAAGAAAGCCGTGGATGATTTCGTTCACGAACAAATGATGAAATACTATCGTGAATATCTTATCGTTGGGGGTATGCCACAAGTGGTTTTTACCTACATCTCCAATCCCGACTTTGCAGTCACCTTGACACAACAACGGAAAATTATCCAAAGTTACCGAGACGACATCGCTAAATACGCGGCGGAGCAACGGACGAAAGCAAAGCGTTTCTTTGACGCCATCCCTTCCGAACTCAGCAAACAAAAAAAGCGGTTCATCCTGTCGAGCATGGAAAAATCGGCTTCCATGCAAAAGTATGCCGATACCGCCACTTGGTTGGAAGACGCCGGGGTGGCTTACTTTTCCTACAATCTACATGCGTTGAACTTACCGTTTGAACAAGAAGAAAACAGAAGTCTTTTCAAGGTTTACCTCCTTGATACCGGATTACTTTGTGCCATGTGGAATGATGACATTCAACTGAAGGTGCTAAAGGGCGAACTCGACATCAACGAAGGCGCATTGACAGAGAACTTTGTTGCCGCCGAATTACGCAAGCACGGATATCATCTTCATTACTACGACCGCAAAAGCCGACAGGAATTGGATTTCGTATTGGCGGAAAACAACCGCGTTACCATAGTGGAAGTCAAATCGGGGAACGAATATCGACGACACGCATCAGTGGATACGGTATTGGCGGAACAGCACAACCAGATTGGCAAAGTAATGGTATTCAGCAAGTTCAATCTATTGCAAGAAGACAACGTTCTCTATTTTCCTTTGTATATGGCAAGTTTTTTACAAGCAGGCGGATTGTAGCAAGAAAAACTATTTCCTGTTTTCCCGATCCAGCTTTTCCTGCCATCTTCCCTTGGCTTCTTCAATATGGTAATCGGTCTTGTAGTAAGCGGTCATGACCACCTTGGCCGAGGTCTTGATGACCTGTCGTGTGGCGCGGCGCACGCCTCGTCCAAACAACTCGCCCACACTGCCGTAACGCCCGTTGCTGATCTGACTGATGCCGCGACCTATCAAAGAGCCGAATCCCGTTGCCTCCTCCTCGAAATCATTTTCCATCAAGGATTCGGCAAAAGCGTAATCCATATTCATGGGATAGAGCTGCATGTCCGGGACGAGATTATGGGCAATAAGATAATCCTTGCTGAGAGTGGCTTCTTGCGCTGCAACAGGCTCTAAAGCTGCTAACAACGACATTTCAGACCTTTCCGAAACAGCAGCTGACTGGTGTGTGCGTGTTGTAACAATCTGTTGCGGTACCGCGGGCATTTTGACCGTCGGGATGTCCATTTCAGGTTCCATCGACACGATTTGAACCGCTTCTATGGGTTTCAGTTCGGCAACCATTTCCTGCACAGGCAAAGATTCGTTTCGTCTCCAAAATGCGACAAAAAGCAACACCATGGCGGCGGCAACAGCAGCAACTTTGCGAAACAGCGGAATGACCCGACTTTCTTTCTTCAACGACTCCTTACCTTGAAAGACCTCATTGGTATCGGGTTTCAACCGTGACAACCCGAACAGCTTGAAATCATCTGACAACGAATCGTTGATATGGATAAAACAGAGCACTTGCCGCTGCTCTTCTTCGCCAAGCAATCCTTCGTGATAGGCAACGAAATAGGACTCATAATTATTCTTGTTGACAGGGCCAAGCGGAGCAATTTCGGATTGTAGCAGGGCTTCTTTTCCGTCAAAATGCATTTCAGGAGCCTCAAGCTGCGGTAATTCTTCGCTCAGTGCGTCCCAATCCATTCCTTGGCTCAAAACGAAATCTCTCAACTGTTCTATTTCGTCTTGGCTTAGTTTCCCATCCTGATAATCAAGCAGATAGGACTCGTAGTTGTGCATGTCGATTTTCATAAGCCTACATCTATCAGATTATCAATACTTTTCAATTCTTTTTTCAAAGCGGTGCGTGCCCTGAAAATATACACCTTCACTTGGGATTCGCTTAAACCTGCAATTTCAGCGATTTCTTGATAAGAATAGCCCTCGTAATCACGCAGCAGCACAACGCTCCGCTGTATTTCGGGCAGTTTCGCCAATGCCTTGTGCAGCACCTCCTGGACATCGGGGTAGGGTGTATAAACACTATGCGACTCCATACGGTCTGTGTCCTCGATCCGGTTCACCTTGCTCTGTTTCCGGATGTCATCGATCAGGGTATGGTAGGCGGTTTGAAACAGATAGGCCTTACATTTTTCCCAGCTCACATCATCCCGACGTTCCCACACTTTTGCAAACGTTTCCTGCACAACATCGGAAGCCCGTTCACGATCGCGCAGGTTCGACAGAACGAAACGAAAAATTCCGTCTGCATAGCGATTCACACATTCGTTGTACTGGCTTCTGTTCACAAAATCCTTTTTAGCAATATTTGATAAGACGAAGATAGGCAAAAAAAGTTACAGCGGAATGAATTTTTCTTTGAAACAAGGCGTTGGAAGCTCTCTTTTCGCTCTTCCAGATTGACAAACAGATCTTTCGCCATGATTAATCCTGGGATTTATGCGTTTTACATTGGAAAATTTTGCATTTTTGCAAAAATTTTCGCACAAAAGTAAAAGTAATAATAAATCAAACGTATATAATCATGAAGAGAGACGAAAAAATCTTTGATCTGATCCGTCAAGAAAAGGAACGTCAGATGTTTGGCATCGAGCTGATTGCCTCAGAAAACTTTGTCAGCGATCAAGTTTTGGAAGCCATGGGTTCGGTCATGACCAACAAATACGCCGAAGGCTATCCCGGAAAGCGTTATTACGGTGGCTGTCAGATTGTTGACCAGAGCGAACAAATCGCCATCGACCGTGCATGTGAGTTATTCGGTGCGCGTTTCGCCAATGTGCAGCCCCACTCGGGCGCACAAGCTAACATGGCTGTCATGCAGGCTATTCTGCAACCCGGCGACACCTTCATGGGTCTCGACCTTTCACACGGCGGTCACCTTTCGCACGGCAGCCCGGTGAATGCCTCAGGTATGCTTTACAAACCGGTGGCTTATCACGTTGGCAAGGAAACCGGAACGGTTGACTACGACGAGATGGAAAAAATCGCATTGGAATGCAAGCCCAAACTCATCGTGGCAGGCGCCTCCGCCTATTCGCGCGACTGGGACTACGAACGCATGCGCGACATCGCCGACCAAGTCGGTGCGATCCTGATGGCCGACGTGTCGCACCCCGCCGGACTGATTGCCCGTGGTTTGCTCAACGACCCGTTGGACTACTGCCATATCATCACCACAACAACGCACAAGACCCTCCGTGGACCCCGTGGCGGCATGATTCTGATGCGCGAAGACTTCCCCGATCCGGAAGGCCGCACCACGCCAAAGGGCGAAGTGAAGATGATGTCAGCCCTGATCAACAGCGCGGTGTTCCCCGGTATCCAAGGCGGACCGCTTGAACATGTCATCGCTTCTAAAGCCGTTGCTTTCGGCGAAGCACTCTCCGATGAATACTTCCAGTATGTCCTTCAGGTGAAGGAAAATGCTACCGTCATGTCAAAGGTCTTTATGGATAAAGGCTACCACGTCATCTCAGGCGGCACCGACAACCACTCCATGCTCATCGACCTGCGCTCCAAGTTCCCGGAAGTCACCGGCAAAATGGTTGAAAACACCCTCGTCCTTGCCGACATCACCGTCAACAAGAACATGGTGCCGTTCGACAGCCGCTCGCCATTCCTCACTTCGGGACTGCGCGTGGGCACTCCTGCCATCACCACTCGTGGCTTGAAAGCCGACAAGATGCCGCTCATCGTTGACTTGATCGACGACGTGATCTCCCACATCGATGTGGCCACCAAGACCGCTCCCGAAGCCAAGATCAACGCTGTGAAGACCGAAGTCAACAAGATGATGAAGGAATACCCGCTCTTTGCATGGTAATCCACTAAATATCGGGCACTTATCCGATTTGAAGCCATCCGAAGCAAGCCGTTTCGGGTGGCTTTTTTGCTGACTTGATGCGCACGGGAAGTCCTTTCCCCATTCCTATCGGTAGAATAGCCCGTCCATTCCACACTCGACCACAAGCAAAAGGATCTCAAAAACCGACTATCAAATAAGCTCAAAAATAATTCAAAACAGCTTCTAAAATTTTTCGCTATTTTTGCAAATCAATCTTAAAACAAGAACTACCATGTTTAGAACGCATACATGTGGCGAGCTTCGCCTTTCGGATGTCGGCAAGGAAGTAACTTTGGCCGGCTGGGTGCAACGCATTCGCGACAAGGGCTCGCTGGTCTGGATTGACCTTCGCGACCGTTACGGCATCACGCAATTGTTTCTGCAAGAAGGCTTAAACGACCCCAAACTGATGGAAGAAGCACGCTCCTTTGGCCGTGAGTACGTCGTCCAAGTACAAGGAACCGTCATCGAACGCGAGTCGAAGAACCCGAATATGCCAACTGGCGAAATCGAGTTGCGTGTGTCGCGCTTCACTTTGCTTAACACAAGCAAGACCCCGCCTTTCACCATCGAGGATGTGAGCGACGGCGGCGACGACCTGCGCATGAAATACCGCTATCTCGATTTGAGGCGCAACCCCGTCCGTAGCAACATCGAGCTGCGCCACCGCATGGCCATGTTGGTGCGCAATTACCTGAGCAGCCAGAATTTCTTGGAAATAGAGACTCCCATGCTCATCAAATCTACCCCTGAAGGTGCCCGCGACTTCGTGGTGCCCTCACGCATGAATCCCGGCGAATTTTACGCCTTGCCGCAAAGTCCGCAGCAATACAAACAGCTACTCATGGTGGCCGGCATGGACCGTTACTTCCAAATCGTGCGCTGTTTCCGCGACGAAGACCTGCGTGCCGACCGTCAGCCCGAATTTACTCAAATCGACTGCGAGATGTCGTTTGTCGAACAGGAAGACGTACTCAACACCTTCGAGGGTTTGGCCAAACACCTCTTTAAAGAAATGAAAGGAATCGAGTTTGGCGATTTCCCCCGCATGACTTGGCACGATGCCATGAAATACTACGGCTCCGACAAACCCGATATCCGCTTCGGCATGAAATTCGTCGAGTTGAATGAGGTAGCCCAAGGCAAGGGCTTCAGCTTGTTCGACAATGCGGAACTCGTTGTCGGCATCTGCGCCGAAGGCTGTTCGGAATACACCCGCAAGCAACTCGATGCCCTGACAGAGTTTGTCAAACGTCCGCAGGTGGGGGCAGGCGGCATGGTTTACATCAAGTACAACGGCGATGGCACTTTAAAATCATCAGTGGACAAGTTCTACACCCCCGACGACTTGAAACGTATTGCTGATACATTCAACGCCAAGCCGGGCGACCTGATGCTCATCCTCTGTGGCGAAGCGATGAAAACCCGCAAGCAGCTCAACGAACTGCGTCTTGAGATGGGCAATCAGCTCGGACTGCGCAAACCCGACGAGTACGCCCCCTTGTGGGTCATAGACTTCCCGCTGTTGGAATGGGACGAAGAAACGCAACGCTTTTATGCCATGCACCATCCGTTTACCGCGCCCAAACCCGAAGACGAGGCACTTATCGACGACCCTTCGAAATGGGGCGACATCCGCGCCAATGCTTATGACATCGTGATGAACGGCGTTGAGGTTGGCGGCGGCTCTATCCGTATCCACAACCGCGATTTGCAGAACAAGATGTTCCACACCCTCGGTTTCACCAACGAAAAAGCTCAGGAACAGTTCGGCTTCCTGATGGGTGCTTTCGAGTATGGCGCACCGCCTCATGCCGGATTGGCTTTCGGCTTCGACAGGCTCTGCTCCTTGTTCGGCGGTGCCGACTCCATCCGCGACTTCATCGCTTTCCCGAAGAACAACTCCGGTCGCGACGTGATGAGCGGATCGCCCGCCCCGATTGCTCAAGAGCAATTGGACGAATTGCAGATTGCGCTGAATGTGAAGGGTTAGCCTTTGGCTGTTGGCCATTGGCAACCTATATGTTTGATAATGGCCAACAACTAACAGAAATAATTATCCAGCCATTACATGGCTTTTACAAATAGTATTGTTCAGAACATGGCGAAAAACAAGCAAATAGAAGAAATACGGTTGTCGGACTTCCCCGAGGAGATGGACAAACAGCACGGAGTGAATTTATGGGGAGACCTCATACGAGAACATGCTGGCCGTGTTAAGCCAATATTTGCATCATGGAGCAATCAGCCATAATGTTGACCGAAAGGAAATTATTTCTGGCATTTATTGTCAGAGAAAACTCCTGTTAATGAAATTATTGATCCTCAACACAACTAACAGAATAACGAGATGGCAGTAAATCTATGGACAAGAAATGAGATGATTTTGGTGCTTAATTTATACCTTAAACTGCCATTTGGAAAAATGGATAGCCGTAATCCCGAAGTAGTTAAACTTGCACAAATTATCGGAAGAACGCCTAATGCTGTTGCGCTTCGTCTTGTCAATTACGCTTCTCAAGATCCCTTATTAAAACAAAGAGGCATTGTGGGAATGAGCCATGGAGGGAATAAATGTCGAGAATATTGGGATGAATTTATCCACGACAGGGAACGTTTACTTTTTGAGAGTGAAACAATTTTAGCACAATATGAGGGAACAAATGTTGAACAAAAATATGATAGAATTCTTAAAGATATTTCTTCTACTGTTGGTGATTCAAAGATTGGTCAGGTCAAAATCCGTGTCAACCAAAATGTGTTTCGTCAAATTGTATTAGCCAATTATGATGGAAAATGTGCTTCGACAGGCATCGATATTCCTGAATTATTAGTTGCAAGCCATATTATCCCATGGTCGGAAAACAAGAATGAACGCCTTAATCCAAGAAATGGGATATGCCTTTCGTCCCTATATGACAAGGCTTTTGATCAAGGTTTTGTTAGTTTTAATGATGAAAACAAGGTGATTTTCTCTGCGCGATTACAGGCCAACATGGGGAAGGATTATTATGAGAATTTTTTTATTCCTATAAAAGAGAAATCGTTGGCTACAACACGAAAATACGATATAAATCCAGCGTTTCTCGAATGGCATAGGAATTGCGTTTTTAATAAATAATAGTATGGAAGGAAAACCGAGATTTAATGAAGGTGATATCATATACTGGTACTGTGACTTGGACGATCGAGTTCATAATGCAACTGTTTTGTTTGTTAGTTATGCCAAAGCAGGGGAGGCTTGTATTGACATAAGTTATGAAGTTGAAGATTGTGTCTGTGGTAAAAAAAATTCTTTATATTAGCGAATTTGATGCAATGGAAAAAGACCTGTAAGAATGCTAATTGAAATCCACGATTTATCGAGTTTTATCCATCTTGTTAAACAAAAACAAGCAAATTTGCCAAAATATTATTATCTCTGACACAATGAAATACACATTCAAAGCATATCGAACGACCTATAAAATCATCACAGTGGAGGCTGAAGATGAGAGCATGGCCGGTGAAATGGCGCAGCAGATGTTGGAAGAAGGCGAAGTCCGTTTTGATGACGAACCTTGGTTGACAATGAAAGCTGGCATTAACCCTGTTTAAACACATACTGGAACAATAGAATTGAATAAATAACAATAAACAAACCATGAAAAGACTATTAGTATTAACCGGTGGTGGCGATTGTCCCGGACTGAACGCTGTCATTCGTGCGATTGTCAAGCGTGCCGCTCAGGAATCCGATTGGGAAGTGTTAGGCAGCATACAGGCTTTCAACGGCATCCTATGGGAGCCTACTGAAGTAGTGCGGCTGACACCTGAAGTGGTGCGTGGCATACACTTCCGCGGCGGCACCATCATTGAGACGACCAACAAAGGCGGCCCGTTCAACTGGCCGGTGAAAAACAACGACGGCACTTGGACCTCTGTAGATCGTTCCGACGAGATGATACGAAAACTGCAATACATGGGCATCGATGCCGTCATCAACATTGGCGGCGACGGCTCGCAACGCATCTCGCAGAAACTGTTCGAAAAAGGGCTGAACATTATCGGAGTGCCCAAGACCATCGACAATGACTTGTCCTCGACGGAATGCACCTTCGGTTTCCAGACCGCCGTGCAGATTGCCACCGAAGCCGTTGACAAGCTCGTCACCACAGCGGCCAGCCACAACCGTGTTTTCGTCTTAGAAGTGATGGGGCGCGATGCGGGTTGGATAGCACTTCATTCAGCCATAGCGGGGGGTGCCGAGGTCTGCCTCCTTCCCGAATTTCCTTACGACATCAACATTGTTAGGGAGAAATTGGAGAGCCGTTTCTCCCGCGACCGTGGCTTTGCCGTGGTAGTGGCCTCGGAAGGGGCTCGCCCCAAGGACGGTCAGCAGGTTTATGAACTGAGCACCGAAGTGGGCTACGAAAACAAGAAATTGGGAGGCATAGGTCGCGCCTTGATTGGTCAACTGAAAGCCGCCGGTTTCTCTCACGACATGCGCGAAACCATCCTGGGCCACTTGCAGCGTGGAGGCATCCCGATTGCCTACGACCGTGTGCTATCGGCCGAATTTGGGGTAAAAGCTTTCGAGATGGTGCTCAACCAACAGTTTGGACAGATGGTGGCTTACCATCATCCCGACCTGATTACCGTACCGCTGAAAGAAGCCATCGCCAAGCCCAACTTGGTCACCATCGACAGCGACTTGGTGAAGACCGCCAAGGGACTTGACATCTCTTTGGGTTTCTAATACTTTGTGTCAATGAGAGTTCAGGTAGTTGGCACGGCGCAAAGCGGCGTGAAAATCGATTGCAGCGACAGGATTGCTGTCGTCATCGACGTGCTGCGGGCGACCTCGGTCATGACCACTGCCTTGGACAACGGGGCGCGATCGGTGCTGCCTGTCACGACCATAGAAGAGGCTGAAACCGTTTTCAAGACCTCGGATCCTGCCTGCACATTAAAAGGAGGCGAACGTCATGCCTTGAAAATAGACGGTTTCGATTTTGGAAACTCGCCTTTGGAATACAAGAGACCACTCGTTGCAGGAAAGGACATCATCATTACTACCACCAACGGCACCAACGCCATCCGAAACGTGCAAGGCACTGATAGAATCGTATTGGCTTGTCTCAGAAACGCTTCCGCCGTGGCGGATTTCCTCGTCGGGAAAGACAAGGATGTCGTGATTGTCTGTTCGGGAACGGAAGGCAAGTTTTCGATGGACGATGGTCTTTGCGCCGGCATGTTGCTTCACCTGCTGAAAGAAAAGACCCCAGTCGAATGGGACGATTTGGGCTTTTTGCTGGAGCGTTTTTATCGCAATAGTGCCCATGATATTTTTGCCAACCTTTTGGATTGTTTCCATGTGAAACGTCTGCTATCCTTAGGATTTCATGAAGATTTGAAATTCTGCTTTCAAACCGATAGAAGTACGTGTATTCCCATGGAGATAGACGGAAGATTCGTCCGAATGGGATAGGTGATGTGAACGAAAAAGCTGATAGCGTTCCCGACAACAAGACTGTTTTTGCGAATGACTTGCCAATAGTTGGGCTGAATGCTTGATTTTTTTATTTTTGTGGCATGAAAGGGCAGTTGGTCTTTATCGATGCGGAAATTTCGTTCACCGAAAAGAAAATCCTTGATCTCGGTGCGGTGAAAGACGATGGAACCGTGTTCCACTCGCCAAGAAAAGAAGATTTCTTCCGTTTTATCGCCGATTCCGATTGCCTTTGCGGTCATAACGTCATTCATCACGACCTCAAGTATTTGGCAAACGGACTTACCTCGTTTTCAGAGTACTGCATCATCGATACCTTGTATTTGTCGCCTTTGTTGTTCCCCAAGAAACCTTATCATGCTTTGCTGAAAGACGACAAGCTGCAAGCGGACGAATGTAACAATCCGGTGAACGACTGCAAGAAAGCAATGATGCTTTTCCAAGATGAGGTTGAGGCTTTCAAGCAACTTACACCCCCTTTCCAATGGATTTATTACAACCTTTTGTGCCGTGAAGAGGAATTTAAGGGGTTCTTTGATTTTGTCGGATTCTGTCATCCGCTTCCCGAAATCAGCGAGCTGATCAAGCAAGCATGTAAGGGGCTATTCTGTGAAAATGCCGACATTCAAATGCTTGTCAAGCATTATCCTATGGAGTTAGCTTATTCCTTGGCTTTGATTTCGGTGGACGACCGTCACTCAGTAACCCCGTTTTGGCTGATGAAAAATTATCCCAAGATTGAAAACATCATCCGCTTTCTTCAAAACACGCCATGTGCCGAGATGTGCCCCTACTGCAAGTCACACTTCAACATTCACGACGGACTGAAACGTTATTTCGGATACGAACGGTTTCGCGTTTTTGAAGGAGAATCGTTGCAAGAGCAAGCGGTGCAGGCGGCCGTTGACGGCGATTCGATGTTAGTCATTTTTCCCACAGGCGGTGGCAAGTCCTTGACCTTTCAGCTACCCGCGCTGATGGCGGGTCAAAATGCACACGGACTGACAGTGGTCATCTCGCCACTTCAGTCGCTGATGAAAGACCAAGTCGATAACCTTTTTCAAAAAGGCATCACTGAAGCCGTGACCATCAACGGCCTGCTTGATCCCATTACACGCGCCGATGCCGTCAACCGCGTCCAGAACGGCTCCGCTTCCCTGTTGTATATCGCACCAGAAATGCTCCGGTCGAAGACCCTTGAGAAAATCTTGCTCTCGCGCAACGTGGTGCGTTTTGTGATTGACGAAGCGCATTGCTTTTCGGCTTGGGGGCAGGACTTCCGCGTTGACTACCTGTATATCGCTGATTTCATCCGTGCGCTTCAGGAGAAAAAACATCAAAAAAGACCCATTCCCGTATCTTGCTTCACTGCAACGGCCAAGCCCAAGGTCGTCACGGACATTTGCGATTATTTCAAATCGAAGCTGCATTTAGACATGAAACTGTTTGCCACGTCGTCCACACGGAAAAACCTCCAGTATGTCGTGCAATATGTTGAGACTGACGAAGAAAAATACAACCTGCTGCGCAATCTGATTTCCGCTCACGATTGCCCGACTATCGTTTACGTTTCAAGGACACGCCGCTCTATCCTGCTTGCCGAGAAACTGTCCAGCGACGGATATCCCGCACGACCTTTCAACGGCAAGATGGATGCCAACGAAAAAATCAAAAACCAAAACGACTTCATTGACGACAAGGTCCGGATTATTGTTGCTACCTCCGCTTTCGGAATGGGTGTGGATAAGTCGAATATCGGTTTGGTGGTTCATTACGACATCTCCGATTCACTTGAAAACTACGTGCAGGAAGCCGGTCGCGCCGGTCGTGACCCGAACTCACAGGCCAAATGCTTCATCCTGTACAATGAAAGCGACTTGGACAAGCACTTCATCCTTTTGAATCAGACCAAGCTGAGCATGGGCGAAATCCAGCAGGTGTGGAAAGCCGTCAAAGACCTGACAAAACGCCGACCCAGCGTGTGCTGCTCGGCTTTGGAAATTGCTCGTCAAGCCGGTTGGGACGATTCGGTAAGCGAGATGGAGACCCGAGTAAAGACGGCTATTGCCGCCTTAGAAACAGCCGGATACGTGAAACGGGGCGATAACATCCCTCACGTATATGCCACCAGTATCCGCGTGAAAGACATGAATGAAGCACATGAACGCCTGATCCATTCGCATCTTTTTGAAGAACAAGAAAGACGTAACGCAGTACGAATCATCAAGTCGTTGATCTCAAGCCGTAGCATTGCTACGGCTACCGATAGTGATGCCGAATCGAGGGTGGACTATCTCGCCGACATCCTTGGCCTTTCGAAAGAAGACGTGATCAATGCGGTAAATGCCATGCGGCAAGAAGGAATTCTCGCTGATGAACAAGACTTGTCGGCTTTCATTTTGGAATCGGACACGCAACATAAGTCGAAGTTGACTTTGGATAAATTTGCACGATTGGAGACTTTCCTGCTGTCGGTTTTCCCGGAAAACCAAACTGAAATAAATATGAAAGAGTTGAACGAGAGAGCTTTAGACAAAGGCATTTCAGGATCTACCGTCAAGAACATCAAGACGATACTGTATTTTCTGAAACTCAAAAACTATCTCTTTCAGGAAAGAGGAAACCAAACGGACAGCATCATTATGACACCTTGTTTCGATAGGGACAAAATTCGCGACAAGGTGTTGAAAAGGATCGATTTGTGCCGTTTCATCATCGATTTCCTTTATGAAAAAGCCGAGAAACAACTGTCGGATGCCGAAGAGAAACCGGTCACGTTTTCACTTTTGGGCTTGCAAAAGGCTTATCAAGCGCAACTTACCTTTGATTTCGACGGCAAAAGCACCTCCTTGACTGATGTGGAAGAATCTTTGCTTTATCTTTCGAAAATCGGCGCGATGAAGTTAGAGGGCGGTTTCATGGTTTTGTACAATGCCATGGAAATCAAGCGCGTTGCCGACAACAAGATGAGGTATAAAAACGACGACTACCAATTGTTGAATGAATTTTACAAGCAGAAGGTGCGTCAAATTCACATCGTGGGCGAATATGCAAAACTCATGGTAAAGAACTATGCCGCCGCATTGGGATTCGTGCATGATTATTTCAGTATGGATTTCAAGAAGTTCATTTCCAAGTATTTTGAGGGAGAAAGGCTCATTGAAATCGACAAAAACATCTCTCCCGAGAAATACAAACAGATTTTTGGCGAGCTGTCGCCGATTCAGTTGAAAATCATCAACGACAAAGAATCAAAATACATCGTGGTGGCGGCGGGACCCGGAAGCGGCAAAACCAAAGTTCTGGTACACAAATTAGCTTCCCTGCTGCTCATGGAAGACGTGAAGCACGAGCAGTTGCTCATGCTGACTTTCTCGCGTGCTGCGGCTACTGAGTTCAAGAAACGTCTTCTCGCCCTCATCGGCAATGCGGCTCATTTCGTCGAAATCAAGACCTTTCATTCCTACTGCTTCGACCTGATGGGGAAAATCGGCAATTTGGAAGACTCGAAAGACGTGGTACGAAAGGCCGCCGAGATGATCAAGAACGGTGAAGTGGAAAACGGGAAAATCGCCAAGGCAGTGCTGGTCATCGATGAGGCACAAGATATGAATGAAGATGAGTTCTCTCTCGTGAAAGCCCTGATGGAACGGAACGAAGACATGCGTGTCATTGCCGTGGGCGACGATGACCAGAACATCTACGAATGGCGCGACTCCAACTCCGATTATTTCCGCTCTTTGATTTCTGACCACGGAGCCGCGTTTTATGAAATGGTGGACAATTACCGGAGTGGAAGTTGCATTGTGGATTTCGCCAATGCCTTTGTCAGAAAAATCCACAAACGCATGAAATCGATACCCATTAACGCCATCCGCAAAGGTGGCGAAGTGATGTGCTTCGATTATGCAAGTCCCAACCTTGAAATACCCGTGGTCGAGCACATCAAGAAAACCTACAAGATAGGGAGGGCTTGCGTTCTGACACAGACCAACGAGGAAGCCCTGCGAGTACAAGGTTTGATGGTCAAGGAAGGCATTCGTGCCAAGCTCATACAGTCAACGGATAGTTTCAGTTTCTACAACCTCATGGAGGTCCGCTATTTCCTGAAAACGATAGAAACCGGTTCCTCCTCTCCTTTCATCAGCGACACGCTTTGGCAACGGGCGAAGGAAAAGACAATGATGGAATACAAAGACAGCCGCTGCATGGAAAACGTGCTTAACTTCATGGCTGATTTTGAGCGAATCAACAAAGCTAAATTCAAGTCTGACCTTTGTGAGTTCGTGAAGGAATCACATTATGAGGATTTTTACGACGATGAGGCGGAAACCGTTTTTGTATCTACCATCCACAAGGCGAAAGGGCGCGAATTTGACACCGTCCACATGTTGCTCAACAAGGCCAACACGCTCAGCGATGAGACATGCAGAAAGATCTATGTCGGCATGACAAGAGCCAAGCAGTCGCTATTCATGCATACCAACAACAATCTGTTTGCTGACATTGATTTACCTAATTCAAATAGGATGTACGACAGTGCGATTTATTCTGAACCTATAGAAGTCACTGTGCAACTTACACACAAAGACGTAGTACTCGACTGCTTTAAAGGGAAAAAAGAAAGAAACGTCAAGCTCCGCAGCGGCGATCCCTTATTGGTAGATGGTGACGGACTGAAAGCGAAGTTAGCAGGACAGGTCTTCCCCATTTTGCGCTTTTCCGCCAAATTCGTTGAAGAAAAGCAAGAGTTGGAAGCCAGAGGCTACGAAGCTATACGCGCTGACATTGCCTATATTGTCGCTTGGAAAAGAAAGGACGACACCGAGGAAACAGCCGTGGTGCTGCCAAATCTATATTTTAGGAGAAAGTTTTCCTGAAAATGAAAGGAAGGACTGTCTTTGGATACCTTTTCATGTTTGTCATCATCCTTTTTCACAGTAAAGTTTTAGGCATACATTCCGAAAACTTTTGCATTTCACATGGTCTTAGGAATCCCATCCGAAAACCATAAAATATCCGGTTTCCCCCTCCCCCGTCCATTTGAAAAATCCTTATTTTTGCGCCCATGGCAAAGAACAAATATTACGTTGTTTGGAAAGGCAAACATCCCGGCATCTACACCGACTGGGACACCTGCTCGGAACAGGTGAAAGGCTTTCAGGGAGCACAGTTCAAAGGTTATCCCACCCGCGAAGAAGCGGAGGCGGCTTTCCGGCAGTCCTACGCACAAGCCATTGCACATGAGGATGTCATCGAACGGGCTTGCATCGCCAATGCGCGGGTAAAACCCGAAATGAACAGTCTTTCGGTGGATGCGGCCTGTAGCGGCGTGCCCGGTCCTGTGGAATATCGCGGTGTATGGACGGCCACGGGGGAAGAGGTGTTTCGCCAAGGACCTTTCCCCGACGGTACCAACAACATCGGCGAATTCCTCGCCATCGTGCACGGCGTGGCGTGGCTCAAGCAAAGGAAACTGAGCCTTCCCGTTTACAGCGACAGCAAGACCGCCCTCTGCTGGATACGGCAAAAAAAATGCAACACCAAACATCCCCGTTCCGCACGCAACACTCAGCTTTTCGACTTGGTGCAACGCGCCGAAAATTGGCTGCATAACAACCGTTTCGACAACCCCGTCCTCAAATGGGAAACCGAAATATGGGGCGAAATACCCGCGGATTTCGGAAGAAAATAAGCTGAAAATGACCCAGCAACTTACACGATAAAAAGCATTTTCTTCTCCACCTGCCCACATCAAACCTCCATCCTCATCTTTTCCTAACCGTTGAGATGTCCTTTTGCAAAACACGGCTCTGCATACGTAAAAATTTCCTATTTTTGCCAATTAATAAACTTTGAAGTGCATGTACGCATTGTATAAAAAAGAAATCAGCAACTTCCTCAGCTCCTTGATTGGCATCATGGTGATTGTGGTGTTTCTGCTCATCACAGGTCTGTTTCTCTGGGTGTTTCAGAGCGACTTTAACCTGCTTAATTTCGGTTATGCAAATTTAGACAGCCTGTTTATTCTGGCACCTTGGGTGTTTCTTTTTCTCGTCCCTGCCGTCACTATGCGCAGCTTCGCCGAAGAAAACCGAACCGGCACCATCGAAATGCTGCTCACCAAGCCACTCGGCGACTGGCAGATCATCTTGGCCAAGTTTCTGGCAGGTGTCACCTTGGTGCTGTTGGCCTTACTGCCCACTTTCATCTATTACTATTCGGTTTACAAACTCGGACTTCCTCAGGGAAATCTCGACCGCGGCGGCATTTGGGGTTCCTATATCGGGCTGTTCCTGCTGAGTGCCAGCTTTGTCTCGATAGGCATCTTTTGCAGCTCGGTGACAAGCAACCAAATCCTCGCTTTCATCCTGTCGGTGTTCCTATGCGGTTTCCTGTACATCGGCTTCGAGTTCATCTTTTCCTTAGCGTTGTTCGGCAGCATCGACCTGTTTATGCAACGTTTGGGTATGGCGGCACATTACAGCTCTATCAGCCGTGGTGTTGTCGATACACGCGACATCCTGTACTTCTTAAGCGTAATGGTGTTGTTTCTGAGTCTTACAAAATTAGTGCTGGCAAGCCGCAAATGGTAAGGGGGATGTGATATGGAAAACAAAAGGAAAAACCTCAAAAAGAATCAACTGATTTCATTCTTCATCACATTGGTAATCATCATGGTAGCGAATGTCATCGGCGGCTATGTGTTTACCCGTTTCGACCTGACCAGCGAAAAACGCTATACTCTTTCCGACACTTCCAAGGAAATTTTGAAGAATTTGAACGATTACGTCTATTTCAAAGTCTATCTCGAAGGAGATTTTCCAGCCGGATTCAAGAAACTGCGCCGCGAAACCAAAGAGATGCTCGACGAGTTCAGGGCTTATTCCAAATACATCGACTACGAATTTATCAACCCGTCCGAGAGCACCGATGCCGCGGAAAGAAAAGAAACTTACGACTTGCTGTTTCAAGCCGGATTGAATCCCACTAACGTCACGGTACGCAACAACGACGGCGCATCGCAACTGATCATCTGGCCAGGCGCATTGGTAAGCTATCATAACCAGACGGAAATCGCCATCGATTTGTTGGAAAGCCAACAGATGGGGCAATCGTCGGAAGCCGCCCTGAATGCTTCGATGCAAAACCTTGAGTTCAAGCTGATCGACGCCATCCGCAAAGTGACCCAATGGCAAAAGAGCAGCATCGCTTTCATCGAAGGTCATGGAGAACTGAATGAGAAAGAGGTTTACGACATCACCCAGACACTCTCGAAGAGCTATAACGTCAGTCGTGTCGCCATCGACGGCAAAGTAGATGTGCTCATGCGCCGCAACGAAACGGAAAATGGGGTCATGGCACTTCCCAACTACGACGCCATTGTCATTGCCAAACCCACACAAGCCTTTGACGAAAAAGACAAATTCCTCATCGACCAATACATCATGCACGGCGGCAAGGTGCTATGGCTTGTCGAGCCGGTGGCCGCCACCATGGACAGCCTCACGTCGCAGGAATCGACCATCGTCACTGACCTTGACCTGAACCTTGACGACATGCTGTTCAGATACGGCGTTCGCATGAACAAGAACCTGCTTCTCGACTTGAACTGCGCCGCCCTTCCCATACGCACAGGACAAATGGCGGGACAGGCGCAGCTTGAGTTTTACCATTGGTTCTATTTCCCCTTGCTACAAGCCGCCAGCAACCATCCCATGGTACGCAACATGAACGCCATTAAAGCCGACTTCGTCAGTTCATTGGACGCGACGACCATGATTAACGGCATCGAACAGATTCCCCTGCTCGCCACGTCGAATTACACAAAGGTTTCGGGATCGCCCGTGTTTGTCAGCCTGGCGATGCTCAGGCAAAAACCCGACCAGCGCATGTTCCCCTCAAAAAGCCAAAACGTTGCCTATCTGCTAAAAGGCCGCTTCCCGTCGCTTTATGCCAACCGTATCACAAATGAAATTTCCGACAGTGAAGAGATGCAATTCAAGGAGGAAAGCGACCCCACCGCCATGATCGTGGTGGCTGACGGCGACATCATCCGCAACCAGTTCAAGATTCCGGGGGGCGCTCCCTTACCGTTGGGCTACGACCAATACACACAAAACACCTACGGCAACAAGGAGTTTATCCTGAACGCCATTAGCTATCTCGTTGACGGCGAAGGAATCATCTCCATCCGTTCGCGCGAATTGAAGATACGCCTCCTTGACAAGACCAAGACATCGAACAGCAGGATTTGCACCCGATGGCAGCTTATCAACACCCTTTTACCCATTGGCATTATCGTAGTGCTGGGTGTCGTGCTGTCCTTTATCCGTAAGAAAAAATACAATACAAAGAATTGAGAACAAGACCATGGCAATAACGGTCTTTGTCGAAAAAAACCTGATACAATGAAAAGAAAAAACCATCTTTCCCTCATCGTCGCCATCGTGCTGATTGTCATTGCCGGCGTGCTGATTTGGAACAACCGCTACCTCACCACCATTCGCGGCGAAGGTGCTGATTTCAGAGTGTGGGACACTGCTTCTGTCACCAAAATGTTTCTCGCCGACCGTTATGAGCACGAAAGTATCCTTGAACGCCATGACGGAGGCTGGACACTGAACAACAGCTATAAGGCGCATCCGAAAAAAATCGATCAGATTCTTTACACCATGAACAAGGTGCGTATCCGTATGCCCGTCTCGGTTGCCAGCCACGACAATATCGTGAAACAAATGGCGGGTAGAAGCACCAAGGTGGAAGTCTATCAAAACGTGCCGCGCATCAACTTGTTCAATAAGGTGAAGCTGTGGTATCATGAAAAAAAGACCAAGGTGTTTTACGTGGGCGAGTCAACGCAGGATAATGCCGGGACCTTTATGCTGAAAGAAGGCGCCGACAACGCTTACATCGTTTATATTCCCGGATTCCGAGGCTTCATCTCGACCCGTTTCTCTGCCAACCCCGTCGATTGGCGCGACCACACCGTTTTTCACGAATCCTTGTCCGACATCCAGTCGGTCAGCATCGAATTCGGCGATGATCCGCAACAGGGTTTCCGTATCGACAATACCGGCAAACACCAATACAAACTGACTCGGCTTGCCGACCAGCAGGAAATCGCCTTCGACACGCTCAAGGTCATCAACCTGCTGACCTCTTTCAGCGATGTGCGTTTCGAGGCCTTACTCACCACCGTTCTTCCACAGGAACGCATCGACTCCATCGTTCATTCTCCTTTCCAACACCACATTACCCTGATAGGGAAAGACGGCAAAGCTCAGGAAGTCAAGACTTTCAAGAAACGTTTCGAAGCCAGCGCCAACCAATTCAATCCCGATGAAACGGACGAAGACACCTACCTCGACAACGACCGCATGTACGGTCTGATTGACAATGGGAAAGACTTTGTGCTGCTTCAGTATTATGTTTTCGACAAGTTGCTGAATGGCGTGTCCTATTATCAGGCCGGCAATCCCATTCAATATGAGATAGAACATTATCAGGTTATCGAATAAGCAATGGGGAGGTGAAAAACAACAAGGCGGGGCTGCAAGCTCCGCCTTATTCATGTCGGGACAACGCCTCAATAGGGATTACCTTATTTGGCAGCTATCATTTCAATTTCCACCAACGCCTTTTTAGGCAGCTCCTTAACGGCAAATGCCGCACGCGCAGGCGGTTCCGACTTGAAACACCTGCCGTAAACGGCGTTCATGTCGGCAAAATAACTCATGTCGGCCAATAAACAGGTCGATTTCACCACATTTTCGAATGTATATCCTGCTTCGTGCAGAATGGCTTCGAGATTCTTCATGCACTGTTCGGCCTGCGCCGTGATGCCTTCGGGCATGACACCCGTGGCGGGATCGATTGGAATTTGACCCGAGATGAAAAGCATCCCGTTGGTTTCGATAGCTTGGCTGTATGGACCTATGGCGCCCGGTGCCTTTGTTGTTGCAATTGCTTTTTTCATACTATGTGTATTTGATTTGTTTCGAAAGTCCAAAATTACAAAAATATGCTTTTCATACGATGAAATTCCCCAAAAAGTATCGAATGAAAAGCGCAGAACGATGAGTTTCATCAGATTATGGGAAACATTTAAGCAACCCAAGTAGGTCTTTACAGTATCTTTAAATGAAAAGGCTTTGTTCAAACACTTTTTATATTGAAAAACGCTATATATGAAGATTTTTGATTATTTTAGCTGTTTAATCTTTCTGAGAAGATGAACAGAATTAAAGAAATTCTTGAAGAAAAAGGGATAAAGCAGCCATGGTTGGCTGAACAACTCGGAAATAGTTACAGTATTGTGAATGGATATGTGCAAAACCGTCAGCAGCCACGACTTGAGGTGCTTTATGAAATAGTAAAATATTGGATGTAAGCCCAAAAGATTTATTGAAAGAAGAATGATAAATAAGGAAAATATCATAGAGGAAAATCTGATTGAACGACTTCAGGGGCTAAAGTACGTCTATCGCCCGGATATTGTGGACAGGCAGACTTTAGAGCATAACTTCAAAACCAAATTTGAAGTACTTAATCGAGTGCATCTCACCGACAGTGAGTTTTTACGTCTGCGTCAGCAAATCATAACACCGGATGTGTTTGCAGCCTCGAAGATGTTACGGGAAACAAACTATTTTCAGCGCGAGGACGGCACACCATTGTTTTTCACTTTGGTAAACCTGAAGGATTGGTGTAAAAACGACTATGAAGTGGTCCGTCAATTACGCATCAATACGGAAAACAGCAATCATCGATACGATGTTATTCTGTTGATAAACGGTTTGCCGTTGGTACAAATCGAATTGAAAAGGATAGACGTGTCGCCTCGTAAGGCCATGCAACAGATTATCGATTATAAAAATGATACGGGTAACGGATATGGTAATTCTTTGATGTGCTTTATGCAGTTGTTTATCGTGAGTAATAGCAACCGTACTTTCTATTTTTCAAACAACCGGAATCAACACTTCAAATTTAACGCTGACGAGCAGTTTCTTCCCATTTATGAGCTGGCGGATGAAAAGAATGTGAAAATAAATAACCTCACGGATTTCACGGAAAACTTTCTCAGAAAGTGCACTCTCGGCGAAATGATAAGCAGATACATGGTACTGGTAGAAAGTGAACAGAAGTTGCTCGTGATGCGTCCCTATCAGATTTATGCCGTCAAAGCCATTGTAAACTGTATTTTAGAAAATAGAGGAAACGGTTATATCTGGCATACCACCGGTAGCGGAAAAACACTTACCTCTTTCAAAGCTTCGACCTTGCTGAAGGACAATCCGGAGATTGAAAAATGCCTGTTTGTAGTTGACAGGAAAGACCTTGATCGACAGACTCGCGAGGAGTTTAACAAGTTTCAGGAGGGCTGTGTAGAGGAGAACACCAATACGGAGACCTTGGTAAGACGCTTGCTTTCTACCGATTACACGGATAAGGTGATTGTCACTACCATTCAAAAATTGGGATTAGCACTTGACGGGAACAATAGGAAGAACTATAAAGAACGTTTAAAACCTCTGAGCGATAAGCGTATCGTATTCATTTTCGATGAGTGCCACCGCTCTCAATTCGGTGACAATCATAAAGCCATCAAAGAGTTTTTTCCCAACGCCCAACTTTTCGGTTTTACGGGAACGCCCATTTTTGATGAAAATGCTACGTACAATTTCCGTGAGGGTGAATGCGCTTCTTACAAAACCACCGCGACAGTTTTCGAGAAATTATTGCATGCCTATACTATCACACATGCCATCGAAGACAATAATGTACTGCGTTTTCATGTCGATTACTTTAAAGGAGAAGGTCCGCAAAAAAACAAACAGGGAGAGGAAATCACCCAGCAAGCCATCGTAGAGACTATTATAGAAAAACATGATTCAGCGACCAATAACCGAAAATTCAATGCTCTGTTTGCAACCGGCTCTATTAATAGCGCTATCGAGTATTATCGTTTGTTCAAAGAGATACAAGCACAAAAACAGAAAGAAGATGTTGAATATTCTCCCTTGAATATCGCCTGCGTTTTTTCTCCGCCGGCTCAGTTGATTACCAACAACGGCGACCAGCAAAGTCAAAAAAATGCGACGGATATCAAACAATTGCAAGAGGATTTGATACAGGAAAAAGAAGACAACAAACAGAATCCCGAGGAAAAGAAAAATGCATTGATGGATATTATCGCCGATTACAACGAACGCTTCGGCACCAATCACAATATTTACGAATTCGACCTCTATTATCAGGATATACAAAAACGTATCAAAGACCAACAATACAGCAATGCCGATTATCCCCATCGTAACAAAATAGACATTACTATTGTGGTGGATATGCTGCTCACAGGGTTCGACAGCAAGTACCTCAATACTCTATATGTGGATAAGAATTTAAAATACCATGGTCTGATTCAAGCCTTCTCCCGTACCAATCGTGTACTGAACGCCACCAAACCTTACGGTAATATCTTGGATTTCCGTTTACAGCAGGATGCCGTAAACCAAGCCATTGCACTGTTTTCGGGCGAAGAGGACACGGAACGAAGCAGAGAGATATGGCTGGTTGACCCGGCTCCCGTAATAATTGAAAAATACAGGGAGGCGGTAGAAAAATTAGGTTGTTTTATGAAGCAACAAAATCTTTCTTGCGAACCGGAAGAGGCTTATAACCTGAAAGGAGATGCCGCTAAAATAGCTTTTATCAGAAATTTTAAAGAAGTTCAACGGCTTAAGACGCAATTAGACCAATATACCGATTTGAACGATGAGCAAAAGTATCTCATCGAAGCAATTTTACCGGATGATACGTTACAAGGCTTTAGAAGCTCATACCTCGAAACGGCGAAACTGTTCAGAACAATACAGGAAAAAGAAAAGGAGAAGGCTCCTGCTGAAATTCAAGAGTTGGACTTTGAATTCGTATTGTTCGCTTCGGCTATTATCGACTACGATTATATCATGAGTCTGATTGCCGACAGTACGCAAAAAACACCGGCCAAGCAAAATATGAGCAAAGCTCAAATCATCAATTTGCTCAGTACCACTTCAAACCTGATGGACGAACAGGAAGATTTGACGGAATACATCAACAGTCTGGATTGGAGTGTCGGGCAAGATGTCGAAAAACTTCGTAAGGGCTATGACGCCTTTAAGGTGGAGAAAAACAACAGAGTGCTTGCAGCCATTGCACGCAAATACGGATTGGAAACCTTAGGCTTAAAGGCTTTTGTTGAGGATATCATAAGCCGAATGATTTTTGACGGCGAGAAGCTGACTGACCTTTTAGCTCCTTTGGATTTAAGCTGGAAGGAACGCAGAGTAAAGGAATTGGCACTAATGGAAGACTTGGTACCCCAATTAAAAAAGTTGGCACAAGGGCGTGAAATTTCAGGATTATCATCTTATGAGTAAATTGTAAATGGAAGAAACAGGAAAATACTCTCCCGAATTATATAATGACGTTTGTCGGATTATAGAAAACACTCGCACTCGTTTAGCTACTACTGCGAATGCCGAAGTGTGTTTAATGAATTGGCAGGTAGGTTTACGCATTAAAACTGAAATTTTAAAAGACCAACGTGCCGAGTATGGCAAGGAAGTAATAAAAAATTCAGCTAAACTTCTTACTGAAAAATATGGCAAAGGTTGGAGTTTTTATAAACTGCAGCATTGTGTACGCAGTGCGTACATTTTTGCAAACATTGAATACTTGATGTTAGAAGAAAGCAATATAAAAGTAGCACAATATTACACACAACTTCCTGATAATAAAATATTAAATAAAAAATTAAATAAAGCAATAGCCATAGCAAGAGAAGCAAAACAACAGAAATAATGAGCAAACAAATAAATATAGATATTTCGGAGTATCGGGAGATTTTACATCAAGCGATACGACAAATTAATACAGCCCGCACATTAATTGCAAAGCAGGTAAACAGCACTACAAATTCTGTTTATTGGAATTTAGGAAAGTTGCTCTCTGAAAAACAATTAGAAAAAGGCTACGGTAGTGGAGTTGTAAAACAATTATCTATTGACCTTAAAAGTGAATTTCCTGATATGGGGCTTTCGCCTCGAAATCTTTGGAACATGAAACGTTTCTATGAGCGTTATTATCAGGCAGATATAAAACTGCTACAAAGCGTAGCAGTTTTGCCGTGGGGACATAATTTGTTGTTATTGGATAAAATACAATCACTAGATGAAGTTGTATTTTATGCAAACGAGGTACTGACAAAAGGCTGGAATAGAGACTTGTTACTCAATGCCATAAAAATGGATACTTACAATCGTAACAAAAGCCAACTGAAAACCAACAACTTCAGTAACACATTGCCCGAAATAAGTGCGGAGTATGCCAACCAAGTATTTAAAAGCTCATACAATCTCGGATTTTTGGGTATTACGGAGCCTATAAAAGAATTAGAGTTAGAAAACAGGTTGATAGCTAAAATCAGAGACTTTGTACTGGAATTAGGGAAGGGTTTTTCATTTATAGGAAACCAATACCGATTGGAGTACAACAATAAAGAATATTTTGTAGATATGCTTTTTTTCCACAGAGGATTACGCTCTTTGGTGGCTATTGAATTAAAGATTGGGAGTTTTAAAGCCGAATATGTAGGAAAAATGAACCTTTATCTTTCTTTATTGGACAAATTGGAAAAAGGCGAAAACGAAAACCTCTATATTGGTATTATTTTATGCGCCGACAAAGACCATTTAGATGTGGAAATAGCTTTGCAAGACATAAACAAACCCA
>JBGYXG010000077.1:0-6408 GCA_041842465.1 Candidatus Limimorpha sp.
GAAGAAGCCCTGGTGCATGCTGATGTATCGGGAAGCCGCAAAAGAGCCAGCCGAGGAATTGGACATGTATTGGACATAAGCATCTGTTGTAGGATCGTAAACGGAATAAGTATTGCGGTACTTGGCTCCACCCGTCCAAAGAGCGCCGTTGCCGCCGACAAACGCATCGAAGTCCAGGTAGCTCTGGTAGGGGTTGCCGAGGAGGTTGTAGCCCTGAAGACCTGTCCATGCATTTGACGAAGTGTTGCTGACGGCGATGGAAATGTCGCCGTTGTTGAGGGTGCCGCGGTTTTGCAGCAGCAGCTCCCTGTCGATGGCGGCCAGGTAGCCCTTGCCGGGGGTCAGCGTGGTTTCGTTCGTGTAAGGGATGTTCTCCGTGGGAGCGTCCATGTGCCAGTGGCTGAGCGAATTGCGCTTCAGGTTGATCCAGTGGTACTGAGGCTCGTAGAAGCTGAAAAGGTCGATCTTATCCACAGGGGCATCGTGAGGAAACAACGCGTGGTCGTCGTCGATGCCGAGTGTGGTGTTACACGGGTTGGATTCCCAGTTATATGGCACTTGTGACGTGGTGCCGTAGTTGAAGCCTATGCCGCTGCTGCAGATCGAGGAACTGACGGTGTGCCAGTACTCGCCGGGCTTTGTCAAGGTCTGACCCGTGTAGGCTTCGATGGTGGAAGCCGCCCCTTGCAGCAGCGAGACGTTCTCGTCGATATAGACCACCAGGTCGCCTTCGGTATTCTGCACGGATCCGCTACTGTTGTCGGCATGCGCGTATAGGTTGATGGTGCCGCCCTTGACGGCGGGATGGGCGTTCACATGGTAGTCGTGCGTGTTCTGGGGGCCCTGTCCCGGATAAACATATCCGCTGCCCGGACCCGGAAGATTCGTGTTCTCGTTCAGATTGCCCTCGTTGTGACGCTTCAGCATGTCGGACAGGCTGCGGCTGTAGTCGATGGCGATGCCGTCGGTGGAAGCGGCGCAGGTGAACTCGCCGTACTTAAGGATGGGGTAGTCGCCGTTGATGTCGCCCGCACCATCGCTGTATCGGCCCGCAGTGGTGCGCTTCCATTCCGAACCCGTACCACGGTGAGCGTTCAGGGCGGCCAACATTGCGTTTTGTGTATTGGCGTCATAGTCGTATAAGTAAGGTGCTGTAACCACCGGATAACGGACGACATTGCAGGTTCCACTACCCTGACCGCACATAAGCATGCTGTCGTCTTCGGGCGCAAAGCAGTTGCCGATCGTTCCGTTATTGACATAGGCCATCTGGAAATAGCTCTTACCGCCCAGGACATGAGATCTTCCCAAACGCACGTAGCAGTTGTCTATCGTAGCGGTTCCTCCGGCATTTGTACATGCTATGCCGCCAAATCCGTTCTCTGTCGAAAGCATCTCCCGAAGTTCAAAAAGCGGGTTGGCGAAACTGTTGCGGAGACTGCCGGCATTTACGCCGACCAGGCCGCCCAGCATGATTCCCTTAAGGTGAACCATGGCCATGCAGGAGTGAATGGTACCGTCGTTCCAGCCGACCAGACCGCCTAATAAAACCAACTGTCGGCTATTCCTGTCCATGGAAAGACTACCCGCCGCTTCGCAATTGAAGATCGTTGCTCCGGCGCACAAGGTGTCGACAATGACACCATAACAAACGGGCGATTGAGTAAGAGAGTCCGTTCTTTTGACGTTCATGTCGCAGTCGAGGACGAAGACGTTCTTCACCACGCCACCGCCGCCCACTCTTCCGAACATGCCCGGAAGCACCAAAACGGTCTGGTTGTGTTTGTAGAATTTCGAGGCGTTGTTTTTCAAGCCGGTGATGACATGCCCGTTGCCGTCGAAAGTGCCCGTGTACGCAATGCCGCTGCTTCCTATCGGAATCCAATTGTGGGCGCTCATGTCGATGTCGGCGGTGAGTTTGCCGTTAGTGGCAGGATTCGGCGTGAGAGTATTGTTGGCATCGTAGTTGGCGCGACCGTTCACCACGCTGATGAACCAGGCCAGGTCTTCGGGGGAATCGATGTTCTGGGGATCGAAATTTGCAGGTTGTTCGGTGACGATTTCAGTCCACACGTCGCCCAACACGTTGGCTTGTGGAATAGGGAAAGATCCTATAGGATTCAAAAGATCTCCGTTGGGAAAGATAAGCGACAAAGGTCCATTGGTGGGCAGTCCGTCGCCCCAAACACCCTCTTCAATCTTCAAAGGGATTTTGATGACCAGCTTCCTGCCGTGAACCGTCCCTGCCGGCATTTGAAGACCGCACCACATTGAGGAAAAGTTGAAACCCGTTATTTTGATGAGGTCATTTTCAATGGTTACGGCATTAAACAACTGGTTTCCACCGTTCAATGTATCACCATCCAGAGGATTCTCAAAAGTATATTCGTAAGGGGTTGTCGAAGTATTGACACCGGTGCATTTGGGGACATACACCGAAATGTTACTTGCCAATGTACCTTGGGGAAGTGCAAAATTCGTGCCTATCTGGTCTTGTACAATAGTCTGTTCATTCATCTGGACCGGAACGTTTGAACTGCTATGGGCAATGGATTCAAACACATTGGACAATTGCTCGGGAGTGTCGGCAGTGAAGAAGAAATTTGCGGGATCGGCAATAGTTCCCGGATTATTCATACTTATTGCGTTGGGATAATTGGATGACACATAGTTCATATAGTTAAGCACATTATTTCCGGGGTCGGGGCCAAAAGTGCCCACTGTGAACACCTTTGCTCCCGCATCCTTGTATTCCTTGGCATTGGTTATGGCGGCATTTGCAACCGAGGTTTGAAAGCCGTTTGAATGGGTCGGCGAACCGTCGGTAAACATGACCACCACCTTAGCCCTGTCTGTTTGGCTGGCAGGAATCTGCTGGAAAAGATAACGCACCTTGCGCAAACCGTAATCCGCCGCCGTAGCACCACTTGCCACAAGAGCATTTACTTGGACTTTAATGGTGGCAGCATCATTTTTCGCATCACGACGATTGAGAAGCACCTCGGTGTAGTTATAATTTGAACCATTAAAATGGTTTCCTTCAAGTACGCTGCTTTCGCCTCCATAATAACTATTTGTCGCGAACTTGACAACGCTGATGCGGTGATCCACATTGTGCTGAACGGCATCTTCGGCAATAATATCCACAAAAGCACTTACGGCATCTTTCAAAGCACCCATACGAGAAATGTACAAGTAATCATGAGATTGAAGAGGTCTCCAACTGTTTCTACTATATTCCTGCCACTCTCCATTATGATATCTCATCGGATAATAAGTGCTGGAAGAAGAAGTACGACGACGCACATAATAGCCTTCAATGGCTCCTTTTGTGGTATTTAAGCTATTATAACTGATTCTTGACATTCCCCAAGCCATCGATCCTGACACATCGAGCACGAGCGCAATGTCGGTGGGTGCATGGGTTTCTACCGTCACAGACGATCCTGTGACAAAAGCCTCAAGAGTTACATAGCCTTCGTCGCCTGTATCGCTAGTGGATGTCCAGTTTTTGGTCATGTTGAGACCCGTGGGCGGAGTTTGCGCTTTCAAAGCCGCCAAGGTTACCGGGAACAGCATCAGCAACAAGGCAAACTTCAGCATGCGAGTCTTACTCTTACCGAATTTCAATAGATTAGCATTAAACTTATTCATATTCAATAAAATAATTAAAAATTAAAGAAACTAAATCCAATTTTAGTGCATTGCGATTTTCAAAACTCACCAATGCGGCGGCAAAAATACAAAAATAAAATACAAAAATATTTATATATGTAATGTTTTTTTCCCATTATTGCGGTTTGAGACATCTGAAAATAAGAAAAGCACTGCTACAAAACTCTGATACTGTGCGTTATTTGATTTTTTTGTTCGAGTGGATTTTTTTGCGGCCAGGGAAGCCGGTCATTCCGCACGCCTCATCCCCGTGGTCATTCCAAACTTGATTTGGATGGTCGGTTCAATGAAAAACCGCACGCAGAATGCGCAGAAAACGCAGAAAAAAAGTCATTCTACACGCTCCATCCTCAGTAGTCATTCCAAACTTGATTTGGAATCTCATTATGAGGATGATTATTCTATAAGGTCAATACCGATGATTAGGAGATTCCGGATCAAGTCCAGAATGATGGATGCTGATGAAGATGGCCAATTCAACAATCAACAATCAACACATCCCCTCATCACCTATCATTATCGCCCATCACCCATCACTCTTCAAAAAAAATCCGCAATCCTTTCCCTCCTTTCACTTCACAAACTTCACGGTTTCATTCATCCGCGCGGCTTCGCCGTAACGCAGCACGTAGGTCCCCGAGGCCAGACGGCCAATGTCTATCCGCTTCGTTCTCACAAAACGGACGACGGGGGTCGCTCGGCGGCCGTTCACATCATAGACAGCCGCATCATAGTAGCGACTTTCCCCCATGTCCATAAGGATGTAGCCCTCCTTCGCGTTCACCAGCACGCCCTGTGAAGGCGGCTGCACCCCATTGGCTTTCCATGTCGCACGCCAACCCTCGCGCGTTCCGGTGCAGTCGGAACGGAACTCTATACAGAGCGTGTTTCCCGAAGAGGTGAGCTTTCCGGGACTTTGGGTGTTCCAACGCCCGATCTTCGGGGCAAAGACATCTTCGCCATCATACACCCACAGAAAATCATGATCTTTTTCCACATCAAACGCCTGAAAATCCACGGTGATCGTAGCCTCCTCAGGCGCCCGAAGCAGGACGACACGCCTTTCGTCATTGCCATATCCCGTTCCGTCGATGCTGCCGCCAACCCCCTCCATGACTTCCACCGGAGTATCAAGGTTGATGCGCTTGTAATAATAGTTCCAGTCCCAGTACGGTCCCGGGTCGGTATGCGACTGCGATGGGTAATGCTGATGTCCTCTGATCTGCACACAGGCTTCGGGGCCGCCCAAGTCGTGAAGCCCGCTGTTCAGCACCGTGCCGTCGTCGAGGGTGTCGGCATAAAACACATGATGCGGATTAATGGCGGGATGCCTCCGGCAGATGTCGCGCACCAATTCTGTCGAAGCATCGTACATGGCTTTGGTGAAATAGCTGGCGATATCTCCGTAGGCTTCATGCTCGATGCCGATGGTGTAGTCGTTGGCACTGCGGGCGTGCCAAGCCTTGTCGGCCTCGCGCACCATCTGGGTCACCTGACCATCGGAAGAACGCAACACATAATGCGCCGAGACGTGCGAGTCGCAATTCAGAAACCAAGCGATGCAACCGGCGTAGCTTCCTTGCGTGTAATGGATGACGACACCACTGATCGCACTGCTGCGCTGGCTGAAATTGCAATCGGGCGCCGGTTTCCAAACCGCACCGGAGTAGTCGCCCCCACGGACGACATGCAGGGTCTTCGCCGACAATCGTTCCCACTCCTCGCCCAGTAAGCCCTTCATGTCGATATGGCGTTTCGGAAAGCCGAAAGCTTCGGCACGGGCGGCATCGTTCAAAAAGCCGTACACGGAATACAGCATGACATCCATCGGAAAAGCATCTTTTTCGGAAGCCTCCGGAAGCTCCGACAGTTGGCGCAGCACTTCGGCGTATGCCAAAGGGTCGTCGCGCCTGACGGACAGCGTTTCGGCAAGACGATGGACGGCGGCCGCATAAGCCAGCACATGGATGCGCCTGTCGTTCAGGATCTGCTCTTCGGGATACCCCGACAGCGACGACACCGTATGCAGATTCTCGCGGAAACAGCCTTTGCCGTCGGCCACCAACCCCATCAGCCCGTAGGCACGCGGCATGGAGGCGGAGTCATCGGCACAGAGATAGTCGGCATCGGTGAGGAAGCAGAAATGGGTGTTGGTGAACGACACTGCTTCGAGCCATCCGCGAGGGATGTCGGGATAAGCCCGGTAGGCCGCCTCGAAATAAGGACGGTTGGCGCAATAGGCTTGCATCAGGCCCTCCCGGGCAGGCTGGGCGGAGAGCATGAAAGTGCTCAGCAATAAGAAAACGACGTGGAGAACGGAATTCCTAAGAAAACGACGACACATGGTTGCAATTTGATTATCAGATCAAACAAAAACGATTGACAAAAGCGGATTTTTTCAATCACCCTGCAAAGGAAAGCTTTTTTTCTCAAAAAATGACATCCATTTAGGTGTTGGCCGCCAACCGGCTCAGTTCAACAATCAACAGTTCAACGCCCCTCTCTCCCCCGTGGTCATTCCAAACTTGATTTGGAATCTCCTGATAAAGGATTATTCTTCTATCGAGCTATTACTAATGATTAGGGGATTCTTGATCAGGTCAAGAATGACGGGTATCCTCATCCTCCGTGGTCATTCCGCACCCCGATGCGGAATCTCCTAACAAAGGATAATTCTTCTATTAAGCCATTACCGATGATGGGGGGATTCTGGGTCAAGTCCAGAATGACGGA
>JBGYXG010000078.1:0-27518 GCA_041842465.1 Candidatus Limimorpha sp.
AGAAAAAGCATCACGCACAACAAACAGATACCAAGTGTCACTAAAGGAACGAATCGCAATGTTCTGGAGGCTTATGTCCGGTTGTCTTGCGACTAATGACCTATTGAAAAATATATGTGTAATCAATTATTAGATTTTATATAATTATTGACTTTTCACGAAAGGTTATTGCATTCACTCACCTCACGCCTATTTTTCGGGGGCAAAAATAAACAAATTTTGAAAAAAGTGGTGGTTTTTCCGAAGCAAAACGCGGTATATTCGACTAATAACCATTTACTTTCAATATGCTTTCTTTTCCAGTCTATCAATTTCATTCAGAATCTTTGGAGGAAGATTTTCAGCACAATGATGGCAACGCATCTCCAGCGAATACATGCGTGCAATACAATAGTTGGAATGCTTGCATCCGCTGCGTTCCACTTCACCGGATTTCAATTTGTTGACAAAATCGGTGTCATGAATCAATGGGCGCGCCATTTGCATGGCGGTAAAACCTGCTGCCAGCACCCTTCGAGGTGAGTCCTCCTACATAAATCAGCGGCATGTTGAGTTGTGCACGAAACATCCTGGCATCATCAAGGAAATAGCCTTCACTAAATGGAACGGCGGGGATCATCCATGAGCCGAAAACAGCCAACCCCGCCTTGAGCCACCAGAACTTATGCGAATCCATATAGTGCGCCAACGTCCTCAAAGGCATGGCTCCGCGCATCACTTCCATGGGTGCCTTACTTACGAAACCAGCACTCAGCACAAGAACATGTACACACAGACGTTCGAGTTGCTGCGCCACCTTGATGCATTCTTCCTGTTTCATGCCACGCCGAAATCCATCGTGCATATTCATCTTGACCACTACTCCCATGTCGTTTCCTGCAGCACACATCACTTCTTCGATGACCCAATTCATGAAACGCATACGGTTTTCAAGCGAACCGCCAAATTCATCGCGCCGCCGATTGGTATAAGGAGAAAGAAACTGACTGATCAGATAGCCGTGTCCCGCATGTATCTCCACGCAGTCGAAACCCGCTTCACGCGCCAAGTTGACCGCCTTTCCAAAATCTTTCACCAATGTGACAATCTCCCTTTTTCGCAATTTTCGCACCAAGGTAGGCGAGTACAAGTTAAAGCCGTTTGAAGCCCCGACCGGCATGGCACCACATGTGGAGCGATGTGTCATATTGCCGCAATGCCCTAACTGAATGGACGCCTTGGCTCCATTGGCATGAACCGCATCGGTGAGCTTGCGCAACTCCGGGACGACCTCCTCACGCATCCACAACTGGTTGTTGAACGATAGCCCTGACTGCGACACCGCTGCATAAGCCACTGTGGTCATTCCCCCCCCACCTTTTGCCACGGCAAGATGGTAATTGAACAAGTCGTCAGACGGACTATTGTGATAGGCCATGTCTTCAAATACAGCCGAACGAATGATGCGGTTGCGCAAAGTGACCGGGCCGATTTTACATGGAGAAAACAACTCTGACATAAGGATTTGCTATACCGACAACATTACACGTTAATCAACGCAAATGCAGATTAAACTATAAAGATAGTGTTTTCCCAATATCACATTGGCAAAATCATTTTTTTTCTTTTACTTTGCAACAATTAATAAAGAAAACAGGCAATTATGATGTTCGGTATGGCTATAGAATGGATGCTTATTCTTATTGTAGGCGGTCTGGGCGCCTTGGTGCAGTGGCGTTTACGCGCGGCTTTCCGCAAATACGGCAAGGTGCTGTCGCCGGGAGGGCTGACGGGGGCGCAGATCGCACAGAAAATGCTCCATGACAACGGCATCTTCGACGTACCCGTCACCTGCATCGACGGTCAGCTCACCGACCATTACGACCCAGCACGAAAAACCGTCAATCTCAGCCACGACGTTTACATGACCAACAGCGTTTCGGCGGCTGCCGTTGCCGCACACGAATGCGGCCATGCCGTCCAGCACAAAACAGGCTATGCCCCCTTGCGCCTTCGCTCCCTGCTCGTTCCAGCCGTCAACATATCATCCATGGTTTCACAATTTGTCATCTTGATTGGCATCGTTCTCATTCACGTTTTTCCCTTGTTGTTTTGGATCGGCATCACTTTGTTTTGCGCCGTACTACTGTTTGCCGTTATCACGCTGCCAGTAGAGTTCAATGCGTCCCGACGCGCCTTGGCCTGGCTCCGAACATCCAAATCTTTATCCGGAAAAGAACTGGGCATGGCAAAGTCGGCACTCGCTTGGGCGGCAAGCACGTATGTTATCGCCGCGCTGTCGTCGCTGGCCACCTTGATTTACTATCTGGGATTTTCAAGAAGAAACACCTGAAATACCGTCACCACATGGCATTACTATGGAAACCTGCATTCCTAATAAAACCGCTCGAATCAATTAAAATATTGTATTTTTGTTTTCTCAATCTTTTACTATCATGAAAAAAAGCACTTCCCTATTGATGATTGCATCGGCATTTTTGGCTTTACTCCTGTTATACTCATGCCACAAAGAACGGCTTGGACAATACGAGCCAAAAAAGAAAATCAGCAAGATTTACCGCTCCAACGAAAACACTGATAGATTCCTTGCCGAAGCATGGGAATGGGACAACGACAGGTTAAGCAAGATTGACCATTATTCAACGCTCAGTTATATTTTTTCGGAAATTTACCACTACGATTCCGATGGTAGAATTGCAAGCATCGAAGACACTGCGCACCGCCAGCAAACCAATTTTATTTACAACGACAAGAAGTTGACCCGTATAGATTTTTTATTGGACAACGATGTTTTCGCCTACATGACTTTCACCTATACCGACAGTTGGATCTCGAGCATCGACTGCATTATTACCGAACGGCATCGCAGTACCAATTTCGGTGAAACGTTTCAAACTTCATTGAAGCACCTGTTGCCCGCAGAGACTCTTGAAACGCTTGCCGAAACCGTCGAAGCATCTGCTTCGAGACATCACGCCGAAGCCTTCAACATCAGGATGGCTTGGGATGGCGCCAACGTGTTTCGCATGGATGTCACTGCTCCCAACCACCCGTTCCGGATCCTGAAATTCGAACACGACCGGAAACTGAACCCATACCGCAACTACCTTGAAATGGAGAGTTACAAAATGTTTGGCTACCCTTATTCGGGTCTCAACAAAAACAACATCACCGATTACAAGACGCTTGAACTGATTTCAGACACCACCTATAAGGTCTCTGAAAAGAAATACGTTTACACCTACAAAGACAACTTCCCCATCCTTCAAACCGACTCCAACGGCAATGTCAGGGAATTCGTTTATGAAGAATAAGGGCTCATCTTCCTCTATGCAACCAACAGCAATGTTAGAAAACCGATTTGTTTCCGCGGGGCTTTCCACTTTTCTTTTCACTGCTTCTGATGCTTTTTCAGCAGTTTCAGCGCTTGTCCGTAAGGACTAGAGGTGACACTCACAAAATAAGCCGCCATGTCGGTGGTGTAGGTGTTCTTGTAATAGCCTTTTGTAAAAAGCTCTTCTTCAGAGAAGCCCTCCACTAGAGCCTCCATCTCCGCATGGGTTTGTTCCAACAATAGTTTGGCTTCTTCCAGAGAAGTCTGCTGATGCTTTTCTACCAACATCTTATCCCTCTCGTGGTAGCTCTTTCTGTAGGCATCGGGCAGATAATCCTTCGGATGACCATCACGGATATTCTGGACGAAAACACGCATCAGCACCTGCCACTCGTACAAATGAATAAGCACATCGCGAAGACACCGGTCGTACATCCAGCGCACGCCACACCCCTTGACATCCGTTGAGAAGGCAAACATAGCCGATTGCAATCGATACTCATTTTCGCAATCTGCGCTTTCAATTTCTCATAGCTTTCCGCCATGGCAAACAACAGTTCCTGTTTTGTTTTTGGATTCGACATAATAAATAACGCGAGTTTGATATAATATATTCCATTATAAATGAACAACATAGCGATATTCTTCGTGTGTTTATAGTGCAAAAAACAACGAACACGCTACGTTATCCACAGACAAAATTATAGAAATTTATTGCATGGCAGACGACTTCTGCAAATTATTAGATGGAACCGTTAAACACCATAGCGTAGCGGACGGGAAAAAGCACAGGAACAAACAGAACATGCTCTCCGATGCCGAGGTCATCCCATCCTGTTCTTGTTCCACATGGGAGGGCACCGGTGCCTGAAGCACTTCTATGTCAGCCACGTATGCCTCTGCTGCCGTCATCTGTTTCCGAAAGTCGCGTCTTCCATCGACATACAGTATCACGAAGACAACTAACTGGTCTTGTTTTTAGTTGCTTATATCAACTCACGTTAATTACATCCGACTGATTATCTGTGGCTTGAAATAATGCAACAGGTTGTTGCACTATTTGGTTAAGTTCGTTAGTCAGGCTCAAAACACTCTCTACCGTAGGAGTCTTGAGCAATCCATCTATTCTGTCCATTTCTTTCAGCACTTCCAACGGATAAGCACTGGCAAATTGGCACATATAGAAGATGTTTCTGCGAGAATAGCCCTTCTTGTCTGGATATTTAGAACGTATCGCCTTAGAAAGGTTGTCAATCAGCCTTCTTTCTTTTGGAGATAGAGGATAAAATGCCCCACTTTCCAATAGTGGAAAAGCATATCAGCGTTGGCAGAGGCTATTAAGCGTACTTGTGTATATTCAAGGTCAGAACCGATGGCTCGTACAACGAGAGATAAACCCTGGTTCTCTTTATGTTGTGTATATTGTACCATATTAACACCCTCTAAATTCTACTTATTTCTTCTCTCGTTCATAAAATGTGACATGGACGGTTTGTCCGAATGTCTTCCCGATTTGTTTCCGAATGTCTTTCCGCAAGCCCAAAACATAACAGGGCAAGCCCATGCGCACTATTTGACCATCGTATGGAACGCCATCGAAATGAGCATGAACCAGCAGCCTGCCCTTGCCAAAAAGTGCTTTGATATCGAAAGGTACTTCTACATAAGCCGCGTCCATCACCTCGTTTTGTAATATGACCGCATCAAATTCATAAAAGCCGTCCATCATTCATGATTTTTTTTGCAAACCTTAGATTTGCAGCGTGGTTGTCTGCTCCCTAGTTTGCTGGGACAAAAATACTAAATATGGAACAACTAACACATGCTAATAAAATAAAAAATGCTTTTGATTGATGCAGCATTTAGAAGCTGTTTTAATTCCATACAACATAATCACCTCCAAGAAACTCACAGTTTTACATGATGCGCCGTTGCAAAGCACAGCCTTGCTGTTTTTTCAAATGACAAGCACATCATTGCGGCAGACGATGACATTCTTTTGTTCGAGATTATTTCACTGCCTGTCCGAAAAATCATTACTTTTGCAGTAAATATAAAAACACGATTGATATGATTAATTATAAAGACTTAGGTTTAGTGAACACCCGCAACATGTTTGCTAAAGCCGTGGATGGCGGTTACGCCATTCCTGCATTCAATTTCAACAACATGGAACAACTTCAAGCCATCATCATGGCTGCCGTTGAAACCAAGTCGCCCGTTATCCTGCAAGTGTCGAAGGGTGCCCGCGACTATGCCAATCAGACCTTGTTGCGCTACATGGCCGAAGGTGCCGTTCAGTACGCCGTGGAACTCGGCTGCAAGCACCCTGAAATCGTGCTGCACTTAGACCACGGCAGCTCGTTCGAGATTTGCAAATCATGCATCGAAATGGGATTTTCGTCCGTGATGATCGACGGCTCCGCCCTGCCCTACGACGAAAACGTCGCCCTCACCAAGCAGGTGGTGGAATATGCCCATCAATACGATGTTGCTGTTGAAGGTGAATTAGGCGTGCTGGCTGGTGTGGAAGACGAAGTTTCCGCCGCCGAAAGCCACTACACCAAACCCGAAGAGGTGATTGACTTTGTCACGAAGACCGGTGTCGATTCATTAGCCATCTCCATTGGCACCTCGCACGGCGCTTTTAAGTTCACGCCCGAACAATGCACCGTTGATCCGCAAACCGGTCGCCTCGTCCCACCTCCCCTTGCCTTCGACGTACTGGCAGCCATCGAAAAGAAACTCCCCGGCTTCCCCATCGTGCTGCATGGCTCATCGTCGGTACCCCAGGAAGAGGTGGACGTCATCAACAAGTTCGGTGGCAGTCTGAAAGCCGCCGTGGGTATTCCCGAAGACCAACTGCGTAAAGCCGCCAAGAGTGCCGTTTGCAAAATCAACATCGATTCCGACAGCCGTCTCGCCATGACTGCTGCCGTTCGCAAGACTTTAGCAGAAAAACCCGCCGAATTCGACCCGCGCAAATACCTCGGCCCCGCAAGAGACAACATGAAGAAACTCTACATCCATAAGATTGTCAATGTACTGGGTTCAAATGACAAACTGCTAGGTTAGCCGTTACCTAATGCAATTGAAAAGTCGGGGTGCTGCTGCAACATCCCGACTTTTGCTTTATATAACCGGCATTGACAATTTTGAATGAAAGCCACGAAACTAAAAATCCACACTTCGGGCTTGCTGTCCAAAGTGTGGATTTTTTGTGGAATCCTCCACAATTAGCTACAACGAAAATCAGTTTTCAAAAACGATTTCACCGTCTTTTTTCAACTGGTAGTGCTCGCCTTTTCCTGACAATTCATAGTTGTCGTTGGTGTACCAGATGCCGGAAGCAGCGTTCATCGCTTTCAGGTCGATTTGCTCGCCACCATTCAAATACACTTTGGCTTCACCAGTCGTGTTGTTAAACTCCATGTCGAGGACATCGCCCTTTTCGCTCTTTGCCTGGAGGGTAACCATCTCATCTTCATGTTCATAAATCACCTGACCATCTTTGGTAATGACAATATCATTGCCCTTTCCTCGCACTTCATAGTTTTCGTTGGCGTAACAAAAGCCTGAAGCGGGTTTCTGAGAAGCCAAAACGACATCTTCGCCCAAGTAGTTCACAGTAGCGACATCTTTGTTGTTATCGAAGATCACGTCAATATTGTTGCCTTCCGCATCCACAAACGAAAGGGTCACAATGTTGGAAGTGTCAGCGGCAACAGCCTCGGTTGTTTCTTCTGCAGCATTCCGGTCTTTGACTTTGCAGTTTCCACATGACGTTGCAATGGTTGCAACAAGAATTGCGATCACAAATAGTGTTCTGTTCATTTTACTTTGTTTTTTAAAGATTATTTAATTAATGAGTTGTCGTAATGATAATATCTGCCCTTGTTTCGCAAAAAGCGTACCGTAATTTTGGCAACGACGAATGCTCATTTGGATCTCGGCCATTTTACGTTCCGTCAAATGCCTTTCAAAAAGGCTATCGCCTTTTCCATGACTGCTTTTGTGGCAGGGTCTTGTTCATTCCTACATGCCGCCTCAAGATCGGGCAGATAATAGGAAAACTCCACATTTGCGACATATTGCGCAGCCCGCGCCCTCACCTCCGGCGATGCATCGAAAAGCAATCCCTGAAGCCAACGCTTGGCATCCCACGACAAATGGGTTTCCAGCCAGTCAATAGCAGCGATTTTTTCTTCCGGACTGCCGTAAAGGAACACGGGATAGTAATCCGATTCCCGCTGAAGCATCTCCTTGGTAAAAAGTATTTCCCGGTTGTACAAATCAGGGCGCACCGCATTGGCAGAATAGGGTGTTCCCTCCTTGCGAAGGGTCCACCGCACCATTCTGGGAATCAGCCAGTGCATGCCCGGCGTAGCCTCAGGATGAGCAATAGAGCTGAATATCCGGCCTCGGCCATATTCGTTTCCAATGAAAAACGGCTTTGCATTGGTCATGTTTTCAGGAGCGTTGCCTTCCTCGTGCACATCGCTCTGCATGGTGGCAAACACCTGATAGGCTATCGTGTCGCCTGCCTCGACGAAAACAGGGCCTTCGTAGTACATGACGAAGCAAGTGTCGCGATTCGCCAATTCGGGGAAAAGCGCCTTCCCAGCTTCGTCTAACGTAAACTTCGCCACGCCGTGTCCCCTGTTGTCATGCTCTATGTCAATGGCTTTTGCGCCATTCAGCTTCATGCAGGCATAACCGTCGGTATTGGAAAAAAGATAAGCACCGGCACATATTCCAACCGCACCACCACCATTGCGGATGAAATCCATGATTTTCACCCTGTTTTCATGCCCAAGATTCAGATACTGACGGCTTCCACCTCCACCTGGGATGACAATGGCATCGAGCGTGTCAAGGCAACCGGATGCGATGTCGGAAGACCCGATGAAATACGGGTGCATTTGATAATCGACCTTGATGGCTTCCAAAGTTTCCCACTTGCAGGTCTCCGCGCCTCCATGACCAAAAAACACTCCCACCCGAATGGTGGAGTCAACCGATTGCGGGGCAATGGGTTCTACGAAATGATTGCAGGCAAACAGTCCGAAAGACAACACGACAACTGCCAGCCCAACACTAATTCTTTTCTTCATTTTCATAGGTTTGTAATTTTTCAGCATTTTGATTCAATAGCAATTCCCGAACTCGCCAAAATATTCATCATAAACTACTGGTAACAAACAGCTTACGTCACTTTCACCAGCCATACGCCTTGGATGCCACAGGCAAAGTCAGAGGCAACAAAGATAAGCTATTCTTCATCAACGAGAAACTCCATATCGGACTATTTTTCAACCCACAGGCAATTTACCGTTCGTCCTATCGTTAAGATGCAAATACACATCCGATAATGATTTGAACGGCAAAGGCTTGAAAATGGTCAAAAAGTAGTATTTTTGCCCATTCATCTTAATTAATAAACACGCATCAATATGAACCTGAATACCCTCACCGCCATATCGCCCATCGACGGGCGTTACCGATCGAAAACCGCTGAATTGGACGACTTTTTCTCCGAATACGCCCTGATCCGCTACCGGGTGATGGTCGAGGTTGAATATTTCATCGCTTTATGCGAGTTGCCTTTGCCACAACTTGAAGATTTTGACGGTTCCTACGACGATCTGCGCGCACTGTATGAAGAATTTCAGGTGGAAGATGCCGAAGAAATCAAGGAAATCGAGAAAGAGACCAACCACGACGTAAAAGCCGTTGAATATTTCCTAAAACGCCACTTCGATGCGTTAGGGCTTTCACGGCATAAGGAATTCCTGCATTTCGGTCTTACCTCGCAGGACATCAACAACACCGCTGTTCCGCTGTCGATGATGGAAGCGCACAAATTAGTGATCCAACCCGCCTTGGAAGAACTCATCGACAAGCTGCAAGCTATGGCAGAGGACTGGAAAGACATCCCCATGCTGGCCCGCACCCATGGTCAGCCGGCAAGCCCCACCCATCTCGGCAAAGAAATATATGTCTTCGTTGAACGCCTAAACGACCAGATGTTCATGCTGAACCACGTTCCATTCATGGCTAAGTTCGGCGGAGCTACCGGCAACATGAACGCCCACAAAGTGGCTTATCCCGATATTGACTGGCCGGCTTTTGCAAAAAAATTCGTTGAAAAGAACCTTGGGCTGAAACGGCAACGCACCACGACCCAAATCGAACACTACGACAATATGGCCGCCTATTTCGACGCCTTGCGCCGCATCAACACCATACTCATCGACTTGTCACGCGACGTGTGGATGTATGTTTCGATGGAATACTTCAAGCAGAAAATCAAGGCGGGCGAAGTGGGATCGTCGGCCATGCCCCACAAAGTGAACCCCATTGATTTTGAAAACGCCGAAGGCAACCTTGGCATGGCCGATGCCGTCCTGACTTTCCTGAGCACCAAGCTACCCATTAGCCGTTTGCAGCGCGACCTGACCGACTCCACCGTGACACGCAACATCGGCGTCCCTATCGCACACACCCTCATCGCCATCAAGTCGCTGATGAAGGGCTTGGACAAGCTGCTGCTCAACGAAGACAAGATACGTTTCGACCTCCTGCAAAACTACGCCGTGGTGGCCGAAGCCATTCAAACCGTCCTGCGCCGCGAACAAATCGAGGGTGCCTACGAACTGCTGAAAGGCCTCACACGCACCAACAAGCACATCGACAAGGAAGCCATCGACACATTCATCGACCAGCTTCCCGTTTCCGACACCATAAAAGAAGAACTGCACGCCATCACACCGGAAAATTATACGGGGTATAATTACCTCTAATTTCTCTCACTACAGACAAAAGACTTACTTTCAAAGCAATATTTTGAGAAATGTGGTGTTTCATTATAAAACCGCAAGATGAAAACAGTTAATAATAGATTCAAGATAGGACTTAATGAAGATTCTGCTATTGTTTCTCATTATCTTCACAATGAAGCAACAAGTTTTGCAGCACCTTTTATTGAACGCGCTTATGAGATTTTAGGTTGGGAAGTAGAATCTAGTATTGTAAGCGAATCACGACATTCTCAATATCTATTCCCTGAGTTGTTTTCGATACCATTCCCTGCTTCAGACAACTCCAAATCCACTTTTATAGATCTGTTTGCTGGAATTGGAGGTTTTAGAATTGCCTTGCAAAACCTTGGTGGAAAATGCGTTTACTCTTCAGAATGGGACTTGCAAGCACAAAAAACATATCTGACCAACTTCGGTGAAGTTCCTTTTGGCGACATTACAAAAGAAAGCACAAAACAATTTATTCCGAATAACTTTGATGTGCTATGTGCCGGATTCCCTTGCCACGCATTTTTGTTGATCGCATAAAACTGATTGACTATGGCTAACTGGACTAGAGAACAGACAATTATCGCATTGAGCGTTTACTGCAAAATACCGTTCAATAGGGCTTCTAATACAAACCCTGAAATAGTTGCAGCGGCAAAGCTCATAGGCAGGTCGCCTGTTGCAGTCAAGATGAAAGTCGGGAACTTTGGTAGTTTTGACCCTGAATTGAAAGCACGTGGCATTGTTGGACTGACCAACACGAGCAAATTAGATGAAGAAATTTGGAACGAGTATAGCAAAGACTGGGAAAGGTTGGCCTATGATAGCGAAATAATCCAAGCACGGTTTTTGAATGCGCCGATAGAAACAAGTAATGAGATTGAGATTCCTGTAGGAAAAGAACGAGAGGTTATTGTTAGACAACGAATTAATCAGTCATTTTTCCATTCAGCCGTTCTGACATCGTACGATAACCGTTGTTGCATTACTGGACTTTCATGTAGTGATTTACTTGAGGCATGCCACATTGTAGACTGGACTACGGATATAGAGAACCGTCTCAACCCATCGAATGGCATTTGCTTGAATGCCCTTTTTCATAAATCATACGATAAAAACTACATTGGCATTTCTCCAGACTATCAGGTGATGGTTTCTGACCGTCTGTTTGACGAGAACAGTCAAAACGCCAACATTCGTAAGTTCTTCCTGCAATATCATAAAACAGAGATACTTCTTCCCGACAGATTTATGCCTAACAAGGAGTTGCTGTCTGTTCACTACCAACAATTCATTACTCAATAGCCATGACAGAGTTAGTAAAACAAGGAATAGCTAAAAAAGAGTCGGCAACTACACAGTTGTTTGATAATCTTATTAAAGGTGAGACTTTCATGACGATTAACTACAAGACTCCAAAAGAGTATGTGCAAAGATTATGGATGGCTTTAGAGAATGCAAACAAGCCCACACTGTACGACAAAGCATTTGAATACATGATCTACACATTGTTGTATCGTGAAGGCATTAAGCCATTCTATACACATGTAAGAATTACTGATGTTCCACTTGTTAGTTTTGACATTTTGCTGTTTAACCAATCTGCGCCAGTAAGCCTTTCTCTTAAAACCAGCTTTCGCGAACGCTATAAACAAGCCGATCTTGAAGCTATTGCATTAAAATATGTTCATCGCAAGGCGCAATGCTATTTACTTACCTTAGATGATAAAGAGGCAAAAACTACACGTGCAAAAATTCCAAATGGATTATTGATTGGCCTTGACGATGTGATTGATTGCAACACAAAACAAATTGACGATTTGATTGAGTTTCTGAAACAACAATCTTTTGTGGAATCGCAACAAATTGAAGTTGTAACTGGCAATTTAGTAAAAAAGAAATAGATCTTAAATTCAGCATTTATACAAATCATGCCCCATTCCTCGAAAAGCTTCTCCCGCATCCTGTCTTACGTAAAGCCATATTGGGCTTCCATCGCGCTCAACGTGCTTTTCAACCTTGTCACCATATTCTTCTCGCTGTTTTCGTTTGCCTTGATTGTGCCTTTCCTGAACTTGCTTTTTAAGACAGAAGCCATTCAGGCGGTTGCCCGGCCCGAGTTCAAAATGAGCACCGACTACCTGCTGTCGTATCTGAACTATTTCATGAGCACCATGATTCTCGAACACGGCAAGGCTTCTGCACTGATATTCATCTGTTTGGTGCTGTTTGTCGCTTTTTTCTTCCGAAACTTAGGACGATTCTTGGCTTGTTACTTCATGGCGAAAGTCAGAGTGGGTGCCGTACACGACATCCGTAACGATGTTTTCAGGCAGATCCTCATTCTGCCGCTTTCCTTCTACGGCAACAAACAAAAAGGCGATGTCATGGCACGCATCACCACCGATGTGCAAGAAGTGGAAGTGTCGATTTTGAACTGGCTTGAAATGCTCATCAAGGATCCGCTCACCATTATCTGTTACTTCGTGTTCATGCTTAGCCTGAGTCCCAAACTGACGTTATTTGTACTCATTGTGCTTCCTGTCGCGGGTCTGCTGATCGGCAAAGTCGGCAAGATGCTGAAAAAAGAGTCGAAAATAACGCAAAACCGTTTGTCGGGCATGATTTCCACTATTGAAGAAGCCATTTCCGGACTTCGCATCATCAAGGGGTTCAATGCCATCAACTATACGCTGGGGCGTTTTCAAACACAAAACGAGGATTATTCGAAAGTACTCACAGGGGTACACCGCAAACGCGACATGAGTTCTCCCATGAGTGAGTTTCTTTCCGCCATCGTCGTCATCATCGTACTGTGGTTTGGCGGACGGTTGATTCTTGGAGGAGGCAGCAACATTGCCGCCGCTGACTTCATCAGCTATATCGTAGTGTTTTCACAGATCATCTCCCCTGCCAAATCATTCTCGCAAGGCTACTACAACATCCAGAAAGGCATTGCTTCGGCAGAACGCATTTTCGAGATTCTCGACGCCGACGAAGTCATTACGGAAAAAGAAAACGCATTGGCGATCAATTCTTTCAAAGACAGTATCGAATACAAAGACGTGCATTTCGCCTATGGAAGGGAAGATGTGCTGAAAGGCGTCAATCTGAAAATTGAAAAAGGCAAACTCATCGCTTTAGTGGGAGAAAGCGGCGGAGGCAAGACCACCTTGGCCGACCTGCTTCCACGCTTCTATGATGCCACATCGGGCAGCATCGAAGTTGACGGCATCAATACTAAAGACTATATAATCAGCGATTTACGAGGACTGATGGGCATCGTCACGCAAGAGAGCATTCTATTCAACGACACGGTGTTCGGCAACATTGCTTTCGGCATGGAAAACGCCTCACGCGAAGCCGTTGTCGAAGCCGCGAAAATCGCCAACGCCCACGAGTTTATCATGGAACTGGAACATGGCTACGATACGGTAATCGGCGATCGCGGCATGAACCTTTCCGGCGGACAGCGTCAGCGCCTCAGCATCGCCAGAGCCGTGCTCAAGAATCCCCCCATCCTCATCCTCGACGAAGCCACTTCTTCGCTTGACACCGAATCGGAACGCCTTGTGCAAGACGCCTTGTCCAAAGTGATGACACAACGCACCTCCATCGTGATCGCACACCGTCTTTCTACCATTCAACATGCCGATGAGATTCTTGTCCTGCAAAAAGGACAAATCATCGAACGGGGCAAACACGAAGACCTTATCGCATTGGGCGGCGTTTACAAAAAACTCACCGACCTTCAGTCCTTCGACTGAGCCAATTACCGCTACTGACACCGATACCCATTGAGCCTGCCCCGTCACAATTTTCCATTGCAATAAGCGTTGGATAATGAAATATTGCTTATTTTTATGCCCTCATTTACAAAGCAGATCATTACGACTAAATAATCAAAACATGAGTACAATTCTTGAATTAGATCCCAAAGGTATTTGGAAAAACTTCCACAGTCTGACACAGATTCCCCGCCCCTCGAAGAAAGAGGCCAAAGTCATCGCTTTCATGAAGAAATTCGGCGAAGACCTCGGCTTGGAAACCATCGTTGACGAATGCGGCAATGTCATCATCCGCAAGCCCGCCACGCCGGGAATGGAAAACCGCAAAGGTGTCGTTTTGCAAGCCCATTTGGACATGGTGCCGCAGAAAAACGCCGACGTCGTGCACGACTTTGAAAACGACCCCATCGAGACACACATTGAAAACGGATGGGTGAAGGCCAAAGGCACTACGTTGGGCGCCGACAACGGCATTGGTGCCGCTGCAGCCATGACGGTGCTCGAAGCGACCGACATTGCACACGGTCCTATCGAGGCTTTGTTCACCATCGATGAAGAAACAGGCATGACAGGAGCCAACAAGCTGCAACCCGGACTACTGAAAGGCGACATCCTGATGAACATGGACTCCGAAACGGAAGGAGAACTTTACGTAGGTTGCGCCGGCGGCATCGACACCATCGGAACCTTTTCGCCAAAATACGAGGACATTGCCGACAACATGACCGCCTACCGCTTGTTTGTGAAAGGCTTGAAAGGCGGGCACTCGGGCATGGACATCAACTTGGGACGCGCCAATGCCAACAAAGTGCTGAACACCATGCTGCTGATGGCCGCCGAGAAATACGGACTCCGTTTGGCCTCCATCGACGGTGGAAGCCTGCGCAACGCCATCCCAAGAGAAGCCGAAGCCATTGTGGTTGTCCCTGCCGACAAACAGAACGATTTCGAACAGTATGCTGCTGAATACGAAGGAATTGTCAAGGAGGAGTTTGCCAAGGTTGAACCGGATGCCGCCATCCTGTGCGAAAAGGCCGCCATGCCCAAGCAAGTCATCGACATTGAAACGCAAGACCAACTGTTCAGCGCCATAGCCCGCTACCCCAACGGCGTCATCGCCATGTCGAGCGACTTTGAAGGCACTACTGAAACATCGAGTAACTTGGCCACCATCAAGATGGAAAACGGCAAGATTGTCACTGCCGCCCTCACTCGTAGTCTTGTTGACGCCAGCAAAGACAAACTCGCCGAACAGATTCGCAAGAACCTTACCGACAACGGCGCCGAAGCCTACTCCACCGGCGACTATCCCGGCTGGAAACCCAACATCGACTCTCCGATCCTGCATACAATGAAACAGGTCTATAAAGACAAATTCGGCACCGAAGCCAAAATCATGGTCGTCCACGCCGGATTGGAATGCGGCATCCTCGGATCGAAATACCCGAACTGGGATATGGTTTCCTTTGGACCCACCCTCGTTCATCCGCACTCGCCCGACGAAGCCCTTGAAATAGCCACTGTCGGCAAATTCTGGGACTTCACCGTCGAAACGCTGAAGAATATCCCTGAAAAAGAGACCATTGCATAATTCATCACAAGGCGGATTCCAAAAAAATCCGCCTTTTTACTTTTTTTTTCAAGAAAAAAGTTGCCGGCATTGAAATCTTTTGTACTTTTGCAGTCCCCAAAAGGGATTAACCAGTAAAAGTAACAAATAGGATATACGAAAATGAAACGCACCTTTCAACCATCGAACAGAAAACGTAGAAACAAACACGGTTTCAGAGAGAGAATGTCAACCGCCAACGGACGCAGAGTGCTGAAAGCACGCAGAGCCAAAGGACGGAAAAAACTTACAGTTTCTGACGAATATTAATTATTAGAAGCCGTTTCTATTTCTTATTTAAGGTACCAAAAGGCGACCTCATGGGGGAGGTCGTCTTTTTTTATGGAAAAAAGGGCATGGCACATAGCATAATATGAGGTATTTTAGCAGAGACGTTGCACAACATTGCTACATCGGTTTCCCGCAACGATAAACGATCTCCTCTCCCCTACGCGCCAAACGCATCCGTTCTCGCTGCTCCGCTGAAATCTCGTAGTAAATCCTGTCTTCTGTCACATCGAAACCTGCCTTGCGCAGCACATCGGCATAGTCGCGCCCAAACTGGCGCACATGGTCGTATTGCCCGAACAGCCTTTCCCTTTCCTTCGGGTCGGTGACGGTAGGATCCTCAAAAGTGTCCACATCGGGATTGATGGGCACCAACAGTATGGCCCAGCCGCCGGGCTTCAGGATACGCTTGATTTCAGAAAACGCCAAGTTGACATCGGCAACATGTTCCAGCACGTGGTTGCAAATCACCACGTCGTAGGTATCGGAGGGCTGGTCGATTCGGGTAACGTCAAGATGCAGGTCGGCAATGGGCGAATCGAGGTCGGCGGTGGTGTAGTCTAAGTTTTTCAACGCTCTAAAACGTTTCAGAAAAGGCTGTTCGGGCGCGAAATGCAGCACCTTGAGGAAAGCTGTAAAAAAATCCGTCTTTTCTTTCAGATAAAGCCAAAGCAAACGATGTCTTTCAAGCGACAAGCACTTGGGACACAGCCTATTGTCGCCCGCTTTGCCATAGCCGTATGGCATAAACTTGCGGAAATGACCGCCACAAATGGGACATGCCACCTTATCGCCCGCATAAAAAGGCCGCACGATCCAACTGAACAGATAGCTGAACTTAATCAGCCACTGACGAGGAAAAATCTTGGTAAAAAACGCTATCAGTTTTTTCATTGATTATAAATATTAGAAAAACTTTTGATTATTATTCTCTTTTCTTGTATTCCTTGGCGATAAGGATAGAGCGTGACTGTAGCAATCAACGAGCGTTCATAAGCCATACTGTCTTGCTTTTCGCGAAGGGTGCGGACACTCCAATGCTCAACCAACCCCATTTGCTGATAGGAAAGTCGTTTCACATTGTCTTCGATGGTTATAAGTTCGAGGAAATAGCTCCATGATAATGTTTGCGACAGTGTCGCAAACATGGATTCATCTTTGTAAAATGAAGCGACTCTCATCATTCTTGTCAGTGCGGAATAACTGAATCCCTTGCCGTAGGCGGCGGTCAATTTTTGCGACAGTGTCGCAAGGATTTTTTCTCCGTAGGCAGAGTACTTCACATAATTCAGGTCTTCAATAATATAATAGCCAATATGCCAAAACATCATGCTTGATTGTGCATTGACATAAACCGCCACATGACGTCTTGCGGAGTCGATGATTTCAGAAACGCCGTTGAAAAGGCTATCGCAAACCTGCTTTATTTCATCTGCATCAACTGTTGTGATTTCAGGTGTGTTCATTTCTGCCATCGTCAACATGTTTTCACGAGTAAAGGTATAAAAGACAAATCATCTATATTTTCATTGATTAATAGCCAAAACTTCCAATCCTTACAAAAGTTCTTTTAGCAGAACACCAATCTCCATCGTCATCCTCGACCACGAATACTTTTCTTTTTCCGACAGAATCCCTTGCTTGAAGTCGTCCTGCCGTTGATTGCCGAAGAAATCCACCAAGGCATCAGCAATGCTTTTCACATCAGGATGAACCGCATAGCCCACCTTGCCATCGGGCACAATTTCATCCAAGCCGCCCACATTGGTCACGAGCATGGGTTTTTCAAAATGATAGGCAATTTGAGTGACCCCGCTCTGGGTGGCGGTTTTATAAGGCTGCACCACCAAATCGCAAGCATTGAAGAAATCCTTGACCTTGGCATCAGGAATAAACTCGTCATAGACCATCACCGTATCGGACAATTGATGCGAAGCGATGCTGTCCAAATAAGGCTTTTTGTCGTCGTAAAACTCACCGGCGACGATCAGTTTTACCGGAAAAGAACGCAAACGCTCATCGGCAAAGGCTTCGATAAGCCAGTCCAGACCCTTGTAAGCACGCACCAACCCGAAAAACAACAAGTAACGGTAATTCTTATCAAGGTTCAAATTTTCCAATGCCGTCTCCCTGTTTTCACGCAAGCCATAATGGTCGTAAATAGGATGCGGAGAGAACACCTTGGGCTTATTCTGCTTTTCAAAACGCCCAATGTCGTTGAGAACCGACTTGGACAAGGCGACAAAGCCATCCATAGAACGGACAAAATACGGAGAAAACATCCTGTCGATAACCGATGGTTCATGCGGCAACATATTATGAGCCAAACCAATACGCGCCACACCCTTTAACCTTCTCGCAATCGTTCCGTAACAAGGCGCAAAAAACGACATCCAATAAGCGAAGATAACGACATCATAATGCCTGTTACGAATCACCTTTCCGATTTTCAACCAATTCAACAGACTGACGGCATTGATACGGCGTTCGATCTTCAAACCCACAGGAGCGGGATCGGTGGAGTATTGGGTCTTGCCCGGGAACAGGAAAGAAGGATATTGAAGCGTAAAAGTCATCAAATCAACATCATGTCCTTCTTGTTGAAATTGGCCTGCCAATCGCTCGTTAAAGGCTGCTATGCCGCCACGATATGGATGGGCCGAACCTAATATTAAGATTTTCTTTGTCATCGCTGGGTTCCACGAAGAGTTTCTACATCATGTTGAGGCATACCGGATGCCTCTGTTATGCAAAGAACGGCAAAAAATGCGTTACAGACATACCATAAGCAAGACTTTTTCACTGGCTCTCATTGATTTCCCAAAGACAACGCCCCGCATTATCACAAACTATTGATTGATTTTCAAACTATTACATGTCAAACATTTGATAATGGCAAAAAGTGGCAACCCATTCTTGCCCGATCGGTGGTCATCCTCAATGCCAGTTTCTATAAAGCCTCAAAATTCACAAACTCGCGATCGGCTCTCTCATAATCAGCCGGAATACCGATGTCGATAAAATAGGCATCACTCACAAAGCCATTTACACTTCCCTTTTTTGCCAGCGGTTGCAAAAAGTCCGATTCAAACGAAAACTTATCTGGCATTGCATCAAGCAGATCTCTACGTTTCAGTAAGTAAATGCCACCATTGATATGGCCTTGTTCGCAATACTTCTTTTCACAAAACGCTGTAACAACATGATTTTTATCAAACTCTACATTTCCATAGCGGTCAAAATCGCACAAAGGCTTCAGAGCCAGTGAAACATTCTTTTTGCTTGCCCGATGCGCATCATAAAAAGCATTGACATTAATATTATAGTAGGTGTCGCCGTTCAAAACAAGTACTGTTTCGGTATCACACCCAGGCAACGCTTTTTTCACTCCCCCTCCTGTTCCCAGAGGCGTTTCCTCTATGGCATAATCAATGGCAAATGGGAATGCTTTCTCGTTTTTTTCCACCCAGTCAAAAATGACTTCGCGCAGGTAGCCCACCGAAAGTACGACCTTTGAAACGGGGAAACGCGCTACATAATGCAGCAAATAATGCAGGAATGGCTTTCCGCAAACAGGAGCCATGCACTTGGGAAGGCTATTCACCACTGATCGCAACCGTGTTCCCAAGCCTCCGGCAAGGATAACGGCATTCAGCGGTTCACTTGTCGAAAATTTTCCATCCATGAGTTCCTCCTTCGCTAAACTGAAAGTTCATCACCTTGCCGTCAAGTCTTTCCAAGGCTTTTATCAGCCCGAATTTATTATGCGGTTCCGTCAAAAAGATGATAAAACCGCCTCCGCCTGCTCCGCTCACTTTACCTGCCAAGGCTCCTGCTGACATGGCCACGTCAAAAACCTGCTGAATAGCATTATTAGTAATAGCGGAAGCCATTTTCTTCTTATTTTCCCATGCCTCGCCAAAGATGCGTGCAAAACGCGGCATGTCGCCCAACAGCAGTGCTGTCTTTAAATCAACAGCACTCTGTTTGATTTTATGCATGGCTTCAACGGCATCCGTATTGCCCGATGCCGTGTTTTTCTTCTGTTCGTCGATAATCTGAGCCGAAGAACGCGAAACGCCCGTATAATACAACAGCATTGACTCTTCAAACTCATCAACGATCCATCTTTTAACACGCAACGGATTAACAATCACCTGATTATATTTCATAAACTCCATAAAATTGAAGCCTCCGAATGCCGCAGCAAACTGATCTTGTTTCCCGCCACTCAAGCCAAGGTCAATGCGTTCAATAATATATGCCATCCGGGCAATCTCATAGTCGCCCATCGGCAAGCCGTACCATTCCACAAAAGCCTTCAGAATGCACACTACCATGGTTGATGACGAGCCAAGACCACTCCCTGCCGGAGCATCGGAATAGGTTGTCATGCTAAATGCTCGCGGCTGTATTAACCCATTTTGCACCAAGTGATTGAAGACTCCCTTGTGAAGATTAAGCCGACCATTAATAGGCAGATTGTCCACGACATCGTATGCCTCCATCATGTCCATATCAGAAGCACAGAGCACAATTTCTCCATTATCGGTCTCCTCAATCGTACAATGCGCATACATATTGATGGTGGCATTGAGCACATACCCTCCGTACATGTCGTTGTAAGGCGACACGTCACTGCCACCGCCAGCCAAGCCCAAACGCAAAGGCGCTTTACTTCTAATAATCATTTCTTCGGGTTTTGAAACTACAAAAATAGCGAATTCCAAGAATACGGAAACAGAAAGTGCCGATCCGTTTTAGAAACGACAATAACGTTTGTGGAACAGACAAACCCCGGCTGCCTTTTTTGCCCGAAACCTTATTGCCCTCCAACCTATCTCCATTTGCTGTCTAGCTTCATAAAAAATCGTATTTTTGCAACGCAAAATAAATCATCATCCAATGCTTGGGTTATTGTTTTTCATCCTCATCATCATTGTCGTGTTGCCAATCATTGCTTTGTTTTCCTTATTCCTTTTCGGGAAACGGGTTCGCAATGGCTTTCGGAAAAACGGCGAAAAAAACAGCGAGGAAGGAGACGTCAGCTTCACACACAGCGAACAGCGACAACGTGTGAACCCCGATATTGGAGAATACACCGACTACGAAGAAATCGAATAACGCCAACTGTAGAACCTCATGAAAAAGTCATTGAAAAACAAAAACGCGCTTCAGATTGCCATTGCCGTCCTTGGCTTTGCACTCATCACCCTGATTTATTTCTCGCCCATCCTGCAAGGCAAGCGCATCAAGCAGCATGACATCGAAATGTACAAAGGCATGTCGCAGGAAACCGTTGATTTCAAGAAAAACACGGGCGAACAAACCCTTTGGACCAACTCCATGTTTGGCGGCATGCCTACATGGAACATCTCCGTGCCTCAGAACAGCAACCTGATGACCTACGTCAACCGCATACTGTGCGTGGGATTTCCCCATCCTATCGGCGCGGTTTTCATCAGTTTCCTAGGCTTTTTCATCTTGCTTTTGGTACTCGATGTGGGCATTTGGACCAGTGTAATCGGGGCACTTGCCTACGGACTGACTTCCTACCTGTATATTATCATCGGGGCAGGACATAACTCCAAGGCCATGTCCATGGCTTTCATGGCACCCGTCATCGCCGGCATTCTGCTGACCTACAAAGGCAAATACCTGTGGGGCACACTGCTCACCGCCATTGCCCTCGCCTTGGAAATCAGGGCGGGACACCTTCAAATCACCTACTACCTGCTGTTGATCGTCGTCATCCTTGTCGCCGCAGAATTGGTGAGCGACATCAAGGAGAAGAAGCTGCCTCATTTTTTCAAGGCAAGCGGTCTGCTGGCAGTCGCCGCCGTCATCGGTATCCTGACCTGTTCGACAAGCCTTTACGCCAACTATGAGTTCGGCAAGGAAACCATGCGCGGCAAACCCATCTTGACAAGCAACGACAAAAACCAGACCACGGGGCTTGAACGCGACTACATCACCCAATGGAGCTACGGCATTGGAGAGACGTGGAGCCTGATGATTCCCAATGCCAAAGGCGGAGCCACCGCCCCAATCGGCAACACCCATAAAGCCCTTGACAAATCCGATGCCCGTTTTCGCAGCACCATTGCGCAACAAAACGCCTACTGGGGCGACCAGCCCATGACCAGCGGTCCGGTTTACGCAGGCGCCATCATGGTATTTCTGTTTATCCTCGGCGCTTTCATGGTCAAAGGCAAACTCAAATGGGCCTTGCTGATTGCGACCGTCTTATCCATTCTGTTGAGTTGGGGCAAGAACTTCATGGGCTTCACCGATTTCTTCCTCGATTTCGTTCCTGGCTACAGCAAGTTTCGCGCGGTTTCCATGACCTTGGTCATTGCCGAGCTTACCATACCCCTACTGGCATTATTGGGACTTTCTGAAATCATCAAGCACCCCGACCGCCTGAAAGCCAACATGAAATACTTTTACATTTCGTTCGGGCTCACCGGAGGACTGTGCCTGCTGTTTTACCTCATGCCCAATGTGTTTTTCAATTTCCTCAGTCAAGCTGAAGCCATGCAATTCGGTGAGATGATGACCGGCAAGGACGGAGCCATGTACCAGTCATTTGCCGAGCAGTTGGAGAAAGTCCGCATGGGCATTTTCCGTCAGGATGCCATCCGCAGCTTCCTGTTCATCACCATGGCTGCCGTTGTCATTTTCCTTTATGGGAAAAACAAACTCAAAGCCAATGTTGCCACCATCGCTTTGGCGGCATTCGTTCTGATCGACATGTTCCCTATCGACAAACGTTACCTGAACAAGGACAATTTCATCTCGAAACGTCAATTCGACAAACCCTTTGTCGCGACCCAAGCCGACGAAAGCATCTTGCAGGACAAAACCCTCGACTACCGCGTGCTGAACCTCACCAAAGACGTATTCAACGATGCCAGCACCTCCTATTTCCACAAATCGGTGGGCGGCTATCACGGTGCCAAATTACGCCGTTACCAAGACCTGATTTCACAATACTTATCGGATGAAGTCAGGAACTTCGGCCCTATTTTCAAGAACGCCCAATCCGACCAAGACGTTATGAATGGATTGAAACAGCAACAGGTGTTGAACATGCTCAACACGAAATACATCATCTATGACCCCAACTCACAGCCCTTACGGAATCCCCATGCCATGGGCAACGCTTGGATTGCGAACCATGTCAAATGGGTGAATACGCCAAACGAAGAAATCGATGCCATCGGAAGCACCGACGTGCAGACCACGGCCATCCTGAACAAGGAGTTCACCGCCGCAGTCGGGACCTATTCGCCGAACGACAGTGTCGTGGGACAAATCGAGATGACGGAGTACAAACCCAACCAGGTAAGCTACCGTTTCAACGCACCAGAAGACAAGATGGTCGTTTTTTCAGAAATCTGGACCGGCAAAGGCTGGAAGATGACCCTTGACGGTGCCGAACATCCCTTGCTTCGTGCCAATTACGTCTTGCGTTGTGCGCTTATTCCCGCCGGACAGCACGACATCGTCATGCGCTACGAACCTAAGGCTTGGAAAGTGGGCAACACCATTTCCTTTGCCAGCTCGCTGCTTCTGATCTTGGGCGTGTTTGCCGCCATTTTCTTATCGATGAAGAAAAAAACAGAAACCGAGAAAGCATGAAACGGGTTCTGATTCTCACCTATTATTGGCCGCCGTCGGGCGGTAGTGGCGTGCAACGTTGGCTGAAAATGTCGAAATACCTGCCCGAAAACGGATGGCAACCTATTGTTTATACCGCAAAAGATGCCGAATATCCTGTAGAAGATTTGTCATTGGAAAAAGACGTGCCGCCCGAAGCCGAAGTGATTCGTCGCCCTATCATTGAACCCTATTCCTTCTACAAGAAATTCCTCGGCATCAAGAAAAGCGAGAAAGTCAAAGCCGGCTTCATCAACGAAGGCAAACAGAAAAAAGGCAGGAAAGAGAACCTCAGCATCTGGATTCGGGGCAATCTTTTCATCCCCGATGCCCGCTGCCTATGGATTCGTCCCTCGGTGCGCTTCCTGAAAAAATACTTGAAATCCCATCCCGTCGATGTCATCATCAGCACCGGACCGCCCCACTCCATGCACCTGATTGCCATGCGGTTGAAAAAACATTTCGACATTCCGTGGGTGGCCGATTTCAGAGACCCGTGGACGGAAATTTATTACTATGAAGATTTAAAGTTAAGTCGCCTGGCTCACCGAGAGCAATGCCGGTTGGAACACAACGTATTGCAAAAAGCCGACAAAGTGGTAACGGTCAGTCAGCATTGTGCATTAGGCTTAGAGCGACACGGAGCAAAGGAAATAAAAGTAATCCCTAACGGATACGATGGGGATTGCAATAGAAGTAATTTACAGGCGAATGGTTTTATTCTATCGCATATTGGAATCATTCCTCCAAAGACCTCTCCAGTAATCTGGGAAGCCATCGGAGAGCTGATCAAAGAACACAAGGAGTTTTCCGAACATTTCCAATTAAGGCTCGTCGGACAAATTGACAATAGCATCAAGGAGTTGTTGATAAAATACGGAGTATCAGCGCATACCGAGTTTGTACACTATCTTCCTCACGACAAAATGCCTGAAATGCAAAGGCAATCACACGTTTTACTTTTGCTCATCCCTCACATTGCTGACGCGAGAGGCATTGTTACTGGGAAATTCTATGAATACCTGCAAGCCCGAAGACCTATCTTGGGGATAGGTCCCGAAAACGGTGACGCTGCAACAATTCTCAAAGCAACCCGGTCCGGATTGATGATTGACTTTACGGACAAATCAAAAATGAAGGAACATCTTTTGGATTTGTTTTCACAATACCAACAGGATCAATTATCCGTATTATCCGCCGTCGGCATTGAAAACTATTCCAGAAAAGTGTTAGCAGGGGAATATGTCACCGTGTTGGAAAATGTGGTTGCAAAAAAGAAAATTTGTCACTTAGCAGCCAAGCACAAACTAAACGACATGAGGGCGTATGAAAAAGAATGTAAGAGCTTGGCCTCAAATGGTTTCGATGTAACATTGATTGGTTTTGGAGAACATGAACATTGCGATTATGAATGTGGCGTAAAAAGAATATGGCTGCATTCTCCCATCAAAAACAATCTTGAGATTCTAACCAAAAGAAACCCGCCTATTGCTAAAAAAAGCATTGGAAGAAAACGCCGAGGTCTATCATCTCCATGAACCCGAATTACTCCCAATAGGTCTGAAACCACAAAAAAGCCAAGAAAGAAAGTTATTTTTGACAGTCACGAGTTTTATGGGTGGCAGAAAGATAACATTCATAAGATTAAAATCATCCGTGTTCCGGGATGGATGATGAAAATCATCGGCGGCATATACATGCGAGACGAAAAATGCGTTTGCAAACGGTTAGATGCCGTGGTTCAAGTCTGCACACTACACGGAAAAGACTACTTCAAAAACAGATGTAAAAGGACAGTTTTCATCAAAAACATGCCCGACGTTCAGGACTATACATCATCGACTACTGCGCGTGACAAAAAAACCAATACAGTAGCTATGATTGGCGGATTGACAGCATCGAGGGGAATCTCACAATTGGTTCAAGCACCAGCCAAAGCCCAGGCAAGGCTTGTGCTGGCCGGTAGTTTCTTTCTGGTGAATCATGAAAAGACTTTGAAAAACATGCCTGATTATCATGCAGTTGATTATAGAGGCTTTTTGAATAAAAAAGGCATGATTGATGTTCTTAATGAATGCTTCGTCGGGGCATCTACCATTCTTCATGTAGGCCAATACTGCCAGATTGACACTTTACCGACAAAGGTTTATGATTACATGGCCATGGAAATGCCCGTCATTCTTTCTGAAACAGACCATGCCAAAGAGCCGAATGACAAGTATCATTTTGGAATATGCGTCAATCCTTCTGACGTGGACGAAATTGCCAACGCCATCCAATATTTATGCGGCCACCCAGAAGAAGCTATCGAAATGGGCAAGAACGGAAGAAAGGCCGTTCTCGAAGCGTTTAACTGAAAAAACGAAGAAAGTAGACTTGTTTATCTATATCGTCAGCTCACACAAAACCAAGACTGGCACTTAAGCATTACATCTGCTATTTCCTTTCCGCATACACCATGTAATACCTTGGCGTGATTCTCCGCAACATGGGGCGAATGCCGATCTCTTTCGTAATGGACTTCCACTTCATGCTGTCCTTGATTTCCCAACCTGCCTTTTCGAGCAGCCAATCGAACTGCCAGTCTTCGAACTCGTGGAAATATCGGTCCCATTTGCCTGTCTTGCTCCTGTATGCCTTGGCAAACCAAAGCGACAGAGGGACACTGACTACCAACCTGTCAGCAGGAAGGTTCTGCAATAAAGGTTTTGCAATACTTGGAGCGGATTCAACAAATGCTCGCATATTTCAAGTGCGGCGACCAACTCTATGTCGTGACAATTCTTCAATGTATCAAACTGAAAATCAAGGTCATCCCTTGCGCATTATCAACTTGACAACCATTATCTTGCATAATCTTAGAAAACGCATTGGGCGTTCCCAAATCCATGATATGTTTTGCTTCAGGAACATTCTTCCTGATAAAATCCAACGTGTTGCTATAACGATATTGCAATGCGTCCATAAATACTGAGATTAAATAAATAACTAATTGTCACCATGACGATTGATCATTTCAAAAAACCAACCTCAAGAATAAAAAACTATTCGACACCAACTTCCAATATCTGATCGGCATGGATCTTGGTATTCACCTTGTCAATGATGCGTTCGATGATGCCATCTTCGGAAATCAGAAATGTGGTGCGGATGGTGCCAACGACCGTCTTGCCCATGAACTTCTTCTCGCCCCATACGCCATAGTCGTTCATAATTTTCAAATCAGTGTCGGCAATCAGCGGAAAAGGCAAAGAGAATTTTTCGGAAAACTTTTTGTGCGATGCGATGCCGTCCTTGCTCACGCCAACAATCTTAAATCCCCGTCGAAGCAACTGCACATTACCGTCTCTCAAACTGCATGCTTCTGCGATGCATCCCGGCGTGTTATCTTTCGGATAAAAATACAACACCAGTCTCGATCCTCTGAAGTCTTTCAGAGCAACCTGGTTCCCATATTGATCCACCCCCGAAAAATCAGGGGCCGGATCCCCAACTTTTAGTTTTGACATTTTCTTTACTGTTTGAGACTTCAAAATTACTAAATTTCACGCAGCAAACACCCACTATGGATAAAAATCTGTAATTTAGCTCGATTTTTCTGACCCCGTAACCATCATGCAAAAAAAGCCAAATATCCTATTTATTGCGAGCAACATCCCTACACCTACACGGAAAAGCAACCCTATAGTATTGGATATTGCCGATCTCATATCCCCTTTTTATGAAGTCTCCGTAATCCATCCAAAGGAAATCGCCCCATTTCCACTCAACAAGTTCAACAAATACAAACATTTAGATAGACTACCCGATTTCTGGACACACAATGGTTTCCCAATCTTCACCTTACCCTATTACCGTCTGCCTGGATTTTCTTTGTCTTTTTCGTTATTACAATACGCAAAACAAAAAATAAACAACTATTTTATCAACCACAAATTGCCAGATATCACCCACGCACATTTCGTGCTTCCTGATGGTTATTTCGCTTATATGATTTACAAAAAGTTTGGCATACCCTATGTTATTTC
>JBGYXG010000079.1:0-17412 GCA_041842465.1 Candidatus Limimorpha sp.
ATTTCCGTTTTCAAACCTATACTTTCATTTGTGTTTTAACGACAGTGTTTCTGTCTTCTACAAAGATTTCGACTCCTCCTTTGCTAAAAGCATGAGCCGAACAGCATGTTGGGCAATCCTATCGGAACACCACACCATGGGTCGCTCCACACACAAGGTTCTTTACACCATCGACGAGCAAGACTACCAAAATGCGCTCATTCAGTGCGGTTATGGAAAGAAACAGAAAATCTTGCTCCCATAAATAACAACAGTATGCTTCATCCGTCAGAGTCTCTATTCGATGCCCGAAAGAGGCTCTTTTCTTTTTCCGCGTTTCTTTCTCGCTTTTCTCAGGGCGCCGAACTCTAAAATTCACTATTTTTGCGGCAAATATCTGGTATCAGGATAAATCACATGGCCGAATGGATATTTTTTTATTGAATTATGCAAAAGAACAAGACAAAAATCCTTAAAGGTTTGCGCGACTTTTTCATCGCGACAGACGAAACTTCGGACGGCAAGCTCAAATCGCATATCACAGGGCTGCGCCGTTATATCGACAAAATCAAGCCCAACTTTATGGAAGGCGGGCGTTTTTCAAAGTTGCAATCGACTTTCGAGGCCTTCGAAAGTTTTCTATTCGTTCCCGATGAAACGACGAAATGCGGCGTACAGATCCGCGATGCGGTCGATATGAAACGCACCATGTTCTTTGTCGTCATCGCCCTCATCCCCACCTTGCTGTTCGGCATCTGGAACGTGGGCTACCAACACGCGCTGAGTTGCGGCGACACCCTGAACTTCTGGAACATCATCGGATTCGGGTTGCTCACCACCTTACCGACCATCATCGTGTCGTATGTCGTAGGGCTTGCCATTGAGTTTGCTTTCGCACAAATCAGACACCATCAGGTGAACGAAGGCTTTTTGGTTACCGGTTTGCTCATTCCCTTGGTACTCCCCCCCGACATTCCGTTGTGGATGGTCGCCATCGCCACGGCCTTTGCCGTCATCATCGGCAAGGAAGTGTTTGGCGGCACGGGGATGAACATCGTCAACCCCGCCCTGCTGGCACGTGCCTTTTTGTTTTTCAGTTATCCCTCGGCCATGTCGGGCACTTCGGTCTGGATTGCCGATAAGCCCGATGCCTTTTCAGGTGCTACGCCGCTTGCGCTGCTCGAAAACGGAGTCAACGCCATGCCGTCGGCTTGGACCATGTTCTGGGGCGGCACTCCGGGCAGCATGGGAGAGACTTCTAAAATAGCCATCTTGCTGGGTGCCATACTCCTGCTGGTATGCGGCATTGCCAGCCTGCGCATCATGGTGTCGGTATTTATCGGCGGAATCGCCATGGGGATGGTCTTCAACCTGATAGGCGGCACAACCGCCATGCAGGTGCCGTTCTATTACCACCTGCTCATGGGAGGTTTCGCTTTCGGAGCCGTTTTCATGGCCACCGACCCCGTAACCGCGCCGCAAACCAACCGTGGAAAAATCATCTACGGACTGCTCATTGGCATTTTTGCCGTCATGATACGTGTCATCAATCCGGCCTACGCCGAAGGCATGATGCTTGCCATCCTGCTGATGAACGTCTTCTCGCCGCTCATCGACCATTGCGTCATTGCAAAGAACATCCGGATGCGTAAAAAACGCACCATTAACCGTCAAAAAGTCACAGCGAAATGAAACAAGAACGCATGAACAACGGTTACATTTTCCGTTACGCCGCCATTTTAGTCATTATTGTAGCGGCATTGCTATCATTGGCTGCGGTCGTGCTGGCTCCTTACCAGCAGCGCAACAAGGACAACGAAAAACGCAAAAACATACTGCGTGCCGCCGGCATTGCCGACCTCTCCGACAGCAACGTGCAGCAGCTTTTCACCAAACATTGCACCCGTATGTTGCTCATCGATGCGCAAGGCAACACCGTTGACGAAACAGGACTGGCATTTACCACCGACATGAAGACCGAACTGTACAATAAGGAACAGGGACTGCCTTTCCGCCTTCCGCTGTTCATTGTCGAGCATAACGGACATGCCATCAGCGTGGTGCCGCTGCAAGGCAACGGGTTGTGGGGAGCCATCTGGGGCTATATCGCCATTGCCGACGACGGCAACACCGTTGCAGGCGCAACCTTCGACCACGCTTCCGAAACTCCGGGACTGGGAGGCGAAATCGCCACCGACGATTTTCAACGGCAGTTTGCCGGTAAACAAATCATGAAAGACAACGCCTTTGTTTCCATCAAGGTGCAAAAAGGCGGCATCGCTTCGTTGCCTGAAAGCGACCGTCAACATGCCGTGGACGCTATTTCCGGCGGTTCCATCACCTCGAAAGGCGTGGACGACATGATTCACAATGTGCTCAACTGCTACCTGCCCTATTTCAAACAACAATACAGAAAGGAATAAACCATGGGAAAATTCAGTAAACTCATTACCGAACCGCTGCGAAAAACCAACCCGATCACCGTCCTGGTGCTCGGCGTATGCTCTTGCCTTGCGGTCACGGCCAAAATGAAACCTGCGGTGGTCATGGCCATCTCGGTCACCGTGGTCACCGCCTTTTCAAACCTCATCATCTCACTGCTGCGCAACGGTATCCCGGCACGCATCCGCATCATCGTACAGCTCGTCGTCGTGGCTGCCTTGGTCATCTTGGTCGACCAGTTTTTGAAAGCCTTCGTTTATGACGTCAGCAAGCAGCTCTCCATCTTTGTCGGACTGATCATTACCAACTGCATTGTGATGGGACGTCTCGAAGCCTACGCCATGTCGCACAAGCCCATTGAGTCGTTCCTCGACGGCATTGGAAACGGACTGGGCTACGGACTGATCTTGGTCATCGTGGCATTTTTCCGCGAACTGCTAGGTTCAGGATCATTGTGGGGCTTCCCCATCGTGCCGAAATCATTCTATGCTGCCGGCTATCTCAATAACAGCCTCATGATACTGCCTCCCATGGCACTGATCATCGTGGGCATTGTCATTTGGATACAACGCAGCCGACACCCCGAATTGCAAGAAAAGTAATAACCCGACCATTACGGCATTGCCGTCTCACGAATTAATTCAACAATATGAACCTCTTTAACATATTCATCAAATCGGTCTTTATCGACAATATGATATTTGCCTATTTCTTGGGCATGTGTTCCTATTTGGCGGTTTCGAAGACCGTAAAGACCAGCTTCGGACTGGGCATGGCGGTCACCTTTGTGCTGCTGATCACCGTACCGATTAACTTTTTGGTCAACAAATACCTGCTCTCCGACGGCGCCTTGGCTTGGATCAGTCCCCAATTCGCCCATGTCAACCTGAGCTTCTTGAGTTTCATCATTTTCATTGCCATTATCGCGTCCATCGTACAGATTTTAGAGATGGTGGTCGAAAAATTCAGCCCCGCACTGTATTCGGCATTAGGCATCTTCCTCCCCTTGATTGCGGTCAACTGCGCCATTCTGGGCTGTTCGCTCTTCATGCAGGAACGCGGCATGAACAATGTGGCGGAAGCGACTGTCTTCGGTTTGGGTTCGGGATTAGGCTGGCTGTTAGCCATTGTCGGCATTGCCGCCATCCGCGAAAAAATACGCTACTCCAATATTCCCAAAGCCTTGCAGGGCGTAGGCATCTCATTCATCATCACCGGACTGATGGGCATTGCCTTTATGGCATTTTTGGGCATTAAGATATGACCCTGTCGGATTTCGTAATTTTTTGATTGGAAAAAAACACAAACAAGTTGCTATGAATACAACAACCATACTCATCCTCAGCATTATCGTTTTTTTAGTCGTCGTAATGCTTCTTGTTCTTCTGTTGGTCTTCGTTCGCAACAAGCTGTTGCCTCAGGGCAAGGTGCATGTTGAAATCAATGACAAGAAAGACCAGGAAGTGCCTACGGGAGGCGCTTTGCTTTCCACGTTGGCCAACGAACAGATTTTTCTTCCTTCGGCCTGCGGCGGAAAAGGCTCATGCGGACAGTGCAAATGCCGTGTCACCGAAGGCGGCGGCACCATCCTGCCTACCGAGACCGGTTTTTTCACCCGAAAACAGATTCAAGACCATTGGCGGCTGGGATGCCAAGTAAAGGTAAATGAAAACCTAAAGATCCAAGTGCCCGACTCGGTGCTGAGCACCCGTAAATGGGAATGCGAAGTGGTGTCGAACCACAACGTGGCCACCTTTATCAAAGAGTTCGTCGTCAAGTTACCCGAAGGTGAAAACATCCATTTCGAGGCCGGCAACTACATTCAGATCGACGTGCCGAAGATTACCGTCAACTACAAGGACATCGATGTAGAGCCTGAATACCGCGAAGACTGGGACAACATGCACCTTTGGGACTTGCAGATGCGCAATCCCGAAGCGCAGTTCCGCGCCTACTCCATGGCCAATGCACCAGCCGAAGGCAATATCATCATGCTGAACGTGCGTATCGCCACGCCGCCATTCGACCGCAAAACGAAGCGATTTATGAACGTCAACCCCGGAATCTGCTCCTCGTACATTTATTCGCTAAAACCCGGCGACAAGGTCACCATAAGCGGTCCTTACGGCGATTTCCACGTAAAAGAGACCCAACGCGAAATGATGTTCATCGGCGGCGGTGCCGGAATGGCTCCCATGCGCTCGCAGATTTTCGACCAGATCAAGACCAAACAGACAACCCGAAAAGCCTCATTTTGGTATGGCGGCCGTTCGCTGCGCGAGCTGTTCTACGTTGAAGACTTCACGACTTTGGAAAAAGAACACGACAATTTCAGCTTCCATATCGCGCTCTCCGACCCGAAGAAGGAGGACAATTGGACGGGCTATGTCGGGTTCATTCACAATGTCATCTATGAAAACTACCTGAAAAACCATCCGGAACCCGAAGAGATTGAATACTACTTGTGTGGCCCACCGATGATGATTTCAGCCGTGCTGAAAATGTTGGACAATCTGGGCGTACCTCCCGAAAACATCTTGTTCGACGACTTCGGAAACTAATCCGTCAACCATTAATACGCAAACAGCACGCCATAACGACGTGCTGTTTTTTTGTGTGTATAAGACTGAAGAGGTCTTGTGAACCCTCCTTTCTTACAACTTACTCGTGATTTTTTGCTGAATCTCGGCAAAGGTTTCGGGCGACAGATGCAGCGGCTCATGCTTAAAGTCCACATCGTTCTCAGAATTAATGGGGACGAGATGGATATGGGCGTGTGGCACTTGCAGGCCGAGAACCGCCACGGCAATGCGCTTACAGGGCATGGCTTGCTCAACGGCAGCAGCCACTTTCTTGGCAAAAACCATCATGTCGGCGACTTCGTTGTCGTTGAGGTCGAAAATATAGTCCACTTCCCGTTTGGGGATAACGAGGGTATGTCCCTTGGTCATCGGGTTGATGTCAAGAAAAGCAAAGAAACGGTCGTCCTCGGCAATTTTATAGCAAGGAATCTCTCCATTGACAATACGTGTGAATATGGTTGCCATAACTGATATTATTCGCGGGTTACTTCCAATACTTCAAAACGCATCACGCCTGCCGGCACATCGATTTCAGCCACATCGCCAACCTGTTTGCCAAGCAAACCCTGTCCGATGGGTGAATTAATAGAAATCTTGCCCTGCTTGAAGTTGGCTTCTTTTTCAGGCACGATGGTATAGGTCATGGTTACTCTTGTCTTCAGGTCTTTAATTTTCACCGTAGAATACAGAAGCACCTTTGAAACGTCGATTTTCGATTCGTCGAGCACACGGGCATTGAAGATAAGCTCCTGAAGCTCAGCGATTTTAGCTTCAAGCAATCCTTGCGCCTCCTTGGCGGCATCATATTCAGCATTTTCCGACAGGTCGCCCTTATCGCGAGCCTCGGAAATGGCTTGAACGATACGCGGACGTTCGCGAAGGGTAAGTTCGTCGAGTTCGTCCTTTAATTTCTGCAACCCCTCAGGGGTAAAATATTTAATTTCCGACATAGTAAAATTTGTTTGCTAATAAGTGCAAAAAAGAGACCCTTACCGAAATAAGGGTCTTCTTTGTTTCACGCTGCAAAGATAACAAATATTTCCTTGCAGTTGCAGCGGAATGCTTAGAAAATTAATCGAGCGCCTATGCTATGCGTGCCTTTAAAGCTGTAAGTGTCTCTGAAGGCATAGTCAACGGCGAATTTCGCAGCATTTTCGTCCTTCGACAGCGGCACTTGCACCGACAAACCTGCACTCAGACCTCTGTTGAGGTTGATGCACTTATCGTCGAGAACACCTGAGAAGATACCCTTTTCATAGGTATATCCTGCACGAAGCACCAACATCTCTCTCCAAGCAAACTCTGCACCCAGTGTGTACTGGTCTCTTGAGAAAGCGTTGGAGCAGAAGTTACCGGCAAGTGTGAGACGTGTCATCGAAGCCATGTGAAAATCGTAAGCGGCGGCAATGTTCAATTGCGTGGGCAATTCGAACTGTTGCGTACGCTGATCGATGGTAAACTGGGCTTTATCTCCATACATGAAAAACGACTTGAAGGAAATACCATCACCGCCAAATCTCATAGGAGTACCGATGTTTTTCAAAGTAATGCCGAAATGGACATTTTCAGTAGCACCCGTAACATACTGGATACCTGCATCGATAGCCACGCCTGTCGCACTCATGTCGGCAATAGATTCGCTGATGATCTTCAGGTTGAAACCACCACTGATGCTGTTCGAGAACGTCTTGGCATAGCAGAGGTTGATATTCATCAATGTAGGTTCATAGGTGCGCGTTCCAGGATCAGGTGCATCAACAGTGGTCAACGGCACCTTGCCAAGATTGAACGATACGAAGGAAAGTCCCAGCACGCCCGATTCGCCAACACGAGCAAGCAGACCTGCCGAAGACAGTTTGATTCCCGATCCGTGCAGCCAATCGGTATGGGTGAAGTTCAGCTCGAAGCTACGCGCGGATGTGATACCCGCCACATTGCCCCAAATAGCGTCAACACCACTAACAAAAGACATGCCGGCATTGCCCCAGCCTGCAGAAGCAGCCCAAGGATTGATCAGCAATTCAGCCGCGCCAGCTTGGCCTGAACGGTCTTCATTTCCTGCAAATGCTTTGGGGGCATAGCAACCCATAAGGATTACCAAGCTCATTACTATATATCTAAATGATTTCTTCATGATTCGTCAGATTTTAAATGGTTAGCAATTACATTAAATTTAGAAGGTATTCAAGTCAACTTTACGCATAGCACCGAAGAACTTGACGACCCGTTCACCACCACTTGTATTGTCCTTCACGTGGATGAGATAGAATCCACTGGCGACAGGAGTGTTTGCAAAGTTGGTGAGATCCCATTCGATGGACGGATCTTCATTGTCTTTCTTGAACTGACGGATTTTCGTGCCGTTGATCGAGTAGATGGTCACAACGCAATTAACAGGAAGGTTGGTGATCTTCACCCTATTGGTGAGAGCCGTTCCTTCATAATGTTGCGCGTAGGCATAGTAAGGATTGGGAACGATGGTAATCAGATCGAGGTCTGTATCGGTCTTATCAGGATCGTTCAAGATTGGGTTCAAGCCCTGGATCGAGAATTCGTACTGAGGATTCAGATCATTTACGTTGAGACCGGCATAAAGAGAGTCAAGGGGTACTCCTTCACAATAACCTTTGGCGTAGGGTTTAGCAATACGGATCCTAATACGGGCATCGTTATTGACCGGCAGCCATTCATGACCTTCAACAGCCATCGGCATACCCACCCATTGACATTGTCTGAATAACAGTTTTTTGCCCATAAGTGCACCAAGATTACTATTTTGGAAATAATTCAAGGCGTTGAACAAATATCTTCCACCGTCATAAGCCGGACAATTGAATTCCTTATATGGAGCCTGTTGATATTGTGCAGCATTCGGACACTTGCTGGGATCATCCATGCCGAAAACATACACATAATGTTTTCCACCAAAGACAGGTGTTTTTGATGGCATGCTATAAACTACAGGATCAGCAAATTGTGCAGCCGCACCATTGTCAACCGTAACCTGGCGCAACGCTGGAGGATTGAAAAGCATGTCGCGACCGTTCAAATCGGCAAGATACGAGTCCTCGGAAAAAAGGAGGTTCAAACGGGCACCTGCTTCCACATCTATCGCATAGCCTGGGAACCAGCCCATACCTTGGGCGCCAATATAGTTGGCAGCGTTCGGATCGGCACTTGCAACAGCGGCATCACCTTCCCAAACACCAGTATATGGATTACCCTCTTTGTCCACAGAAGGGGCCTTACGTAAGAAGAAGCGTTTTGCACCACCTTGCGAGAGAGCGGGATCGTCACACATTTCGATGACGGGACAACGTGTCCACTTACTCTTATCTGCGGTCAGTACAATATCAATGCTTCCAATTCTCTCGAAGTCATAAGAAGGGGCGACCTTACTGTCAATCGACCAAACGGGTGATGGATTCTCGTGATCTGTATCCTCGGCATTCTTGGCAAGTATGTATGGAGACCATGTTCCAAAAGCAATCTTTTCATAATCCTGACCCGGATCATAAGGCTTCGAAGTAGGACCGGCATAAGCTCCACTTGCAACACCATAGTCATTATTATTGGAGTTATTCTGGTCACCATAATTGCCCGAAAGGATCCAGTTGATCGCTTCACCGGGCAAATCCAAATCGCGAATACCATCCAACCACCTATCGGTACTATCCTTGAAAATAAGCGAGGAAGTAATCATACCATTCTTCGGTGCGAGGACTTGGAAATAAGGAGGATAAGTAGTTCCGGTCGGGCCATCGTATTTAACACTGCCGACACACTGAGGACCATGGGAGAAAGGCTGAGCAATATTCACAGAAATACCGAGATCAATGAACATTTTTTCATCCAAATAAGCCGTTGTCATATCGGAGGCGTATGTTTTTCCGGTATGAATATCCGTGAGATACCAATGGGAAACCTGCTTCGAGATAGTGTCGCCAAAAACAGCAAGATTTCCGGTCACATGTTCAATAAAGTGCTTTGTGGGCTGGTCGAAACTCAAGCGATAATCGGCTGTCTTAACATTCAGGGGATCGATGATTTTAACGTTGATAGGACCATAGCCTTGCTTATAAGTAGGATGATAAGCGATGGGATAATTCGGGCCGCCAAACACATTGACAGAGTCAGCGATAGGACGACTCAGAATTTCGGCAACGGTAGAGTCGGAAAGTTCAAGCTCATTACCACCATTACCAACACCAACAATACGAGTGACGGATGGACGTGCACCATACTTGGCCTGCATGACGGTTCCATTCACAATCTTGTGAGGAACTGCCGTGTAGCACTTAATGTTTTTACGGCCTTCCAGATAAGGTTTCTTCTGTCCCTCAAGTCCATGGTTTGAACCAATTTCTTGCGAGTAATCCATGTAATTATTATAAGCGTAAGCAACAGCCATATAATAATAGTTTCTATGGTTGACAAGCGTGTTGTTGTCACCTGAAGCAAACTGGTCCCTGGTCACAACAAAACTATGTTTCACACCACCATTGGCACCTTCAACCATAAGATGCGGGACGTTGGCTCCGATATATTCATCGTACTCGTAGTTGATCATACGAGTTGCGTTATTCTGAATATCGCACTGGAACACCAAACGAGCCTTGTTGTTGTCATACAATTCATCAGCACCTACTTCCGAATTGGCCAATTGGTAAACCTTGTAACCTTCAAAACGGTAATAGCGGTCTGCCAATACTGTGGAGTCATCCGGACGATACATCGGAATTTCCGGATCCAATTCAACATAACCTTCCTTATAGTTGTTAGAAAGCGCCGAGTTGGAAAGATAAACGATAATCTGCTGATCAAGCTCGCGGATGGTCAAATCGGGAGCACTGGGACCGTCAATCACTTTGAAGCAGTTGTCGAACAAGGCCTGGCACTTGTCGTCAACTACACGCAACAATTCAACGGAAGCCCAAGGACCACCCGATGTAGCACGTGCCCATGGCACACCGAAAGTAATATAATTAACAGCACCAGGTTTCAGTGTGAAAGGTCCGGCAGACTGCATGAAACGTCTATCGAAAGGTGCATTCTGACACTGTTCCTCCGTCCAATATTTTCCATTTATAGTATATCCACCGCCAGGGGCTTCTCCTCCAGTACCCCAGTTCCACGGATCTGTATCACCAGGGAACATGAAGTCGCAAGCGGGACCAACCACATCATTTCCAGTATAAGCATTACCGCCATATTGCATTCTGTTTCCATTTCTCCAAATACCACGAAGCATGTTGTAGTATTCAACAGCTGTTTTCGGGTCTCCATTCGGAGTATCATCATTGTTATGATACAAGAAACGACGCATACCGAAACGTTCGTCGTCAACAATACCATTACCGAAGTTCACTCCATTGATGCTTTCGTCAGCAATTTGTGTGGAGTCAGTTGCAACATAAGTTGTGCTGATGGTATCTCCGGTAATAGGATCGATTTCATATTGGGGCTTATAATTAAAAGTGTACTTGGGATTATCCAATCCATCAGCATCCATATAGGGACCTTGGAAGAAGTCGATACCAATCGCCGGAGGTTGAGAGCCGTAAGTTTCCGGTTGACCGCTACCGTCGGTAGAAGCTCCGTTATAGCCATAACCCAAACCACGTCTTACGTCGCAGCCCACAAAGTCGTCGTAAGCGTAGCCCAAGTCAACGTCGGTCCAAGGGGAGAAATAAGTTCCTGTCAATTCATACGTGGAACGGTTGATGATTTCATAGCTATAGAACGTCATGTTGTTGATTTCATCGTTGGTAGCAAAACCGAAAGCCTGTGCTCTGATTTCCATACCGATGGCTTCACCTTTGGATTCGGTGTGCGAATTACCTTTGTCGTTGAAAATCCACCACAAGGTTTGGTCTCCTTTTAACACTTGGTCAGCGAGAATGGTTCCATAAACGGTTCCCATTCTTGCTTCTTCCATGGTCGGAATCTTCGTGTGGCAGAGTTCGTTATCAATGTCATAGTAAGGGTATTCTCCCTTTTCGGGTTCATAAGTGCCGTTACCGTTTCTATCATAGAAAGGAGCACCATAATGGCTCACACCATCCTGCGTACCTTCCACCTCGTCGGGATGGGCGGGCCATTCCTTGATGATTTTCGGCATGGTGTAGCCATCTTTCAATTTCATTTCACCGCCGGGTTGTTCTTCGAGATTGCTCAAAAACTCGTCAACCTCAGCTCTGGTAATTTTAAAGATCTTATCCCAAGCAGCACAAGTCTTATCATCAATAGCAGCGCTGCCATCAATGGTTAAAGGACCTGTCCAGTAGTCGTTACCGACTTGACGAAATCTAATAGCGGCACACTTCAGCTGGTGGTTTACATCCATACCGGCAATCCATAGTGAACCTGCGTATAGAGAAGTAGCAGAACCATTAGCCGGAATGTAATATTTCGAACCTGTTCCACCAGGCAGATCCCACCACATGTCCCCCCCAGCATTAATACGAGTTCTGACATTATTAATGGTGAGCCATTCGAAAGTGGACGATGGCGAGCATCCGGCAGTAGTTTGCCTGATAGAACTGTTCGATCTGTTGCCGCCATCTTTCATTTTCATGGCCTCGGCTTTTCCTTGGGAGGCAACGCCTACGGTAAGCAGCGCCGCCAACATAAATTGAACTATATTCTTCATATCATGTGTGTTTTTCTATTATCACTATTCTTTTGCATTAGAAATTCAAGCTGCATCCCAATCTGATCTGACGAGGCGTAGAGTAATTGCTGCCTCTATTCACAAATATCTGATACATCTGTGTAAATGCAACAGGATCGAGTTGCGACTGGATCTGACGCTTCCATTCGGGAGCCGTGAGATAACCGTCGTCGTTAGGATTACCGGTTGCTGAATACACATCAAGTACGTTCTTCGAATTCAACAGATTAAGCACTTGCAGGTAAACATTGACAAAAGCTGCACGACCTTCTTTTCCTTCTTTCTTACCGACCATAAAGTCGAAGTCCCTGTCAACACGCAAATTCAAGCGGAACGAAGCAGGCATTCTTGATCCATTGTAAGTTCCCTTCAGAAGGTTGTTGGACGAATAAGGAGAGTTGGTGTTACGCGAAGCCGTATAAGGCGCACCCGAACCACCGTCCAATGTCAGTGAGAAACCGGTATTGGCAAGCCATTGTATGGGGGCTTTGTTTTCACGTTGCGTGGTGGGTCCATTGTATTTCTTACCGGAACCATAGCGGTAGTCAACGGTCAGGTTGAAGGAGTGACGGCGGTCTTCCGATGTCGGGAAGGTGGATCTCAGGTTCGGCACGTGTGCAGCAATCAAAGCGGCGGCAGTAGTGGTGGACGAACCTGTCATGTCGGCAAACTGTAAAGTATAGCTGGCGCGAACACGCACATTCTTCGTTCTGCGAAGGTCATACTCGGTGGTAAGACCTTTAACCGTACCGAAGTCAAGGTTTTCAAATGAGTTGTACGACTTGGGATAAGCTCCTTCATAGCGGTACATCTGAATCATGTTACGCATTTCACGATAGTAGGCCGAAATCGTCAGTGAAGAAGTGTTGGTCACTTTCTGCGTGAAACCCAACTCATAGTCGATGGTTTGCTGAGGCTTCAGTGCCGGATTGTTTACGGTTTTTGCATAATCACTGAAGTAATAATAAACCAAAGGATTCATATAAAGGTTCGAGGGACGCTGTGTCAGCACATCATAGTGAGCAAAGAACAGAGCCTCGTCGGAAATCGGGAATGAGAACGATATACGCGGCATAAAGCTCCACTGAGGAGTGTAGTCCTCGAAGGAATTAATGTCAACACGCTGCTGTTTCGGATTCTTCAGCCAAGGCGAAATACCGGAGCCCATGTCCAACACATTGGGGTCGGAAATCTGCGCACCGTTGGCATTGTACCAAACGTTACCCTTACGGTAACCCACAACTGTATTGATATCGTCAGTCTTATTCACGTAAACGGCATAGTCGTCTCCGATATTGCTGGGGACATGAATGGTTTCATCCGAAAGCACAATGGTTCTGTCGTTGCCGGAGCCGGTAACCACATCACCCACCAAGTTATGGTCGAACAGGATGAACGGATCCTTCGGAATGCTCTGGTTGGCATCGAAACGGTCGGCACGAACACCTATATTAAATATAAGGTCACGGAAGGCGAACTTATCCTGGATATATCCAGCGACATAAATCGGACGCCAAGCGCCAATCGGACGGGTATGGTTGCCATTGGCATCCACTTCATTGAAGAAGTCGTCGAGTGTCGGACGATCGCCAAACAAAGAATGCTTCTTGCCATCGTAGTCAAAGCCATAGTAAAACACGTTAAACTTACCGTCACGTGTCAACTCGTCGGGGGCGAACATGCTCAGATTAAGCCCTCCATTCACCACGCCCTTATGCATCACGCCAAGAGAATCATAGTAATAAATGGAATTGTCGTTGAAATCGTATGAGTCGATCATGATGTATTCCAGACCGTTCTTTCTCAAGCCCATGGCTTCGCGCAAGCTGGCGTCGAACTGGAACTGAGATTTTCCATCATACAATCTGTTATACATAATGGTATCCACGTAGCCATCATAGCTAACCACGTAAGGATTCTTCATGTCCAACTGTTCGATATGTGCATTCGCCAAGTCACGCATCAGTGTCCAATAGTTGGTGGGATAATCACCATTATTATATGACATGGAACTCGTGCTTCTCTGTTCATATTGGAGACCCAACTTCACTTCATGGCTGGCATCGCCCTGTCCCAAAGTGAGCGCCATGTTGAAGTTCAAGGCAATTTGATCGGAAACATATTTACCGTACCCGGTTTGAATGGTTCCGGGTACTGCATACAAACCATAAATATAGCTGGGGGCGTCACCATTCAACAAAGCGCCGCCAAGTTGCCAGTTGGTGAAGTTGTCATAGTAGCCACGGGCACCATAATCACGGTAAAGATTCATATAGTTCTCGTTGTAACGGGCCAAAAGCGGGTTGAATTCTGAGGGTGTATAATCAATCAAAGTATCATAATCCCAGTTGTTGAGCACATTGACGTTTTCAAATGTGTGATACTGACCGTTATAAAACACAGAATCAACCGTCCCCTTCTCGAAAGTAGGCGTTTTCCGTGTAATATACTTACCCAAGTGGCCATACTGGAACACATTATCCCACAAATCGGGGTCACCGCTTTGTGATTGATAATGCGAGTAGTCACCCTGAATGGTATAGTAGAAGTTTCTCACCAAGGAAGCACTTTCGGCATCCGCTTGGAAGCGGTGGGTGAAACGGAAGAAACCACGATAGGTAAGCTCATGGTACCGGTAGTTCTTGGCAGAGTTGAAGAACATGTTACCACGGCTAAAGTCATTACCTCTCGTGTCGTACATAGAACCACCGATGGTCAGATTCAAATTGGCTTTTTGATCCAGACGAATATTAATATTACCCGACAAACTGAAGTTCTGGTTCATCGTATTGGTGGATTTCCTTGAGTAAACCAGATCGTCCTTGCGGGTAAATGATGCGTTCTGATAGGTTCCATTTCCAATACCAGAAAGACGCAACGGGGTCTGTTCGATAAACTTCTGCCATTCTTCACTCGCTGTGTAATAGCCCGTTGACGAGATGGAACCCACCTTATTTCTGTTGTAGTCACCGGCGATAAAGAAACCGAGCAAAGAGCTGTTTTTGTCTTCTCCTCTACCCTTGATGAGTGGTCCCTGCAAGCTGAAGCCTACGCGCTGGTGGCCGTAGCCGTCCACAGAGTGCTCGTACTCAACTCCTCCGCCAAATGTACGGCTGGGGCCTTTGGTGGTCATGTTGATGATACCGCCCATGGCGTCACCATACATAGCCGGAGTACCGCCCAAGATCACGTCAACCTGGTCTATAGCGCCCTGAGGAACACTGTTACTACCGATAACGCGCACACCGTCGATGTAATAAACGGCACCTTCACGCGAACCACGGATACTACCCACTTCACCGTCTCTCGAGAACACACCGCCTACGCTGGAAGCAACACCTTCAGCGGAACGGTTGGGCAACTTCGAGATTTCTTCGGCAGTGATGGTCTGACCGGACGTAGTATTGTCCTTTGAAATCAAAGGCACCGAATACTCAATAATCGTGACTTCATCAATATTGTAGGCCTGGCTCTTCATCTGAATGTTGTACTCAGTGATACGGTTGGCCGGAATAATGATGTTGGTGACTTTGAAATCATGATAGCCTACTGCTGTGGCTTTCAGGTCATAAGTCCCAGGGGGGATTGGGTTGATGTCGTAGTTGCCATCGAAATCGGAACTGGCACCACCCACTTGCGTTCCGCCCTTGTCAAGGACGATGTTCACGAATGGTAACGGCTCCTTGGTGTCGGGGTCGATCACCTTTCCTTTCAGTCTTCCTTGCTGAGCGAAGGCTAACGTGAAGGAAGCCAGCAAGATAGCAAGGGTCATTAGTAAATTTCTAAACATACCTTGTAATTTTATGTAATACTACTACTTTAAGTGCATTAAAAGGCTTCAAAATTACAATCTTCTCTGAAAGTACGCAAATAAAAATCACTTTTTAAGCATTTTTTCCCATAAAAATGATGTTTTTTTTCTTATCTTACTGATTCCAAACCGCTTATAAAAGCAAAAAAAAATGTCATCCCCCCTACAAAAAATGATTTTTCTGCATGAAAAACGACAAGAAACAACGATAATTATAATATTAATAGGTGCAGTTTACCGCGGCATCGTTCGACAAAAGTGGGTATTCTGCCGAATCTTGCGGCTTCAATAGCGCACACGCCGATGCTTGTTCAATTTTCGGGCACGCTTCCGGTCCTCCTTGATCATTTTTTTCGTCTTCTTGGCTTGATGCTTATAGTGCGCCGCCTTTGCCTTTTTATAGTTTCGCGCCGCCCGGTGCTCTGCCTTCTCCATCTGGCGCTCGGCCTTCCGCATGGCCCGCTCCGCCTTACTTGTAGCGCACGAAGCAAGCAGTACGACAATCAACGAAACGGCCATCAAGATGCCGATTCTGTTTTTTATTTTCTTTCTCATCATATTACAAATGTAACAAAAATCCAGCCAAACCGATATGATTTCCACAAAAAATGCGTTATTTTGCAAAACATCAAATGCTCAGTATGACAAAACGCCTGACCATCATCCTGTTGACAACCGTCACCGCCTTTCTAACGAACGGCTGTCGCGAGAGACATGTGAATCCCAACATTCCGCAAGTCCGAATTGATTTTGAAATCTACCCCAACAGTCCCAGATACCATGACTTGAACACCATATCAGGCTTCATGTATCTGACTTCGGAATATCCAAGCCGCGGCATCATCGTTTACCGGGAGTCGCAGAATGAATTCGGTGCATACGACCGCATCCCTCCCGACGATCCGAACGCCTGTTGCAATGGCGACACCTGTTCGCGCCTGGTTGTTGACTGGCCCTTTGTAGTAGATGGTTGCAAAAACATCAAATACAACATCATGGACGGCAGCATTGTGGAAGGCACAGGAGTTTACCCCCTTATCGAGTACTACACCGAATACGACGGGAACAAATTGCGCATTCACAACTAAGATACAGATTCCATATACAAGAACATCAAAAAAACGGACAGGAAATCCCGTCCGTTTTTTTGATTAGCCGTGATGCAGTATCACATCAACAGATTCTTAATACCTGTAGATATCCGATTTGTAGGGACCTTCGACAGGAACACCGATATAGTCGGCCTGTTTTTGCGTGAGTTTGGTCAGCTTGACACCGATTTTTTCAAGGTGCAGACGTGCCACTTCTTCGTCAAGGTGTTTCGGCAGACAATAAACCTGCGGCTTGTAGTCGTCGCGGTGTTTCCAAAGATCCAACTGTGCCAGTGTCTGGTTGGTAAACGAGTTGCTCATCACGAAACTGGCGTGACCCGTGGCACAGCCCAAGTTGACAAGACGCCCCGAAGCCAGCAGGAAGATGCAGTGTCCATCATTGAAAACATATTTATCCACTTGCGGCTTGATGTTGATCTTTTCCTTCAACTCCTTGGCGGTTTCGAGGCGTGTCACCTGAATCTCGTTATCAAAGTGACCGATGTTGCACACGATGGCTTGATCCTTCATCTGCAACATGTGCTCCAAGGTGACGACATCGCAGTTACCGGTCGTGGTGACAAAAACATTGCCTTCCTTGACGGCTTCTTCCATAGTGGTGACTTCAAAGCCTTCCATGGCGGCTTGCAAAGCGCAGATGGGGTCGATTTCGGTAACAAGCACACGGGCGCCATAGCTGCGCATGGAGTGTGAGCAGCCCTTGCCCACATCGCCGTAACCGCAAACCACAACCACTTTGCCCGCTATCATGACATCGGTGGCACGCTTGATGCCGTCGGCCAACGATTCGCGGCAACCGTACAGGTTGTCGAA
>JBGYXG010000080.1:0-5831 GCA_041842465.1 Candidatus Limimorpha sp.
AGAAAGGCAGTACAACTTGTTTTTCTTGAAAACAACAAGGAAAACGAGCATACGCCCCAAAATCGGTCTAAAAAAATATAACCGAACTAAAAACGGCTTTTACAAGGCCTTTTTTTATCGGTATGAAAACTTCTTTTATTGATGTTTTTTGGTTTTTTATTGAAAGGTTTGCCCAATTGATAAAAAAGTCGTGAAACCAGTGCCCAAACAAACAAAATAATATTATTTTTGCATCGGTTCTTATCATAATGACCAATGCATCAAAGGTGCATATAAAGGTTTCATAAATTTTGGTTTTTGGTTCGGAAAACCCCGGCTCTCGCTGGGGTTTTCTTGTTATTGGAATTTGATGCGTTTTATCGGGGCCTTTTTCACGACCATAAACATAACAAGCAGTCAAAAATACATCTTCAAAAACCATTCATAAAAAAGACTTATCTTCGCGGCAAATAATCATTCATCATGAAAATAGAACTCAACCACCTATCACCCTTCTCAAGCACTGACATTCTAACCTCGAAAGCAACGGACATCCACAAGGCTTTTGCCACCATCTACAATAAAAGCGGTCTCGGCAACGATTTTCTTGGCTGGGTGGGGCTGCCTTCTTCCATTTCCTCACAATCGATAGAAGACATAGAACGCTGTGCGGCAACATTACGTGTCAAATCCGATCTGTTTGTCGTCATCGGCATCGGAGGATCCTACCTTGGCGCCCGTGCCGTCATCGAAGCCCTGTCGAATCCGTTTACCGGAACGACACCGCAAGTGGTTTATGCAGGCCACAACATGAGCGAAGACTATCTGGCTGCATTACTCGACACCCTCGACCGCAAGGATTATAGCGTATGCGTCATTTCCAAGTCGGGCATCACCACCGAGCCTGCCATTGCTTTCCGCATCATCAAGCAGCACCTTGAAAACAAATACGGAATGCAGAAAGCCACTTCCCGTATTGTCACCATCACCGACAAGGCAAAAGGAGCGTTGAAGCAAATGGCTGACAGCAAAGGCTATACGACTTTCGTCATCCCTGATGACATTGGCGGACGTTACTCCGTGCTCACCCCTGTTGGATTGCTCCCCATCGCTGTGGCCGGATTCGACATTCGCAAACTGATTGCCGGAGCTTGTGAGATGGAACGGCTGTGCCTGTCGAACCCCACTGTAAACGACAATCCTGTTGCACAATATGCGGCCATACGTCATGCATTATACGAAGCCGGAAAGACCAACGAAATCATGGTCAACTACGAACCTTGCATGAGCTATTTTTCCGAATGGTGGAAACAGCTTTTCGGCGAAAGCCATGGCAAACAGCATAAGGGTGTCTTCCCTGCATCAGTGACGTTCACCACTGACCTGCATTCGATGGGACAATACATTCAGGAAGGACTGCGCAACCTGTTTGAGACCGTTATCTCCATCGAGAAACCGTGCCGTGAGTTACGCATTCCAAGTGCGACCGATGACCTCGACCAACTGAAATACATTGCCGGAAGCCGGTTGTCGGAAGTCAACCACAAGGCGGAATTAGGCACCATCCTTGCCCACGAAGACGGCGGCGTGCCCAATATCCGCATTCTTTTGCCCGAACTATCGGAAACCACCCTTGGCCAACTGATTTATTTCTTTGAAATGTCGTGTGCCCTAAGCGGTTACATGTTAGATGTCAATCCGTTTGACCAACCGGGAGTGGAAGCCTACAAGAAAAACATGTTCGCCCTGCTCGGCAAAAAAGGCTTCGAACAGCAAAGCGAAGCATTAAAAGCGAGGATGAAAGAATAGGAAAAGCCTCTCTATCCATATTACAGGCTAGTAACACTGCTTTTGCTTGACCGTGCCCGGTGATTTTGGTCGCCATCCGCATTAATTGCCTAATTTTGCAGCCATGAAAGAGAAGATTGAAATCATGGCTCCCGTGGGGTCGTACGAAGCCTTGTCCGCCGCCATACAAGCCGGTGCGGGGTCGGTATATTTTGGCATTGGAAAGCTGAACATGCGTTCGCGTTCCGCCAAAAACTTCGACCTCGACGATTTGAAGCGAATTGCCGACATCTGCAACAAGGAAGGCGTGAAAAGCTACGTCACGGTAAACACGGTGATCTATGACGAGGAAATGGAGGAAATGCACCAACTGCTGGATGCGATAAAAGCAAACGGCATCACTGCCATCATCGCTTCCGATCAAAGCGTCATCCAATACGCACGGCAAACCGGCATCGAAGTACACATGTCCACCCAGACCAACATCACCAACATTGAAGCGGTGCGTTATTATGCGCAGTTTGCCGATGTCATGGTAACGGCACGCGAGCTGAACCTGAAACAGGTGAAGCACATCGCCGAACAGATTGAAACCCAGCAGATCCGCGGTCCGAAAGGCGATTTGGTTCGCATCGAAGTATTCTGCCACGGCGCATTGTGCATGGCGATTTCGGGCAAATGCTATTTGAGTTTGGACAATTACAATTATTCAGCCAATCGCGGTGCTTGCCTGCAACTCTGCCGCCGCGGCTACACCGTTCGCGACCGCGAAGAAGGCACCGAACTTGCTATTGAAAACGAATACATCATGTCGCCCAAAGACCTCTGCACATTGCCTTTCTTAGACAAGCTGCTCGATGCCGGCGTTGAAGTGCTGAAAATCGAAGGCAGGGGACGTTCGCCCGAATACACCAAGGTGACCGTGGCGGTCTATCGGGAAGCCGTTGACGCCATTGTCAAAGGCACCTTCACCGAGGAAAGCATCCAAGGCTGGATGGAAAGGCTTCGCAGCGTTTATAACCGCGACTTTTGGGACGGCTACTATTTGGGACGTAAAACAGGGGAATGGACACAAAAGTACGGCTCACAAGCCACCCAAACCAAACTGTATGTCGGGCGAGTCACCAATTTCTTCAGCAAAATCACTGCCGCCGAAATCCGCATGGAGACACACGACCTGAACGTTGGCGACAAGCTGATGATTATCGGACCGACGACAGGCGTTTACGAAGACACTGTCACGGAAATCCGCGTGGATTTGAAACCCGTGCCGCAGACGATAAAAGGCGAGGCCTGTTCTATTCCTGTGAAATCGACAATAAGGCGTGGCGACAAGGTGTATAAACTCGTGCCCACCCATGACGAATCGTAAATCATACTCGTCAACTGAAAATAACCCGGCACTATCCCTTCACATATCTTTTACAACACCCAATAAACTATGATTCAAAACTACAACCTGCACTCCCATACTTTTTATTCCGACGGCAAGTCGCAGCCTCGCGAAATGGTGGAAGAAGCCATCCGTCAGGGTTTCATCGCCTTAGGTTTCTCCGAACACAGCCCACTGCCCTTCGACAATGACTTTTCGGTCAAACAAGACGACATGCCCAAATATGTAGAGGAAATCCACCAACTTAAAAACGAATACAGCGATCGCATCGACCTTTATTGCGCCCTCGAAGCCGATTACATCAAAGGGACCTCGGAACCTTTCGCCGTCACACAAGAGAAGTACCGTCTCGACTACCTCATTGGCGGTGTGCATTTGGTCGGGCAGTCTGCCAACCCTGATGAAATCTGGTTCATCGACGGTCCGAAATGGGAAGTATATGACGAAGGCTTACAACGCTTCTTCGGCGGCGACATCCGTAGGGCGGTAAGGCGTTTCTACGAACAGTCGAACGAAATGATCGAATACGAAAAGTTTGACATCATTGCGCATTTTGACAAAATCAAGATGCACAACCGCGACCGCTATTTCAGCGAAGATGAACCTTGGTACCGCAAATTGGCGCTTGAAACCCTCGACCTGATTCACCAAAAAGGATTGGTCATGGAAATCAACACACGTGGCATCTACAAAAAGCGCTACAACAGTTTTTATCCTTCGCCTTGGCTCATGGAAGCCGCCTGCAAAATGGGCGTGCCCGCTATCGTTTCCGCCGATGCACATCGCTACGAAGAAATCTCATTGGAATTCGATGCCGCAGAAGAAGCCTTGCACAACGCCGGCTACCGCAGCGTGGTGCAGTGGAACAACAACGGCTGGAACGAGAAAGCTCTTTGACGGCAAAACAGATGACAAAAGAATATTTGTTGCCGTTTCCCGATAACAAATATCCTTTATATCATGATCATCAACCGACTAGAAAGACGATAGGTGTTTTTGAATAGCATAGTGTCCTATCCAAACAGCCTCTGATTATTTCTTCGTAAGTTTCCGAAGGTGGCGGGAGCCGCCATTATTAAGCTCAACAACATAAACGCCCGGAGCCAATTGCGAAACATCGAGTGTTTCCAAATCGTTTTGCATGGTTGCATTAAGGACACACAATCCTTTGATGTCAAACACTTTAACAACAGCTTCTTTCAGAATACCATCAAAATGCAATTTGACTTTCCCGTTTTGATTCGGATTCGGGAAAATGACAAACTTTTCATCCGAACCGTGGAAAGCCGGAATGGAAACATTGGTATTCCTGATAAAGAAATACTTGTTGACGGCACTCTTCGTCCAGCCATCGAAGTCATTCAGGTAGGATTCCATTTCGATAACAGGATGGACAAACAGCCCGAAGATATCATCAAACAAATCTTCATAACGCGCTGACAAACAAATTTCATCGATATTGATGCTATTGTCATATTTGTAGGTAAACCTGAAATTGTCCACCCATCCAGCATCATACCTATAGGAAACCCTTTCCGAAATGTTATTATCGCTATCATAGCTCAATTTCACCCTATAATTAGGAGTCCAATTTTCCTGTTCATACACCTCGGTTAGAATCTCTTCAAGCCTATCGCCCTGATAAACATAAACTTTTCTTGAAAAAGGCAGCCCGCTGATGCCGTTAATCCTTTCAATCTTGTCAATCTTACCCATACCATTATACATGTAGCTATCTATGTATAGCTTATCCCAATTATCGCCGCCACAGACCTGAATGGATTTTATGGTGCCATTATCGTTATAGGAATACTGGTGTTTGATGTTGTTTTTCCATACATTCTCATCATACAGCTCACACGAATAGGAAAGAATCTTTGAGCCGTCATACTCGCAAATCTCCCTTGAATAATACTCATTTGAAGCATTGCAATTGATGATTTTCAGATAATTGTAATCATTAGCAGATGAGTCGTAATACTTGTACACATCGTAACTGTATAGTTCGTAGATGCCGAACATGTTTTCATACACATCCTCCCGAACAATCAAGCTGCTGCCGATGGAATAGGAAATCTTATTGGCGAAACGTGGCTTCTCGAAGTTCTCAAAATTGTCATAGTACACACAGGAACTGTCGTTCAGATACTTGTAGGATTGGGTTCCTCGGATGTCATGCATCCTTCTTCCATTTTGATTTGTGATTTTCGTTGAAAGACCGGCTACAGTCTGAGCGAAACATGCAGTGCCAAATAGCATTGCAAGAAATAGCATAGAAATACGTCTTAACATAAAAGTACTTTTTATTTAATTGATTGAATTGCAAAAAAAGGGACTTACAATTTCACGGGACATCGCCACAAAGTGCTATTTTCACACCAAATACCACCAAAAAAGGGGATGGCACATTGTTTCTTTTTTACAGTTAACCGAAATCGAGTAGGAGGAAAATGAAGCAGTTTTCCTCCTACTTCATTTTCCGTCCTCTCACACCACCGTACGTGCGGTTCCGCATACGGCGGTTCTTAACCCGGATGCAATTTCACGTAATAATCCATAAGCCATGGGTAGCCGGCTCGTCTCAGCATCTCGGTGGCGGCGACACGGTGCATGAAGCTGTGAGCCGCACGGCAGTAGCCTTTGCGACTGTTCGCCCTCTGCCACGCCCGCC
>JBGYXG010000081.1:0-6756 GCA_041842465.1 Candidatus Limimorpha sp.
CTTGCATTGAAGTCAGATGTTTTAATGGTATAGCAATGACCTTGTATTCGCAAACACATCTTGGCGATGGGGAATATGAATTGATTTTTAGCCCAAATTATTTGGATTTTCAAAGCCTACTCATTGAATTGATTAACGAATATGATAGCAATTATTTGAAACAAAAGACCCCATACAGATGCAGGTATTATTAGTAACCCTGAAAGACCACCAGGGCAACCTCACGGCCACCATTTGCGGCAGTGCGGTGGAGCGGCTGAGCTACGACGCCTGGGGCCGCCGTTTGGGCCGTATCATCTGCGGCGAGAGCAATATACTCACCGTGGGCGTGGGTGGTTTGCCCGAAGGTGTGTACGCCTACCGGATCTACAATGCGGAAAGCACTGTGCTGAAAGGGAAGTTCATCAAAGAGTAAGTGATAACATTTGAATTAAGAAGCTGTTTTGAATGGCTTCGAGTTGAGACCATTCCGTGCCATGTCTATATGAGGCGGGACGGTACGGCTTAATCAGACACAAACGCATCATCCTCTTGGGTCATCCCGCACCATGTCCCAAACTTGATTCGGGATTGATACGGAAGCTCCTTACGAGGAGGTTGTTCTAAGAGGATAGTGCAGTTAATGAGGAGATGCCGCGTCGGGGCACGGCATGACTGGTTCCTGATGAAGCGTAGCAAACTGGCTATGTGAGCGAGACCATGGGCAAAATAAGCCAATGCAGCGCATCAAATCAACTGAAAACAAAGAATAATCGATATAACTTTGTTGTAAGAATTAGCTATGCTGAATGCACAGCATTTCGAAACAGTTTCTTATTTATTCGGTAAAAGCGTCTTGTTCTTGAAAGGCTCAGGCTGGATGAGGTTGGTCTTGCCTTCGCCGGGTTTCACGACAAGGACGGCATTCTTTGACCAGTTGTTCGGGTCGTAGAACACGTATTCGTGGTTTTCGCCCATGCAGACGGCGACGATGTATTTTCCTTCAGGAATCCGTTTGGTGTCAATGCCGGTGTCGTTAAAGGTCTTGTCCTTCTTGAAAAGCGTACGGCTTTTGGGTTGGCTGTCGATCAGATAAAGCCCTTTTTCGTTGAGGAGCACCACACTCATCATCACGGTCTTGGGAATGGGCTGCCAAAGGTTGCGCAAGGTATAGGACACCGTGACGGATTCTGTCGTTGCTTCTTGCTGCGACAGCTTGGGCGTGCCTATGACAACGGCGTCGAGTTTGCTTTTTCCAATGGCGTTGGCATTGTTGCCGCGGGTGCTGTAAGCACTTAACTCATGATCCTGTCCGAATGCCAAGACGGGCAGAAACGCAATGGCGATTAAAACTATCGTTTTCAATGTTTTCATCTTTTTACTGATATGAAAGGGTTGGGATTGTTTATTGTTGTGGACGATGACCCACGACATGGCCTTTTGAAGGATGCTGTCGAAATGGGTCACCGTCTGAATGATTTCCGATTAAAAAACCGTTCGTGTCATCTGCCTCTTCCGGAGTTAGAGCTGTTACCGGAACGGCTGTTGTTGGAAGAGCGCGTGCTGCTGTGGCTCGATCCGCTACGGTTTTCGCCACTGCTGCGGCTGCTCGATCCTGAACGTCCTACGCTACCCGAGCGATTGCCGCTTGTGCTTCCGTTGCTGGGGCGATTGACAGTGCCGCTGCCCGAAGCATTGGATGGGCGGGGGCTGCTGACTCCCGTTGGGCGTCCGTTTCCGTTTGTTGAGGAGCTGTTGCCGGGGCGGCTTACATTGCTGCTGCTGGAGTTCTCGTTGCGCGGGCGGCTCACATTGGCATTGCCTGCCGAACCGTTACGACCGGCCGCATGTCCACCATTATTGATGTTAGGGTTACTGGGCTGTTGGGCGCGCGAGCTCATGCTACCCGCCGTGTTGCCGCCGTTGGGTCGGCTCACTCCGGCCTGCGAAGGCGCGTTGCCTTGTCCTGGGTTGGAAGAGGCGCCGGGATAGCCGTTGGAGCGATTGCGGTGATAGCTGTAGGTGTGATGCATCGGCTCGGCACGATAGGATGGATCGTACCAGTAGTCGTTAGGGTCGTACGGCGGGCGGAAACCGTCGTAGTAGAACCGCTGGCAGTTGGGACGCACATAGACGTGAATCAGCGGAGCGGGACGATAGACGATGTAGGGACTTGTGCGGGCACCGTACCACCGGAAATGCAGCGGCTCGAAGTATTCAAAGGTGGTGAGCGAGAAAAGCTCTGGTCCCATCTCATAATACGGCATTACGGTGTAGCTGAACGAAGGGTCGAAGTAATAGAGCGGAATGTCGATCACGATTCTCTTGATGCGACCCGGACGGATATTGACATGTTTGCGTGCGTAGTAGTATCCGTTGTCAGGCTCGAGATAGACGAAGAAGTCGCCGCGATAGCGGACATCCCCAATGTTTTGTACGTCGTAATACAGCCGTACGGCGTTCGGCATGTAAGTCATCACGGGTTGAGAAACCAAAGCCAATTCTGCCGGATAGGTGTAGTACTGTGCTTTTGCAGTAAACAATCCCGTCATCATCAGCAGGACTGTCAAGATGATTTTTCTGGTCTTCATGGCTGTGTGTTTTTATGGGTTTGACAATTCATCGATTTGTTTCTGTGTTGAAACTGCTCCAAATTCATGCCAAAATCAAAATATGCATTGAAATTCGACGGATTCCTTTTCTATGCAAACAACATCCAAGATAAAATATTGTCCATGAAAAACGCTATTTTTGCCGGCGCAATGAAAAACAATTCGGCTTTTATCGGACATTTGGCTTGTTTCGCCGCCTATTGCATCTTTGGATTGAACATCGTGTTTTGCAAAAACATTGCAAACACACAGATGGTGACTCCTATGGATTTGTTTTGCCTGCGTGCTACGGGGGCAACGGCGTTGTTTTGGCTGTTTTCCTTGTTTTTGCCGCGCGAGAAAATGGCGTTTCGCGATTTGCCGCGTGTCTTTGTGGCTTCACTGCTGGGTTTGTTTCTCACGCAAATGTCGTTCCTGAAAGCCATCACGATGACGACCTCCATTGATTTGAGCATCGTGAACACCTGCACGCCCATCATGACCATGTTTGTGGCTGCCGTCTTTTTGAAAGAGCCGATTACATTCAAAAAAATCGGTGGCGTGTTGGTGAGCTTGTGCGGCGTGTTGCTGTTGATATTCAACTCCATTGCCGTTGGAGGCGGTGCCGATAGCACCCAACCCATGGGAATCGTACTGGCAATATGCAACGGGTTGACTTTTGCCTTGTATCTCGGCATTTTCAGACCCTTCATCGTAAAATACCACGTGGTCACTTTCATGAAATGGATGTTCCTGTTTTCAGTGCTCGTTTCGGTGCCTTTCAATGTGCATGGGTTGGCCGAGATGCCTTATGTCCGGATGGACAAGGAACTGTTGCTTCAAATGGGGTACGTGGTGTTTTTCGCCACCTTTGTGGCTTATTTCCTTATCCCGATCGGGCAAAAACGCATTCGTCCCACATTGGTGAGCATGTACAACTATGTGCAACCCATCATCGCCACAGTGATCAGCATTATCATCGGTCTCGACGTGATGACGTGGCAGAAAGTTGCCGCCATGGTGTTGGTGTTTGGTGGGGTCTGGATCGTCAACAGGAGCCGTTCGGCGCAATCGCATCCCAAGCGATAATGCAGTGTTATTGTAATACCGAACAAAAACATCGTCACTTTTCTTTTTTTAGCCATCTATTAATGAAAATGGCTACTTTTGCATCACAAACATTAAACAAAAATCATTATGAGACTTGATGGACGCAGAGAAAGTGCAAACGTAGAAGACCGCCGTGGCAGAACCGCTGCCAGAGTGGGGGACGGCATAGGCATTGGGGGTATCATCATCGCCGGTATCATCATGCTGCTTGGCGGAGACCCGGGGGCGATCTTGCAGCAAATGCAAGGCGGTTCGGGATCAGCCTACGAGGAAACGACGGATGGCAAGGACTACAGCGAGGTTGACGCTGATCTTGTGCAGTTTACTAAACAAATCTTAGCAGGTACCGAGGACGTATGGACAAAGGAGTTTGAGAAAATAGGAAGACATTACGAAGCGCCCCAATTGGTCATCTTCAATGATGCGGTATCTTCACAGTGTGGCAACGCTTCTTCCGAAACCGGTCCTTTTTATTGCAGTGCCGACCAGACGGTTTACATCGACTTGTCGTTTTTCAAAAACATGGGACGGCAAATCGGGGCTGACGGCGACTTTGCCTATGCCTATGTCATTGCCCATGAGGTGGGGCACCACGTTCAATATCTGTTGGGCACGCTGAATGAAGCCCACAGCGCCATGGCTCGCTATGGCCGCGGCACTCCGCAAAGCAATCAGGTCAGTGTGCGCCTTGAGCTACAGGCCGACTTTTATGCCGGCGTATGGGCGTATAACGACAATAAGATGTTCGGCTCGTTAGAAGACGGCGACATCGAGGAAGGGCTGAACGCTGCTTCTAAAATTGGCGACGACTATCTGCAAAAACGCGCCCGAGGCTATACGGTTCCCGATTCGTTTAATCACGGCACTTCGGCCCAACGCAACCGTTGGCTGAAAAAGGGCTTGCGTACGGGCGATATCATGCAAGGCGACACTTTCTCGCCGTACTACAACGACTTGTAAAACGCTTGCCATAAGGCTGTCTTAAAAAAAGCATTCTACAAAGAAACAGTAAGGCGATTCAGAAAGCCCCAGTCAAGGTTCAAAGATTGGGGGCGAATGTGCCTCGGAGTACGTGATGAAATCCGAATATCAAAAGTCGCGTAGCAAAGGGATGCTTCTGAGACATCGCCTGTGTCGTTTTATTTTTCCGTTAAGTAATGCAATAGGGCGGTACATCCTTCAAAAACATCTGTCCACGTGGTTTCAAAGTCGCGCGTGTACCATGGGTCGGCCACATCGTGGGGAAGGGGCGTGAAGTCCATCAGCAGACGGATTTTATCGCGATAGGCGTGGCCAAACATCCTTTCGAGGTTGCTCAGGTTATTGCCGTCCATGACAATGACGAGGTCGTATTTTTTAAAGTCTCCGCGCGTAATCTGTCGCGCTGTTTTCCCTGCACAGCCAATGCCGTGTTCAGCCAGCTTTTGTTTTGCGGGAGGATATACGGGGTTGCCGATCTCATCGGTGGAAGTGGCCGCCGAGGCAATCTCAAACTGAGTCGTCAAACTGGCTTCATCAACGAGTTTTTTCATCACAAATTCCGCCATAGGGCTGCGGCAGATATTGCCGTGGCAGACAAAGAGCAAATGGTGCTTGTTGGATTTTTCCATGGTGTTCATTAGGGTTTTCAAATAAAAAACGGTTGAATGGAACCATCCCTTTCAGCCGTTTTTCGTGATGTTTTTTAGGAGATGTTCAGATTATCCTTTTTTTGTCAGGAGTCAATGTTTTCTGAATCGAAGCGATCAGTTTTCAAACATTTCGCCCACATTGGGTGCTACTTCGGCTCCTTCTGTGATGGCTTCAAAGTAGGGTATCTTTTCGAAGTTGTACAATCCTGCAATGATATTGTTGGGAAACCGCCGCAATAGCGTATTATAGGCCTTGGCCGCTTTGTTGAACTCCATTCTGGCGTTCGAAATGGAGTTTTCGCAACTCTCCAATTTTGACTGCAGGTCTAAGTAATTGGTGCTGGCTTTCAGGTCGGGGTATTTTTCAACGGTGACCAACAGCCGTGATAAGGCGCTTGACATTTGTGCCTGTGCCGCTTGAAAAGCTTCCAACTGGCCTGCGGTCATGTTGTTGGCGTCGATGGTAGTAGAGGAAGCTTTGGCACGTGCTTCCGTGACAGCTTGTAGAGTGCTCTGCTCATATTCGGCATAGCTCTTGACAGCTGCCACGATGTTTGGAATAAGGTCGGCGCGGCGCTGATAGGCATTCTGAACGTTGCCGACAGATTGTTGCATGGCTTCCTGACCGGCAACCAATTTGTTATATACCCTGACTCCCCAAGTGGCGAGCAAGGCAAAAATGGCGGCAATAACGATGAGAGACACGATGATCTTATTGCGACGTCGATAGGGCGTTCGAGGTTCAAAACCAGCATCTGTCGATTTTCTGGGTTCGTTAGGAGTAAATTTCATAACTATTTGATTTTTAATGCATTATTTCAAATGATGTATTCTCTCTTCCAACGCTGTTATTCTTTTCCGTTTTCAAACGACAAAAATACCCAATCCGATTAAAAAAGCAAATCTGCAACCCCGTTAATGCAAAAAGAAGAAATAGGCCACCGCAGCCCATGAATTATTAATTCGAGAAGCGCCGCTAACGGAAGCACTGATGGAATTGCAAGCAGCGTTATCCATAGCAATTTTCCCGATGATCGAATTGCTACTGTTGCGCACTGTGCCGTCACTCTCGATTTTCCCGATGACGGAGTTGCTCTCGTTGCGCACTGTGCCGTCACTCTCGATTTTCCCGATTTGGGCATTGTTGGCATCGCGTACTGTGCCGTCGCTTTCGATTTTTCCGATTTGGGCGTTGTTGCTGTTTCGGATGACACCATCCGATCCAATGCTGCCGATGCGTTCATTACTATTATTGTCAATTGCTTGTGCCATAGCGACATGCATGGATGTCATCAAGGCAAAAAAGAACAGAATAATACCTAAATTCTTCATTAGTAGTATAAATGATTTTGCAACAAAATTATCAATGTCAGTAGTCGAACCATGTATGAAAAACAAAGAGAAACTGTTCGCAATAATGCCGTCTCTTCAGAGAATCCAACAAA
>JBGYXG010000082.1:0-20734 GCA_041842465.1 Candidatus Limimorpha sp.
AGCGCCCCGTATGCGGTTACTGTCCGTCAGACCGGACGTTTGCCGCAGGCTTCTTTCAGATTTCACCTCACGGCGGACACCCCTGCCCTTGGCTGTGTGATTCCCCCTATTTGGGCCCACTCGGGACTTGCTACCGTTAGACAATGCTCATGCCGAGCTTACAAGCAAAAGGAGGACGTCTTTCTCAGACATCCTCCTTTTCATTTTGAACAACAGGCTTTACTTGTTCTCGGTCACACTGCCTTTGAGGGTGGTGTAGTTGAGACGGAAAGCGCCTGCTTTACGCAGTTCCTGCTTGACATCGGTGACAACGCCCATACGGGTATCCTTATGGACTTTCAGTGCCGTGGTGAGCAAAGGACGGTCGGCCTCAGCACGGGCTTCGCGTTCCTGCATGACCCAGTCGGGCACATCTTCCACTCTGGCAAACTGGTCGTTCAGCTGGATACGTGATTCCGAACCCAGTCTGGTGTCGCGCGGTGGGCCGATATAGATGCTGCTGACCAACGCCTTCTTTTCCAATTTCTGGATTTCAGAGGCTTTGGGAAGAGTGGTCTTTACTTTCAGTTCAACGTCACGCATTGAAGTCGTGATCATGAAGAAGAATATCAACATGTAAACGATGTCGGGGAGCGAAGAGGTGCTTACTTGCGGCACTTCTTTTTTTCCACCTTTTCTAAATTTTGCCATATTACTTTCTCCTCCTTATTTTACGATTTCAACAGGCTCCGCTTCGCTGATACGCACTGGCACAGCTTCGTTAATCGCCTTGGTTTGTTCTTCACTAAGCTGGTCGTAATGCTTGTGGAATTGTTTCCAAGCCTGTTCTTCTTTCAACTGATTGAAAGCGCGTGCCAGCTCATTTTGCACACTGATATACATAGCATACGACGTGCCTCGGTCGTTCTGCAACGAAATGACACCTTTCGACATCATCACCTGACCGTTGATTCCTTCGATGGTCTTCATCTCAACCTCGGGAGCGGTGGGGTCATTCGGATTGGGTGTCATGAAACGTTTGGCCTCTTCCATCAAGAGCGTAATGTCTGTAGGACGGCCATTGACCAAAAGCCTGTCGCTTTTATTTACCAAAACATTCATCACATTTCTTTCCTTGACCTTGATGTCTTCGACGTTTTGTTCCACCGGAGGGGGAAGACGACGCGTGATACCATAGTCAACGTCCATCGAAGTGGTCATGAGGAAGAAACACAATAGCAAGAATGCTATGTCAGCCTGCGAACTCGAGTTAATTTCTGGAACTTTCTTGGCCATGATGAAGTGTTTTATTTTCCTGATCTGATTACTGAATAAAGAATAGCAATGATGCTAGCTACAAGGGTTACATAAAAGAAATTCAAGCCGAATTCCACCCAGCCGTTTGTCTTGGCGGAATACACTGTCGTGCCTTGTTCGTAAGGAACCTGGAAGGCGCCTCTTGAGATGATGTAGGCCACAACGGCAATGACAACGATTGATGCAAGGGCGATGAGCAGTTTCTTAACGTTCGGTTTCTTGACGAAAGAACTGACGATAGGCATGGCCAATGCGAAAACGATGCCGAGAACAATCATGATGTAGCCCCAATTCAGAATCACCGACGTACGGGTATCACTCTTAAGGTCGAGGTAGAAATAAAGTGCCAGACCCACAGTGATGACCGCCAATACGGCAAAGACCCATTTTCCAATGTTTGAAAGCTTACCGTTCATGATTAATTATCTTTTGTTGTTGTATTTGACGAGAATGTCCATCAGAGAAATGGAAGCGTTTTCCATATCGTTGGTGATGGTTTCGATTTTAGAAACGATTAAATTGAAGAAAATCTGAAGGATGATAGCTGCAATCAGACCGAACACGGTGGTCAACAGAGCGACCTTCATACCTGATGCAACAATGGTGGGGCTCATGTCGCCGGCCGCAGCAATGTCGTCGAAAGCCTGTATCATACCCACAACAGTACCCATGAATCCAAACATAGGAGCCAAGCTGATGCACAAGCCGATCCAGCTAATGCCGCTTTCGAGTTTGCCTCCTGCTACGGAACCGTAGGAAATCAGGGATTTCTCAACTTCGTCGAGAGTTTGACCGTCTTGGTAACGGATCAAAGCCTGTGTAAAGATGCTGGCCACAGGACCGCGCGTGTCTTTGCAAAGCTTCTTAGCGCCTTCGATGTCTCCGATCTTAATCTTGTCTTCAACACCCTTGATGAGTTTATCGCTATTAGCGGCAGCCATCGTCAGATAGATGATTCTTTCGATAGAGATAGCCATACCGAGCAACAAGATGATCAAAACGATACCCATGAAACCAGGGCCACCATCGATAAACTGTTTCTTGATATTCTCGCGGAAAGTGACAGGACCTTCATCGGGAGTCATATCTGTGGTTTCGGTTTCTTCCGGCTCGGCGACTACGGCAGGAACAGCAGCTTGAGCCGAATCAGGAGCAACAGTTTGTTCAACTGCCTGTGCAGCTTGCTCGGTTTGAGCAACAACGAAATTGCTGACGCCAAATGTCATAAAGCCAGCAATCGTGAGGAAAGCAATTAATTTTTTCATAGTTGAATTTAATGATTTTGATTACTACTTTTCTAGTTAATTGATTGATTGTAATTGTTTTGCGGAGAGAGTGGGATTCGAACCCACGATACCCTTTTGGAGTATACACACTTTCCAGGCGTGCTCCTTAAACCACTCGGACATCTCTCCCTTTCTTACCTACCCCCTCTTGTTTGGGTTGCCAAAAGTACATATTTTTTCGTTCGATTAACCATTTCTTTTTCAAACTTTAGAACAATTTTCATTCTTTCAATGGTTTTTTTGCAGTAATACAAGGCTCAATACACTGAAAATCAACACTGAAACAAAAAAATAGTTTAAAAATTGCATGAACTTAAATTTATGCGATATTTTCCCCATTATTAGCCTGGCAACATCATAAAAAACCTCAAACGGTCATCTCTCCCCGAATAGAAGTTTGCAGCAAATCGATGATGGTATCATGTGAAAGCCCCTCTCCAATGAGGTACATCAGCTTGGTCACTGCTGATTCAGTGGTCATGTCGTGTCCGCTGACAACGCCGATACGAGCCATGTCCAAGCTGGTCTCGTAGCGTCCCATCTCCACCGCTCCGGACTTGCACTGCGTGATGTTCAACACGATGAGACCGTGCTCAACAGCTGCCTCCAAGGCCTTGATAAACCATGGTGCCGTTGTGGCGTTCCCCGATCCGAAAGTCTCCAACACAAGCCCCTTGAGGTCGTTCATGTTCAGGATGTTGCGCACAAAAGACTCGGAAATGCCCGGAAAGAGTTTCAAGACGCCGACGTTACGGTCAAGCGAAGTGTGCACGATGAGTTTTTGACCATTCGGCTTCAGGATTTTCTCCCTATTATATTTAATGTGAACTCCCACTTCGGCTAAACTCGGGAAATTGCCCGAGGCAAAAGCATCGAAGTTCTCAGCATCGAACTTGGTAGTTCGGTTGCCACGCAACAACTGATCCTGGAAAAAAATGCTCACCTCGGGAACGACAACGGCATTGTCCTCCTTGGCAGCGGCAATCTCGATGGCGGCCAAAAAGTTCTCGCGCCCATCGGTGCGCACCATGCCCAAAGGGAGTTGCGACCCTGTGAAAACGACAGGCTTGTTCAGGTTTTCGAGCATGAAACTCATGGCGGATGCCGTATAAGCCATCGTGTCGGAACCATGGAGAACGACAAAACCATCGTATTGCGCATAATGCTCCTCTATCTTCTTCGCCAAACGCACCCAGAAATCAGGGTGCATGTTCGACGAGTCGATCAGCGGGTCAAAGGAGTAGAAATCGATACGGAACCCGAAATTCTTCAACACCGGCAAGTGGTTGTAGATATTGCCGAAATCGAAAGGCATCAATGCGCCCGTTGCCGAGTCTTGCATCATGCCGATGGTACCGCCGGTATATAAAACCAAGATGGATGTTTCTTCGTTTTGCATGTCAATAGGATTTTGCGCCTGCAAAGGTAGTGTTTTTTTGAAACGGAATCGCATCCCCGACATCGGGTGCAGCCATATCAAAGGCGGAATAAGGTCATGGCATTGCGCGTAGTAGTTTCGCCGATGGTTTCGATGTCGGTTTGAAGCACTTGCGCCAGAAAACGCGCCGTGTCGGCCACAAAAGCGGGTTCGTTGCGCTGTCCGCGATGCGGCACGGGAGGAAGATAAGGGGCGTCGGTCTCTAAGAGCAAGCGGTCGGAAGGCAGTTGGGGCAGAAAATCCCTGACAGGACAACTCTTATAGGTGACGGTGCCGCCGATACCAAGGTAAAAGCCCAAGGCAATGGCCTGAAGCGCCTGCGCCTCGGTGCCCGTAAAACAATGCAACACGCCGCTCAACGCGCCGTCCTGCTTACGTTCCAAAATGGGCAAAAGCGTGTCAAAAGCATCACGGGTGTGGATGGAGACCGGCAAATGCAATTGTTTCGCCCAGCCGAGCTGCAACTCAAACACTTCGATTTGCTGCCGTTTGTAGGTCTGGTCCCAGTAAAAATCGAGACCGATTTCGCCGACACCGATATAACAAGGGTCTTCCAGCTCCTTCTCAATGCATCTCAAATCTGCATGAAAGGTTTCTTTTACCTCGGTAGGATGCAAACCCATCATAGCACGGCAACAACCGGTGTACTGCTCGCAGGTGCGACGCATTGCAGCGATGGAGGCGACATCGATATTGGGAAACAGCATCAGCGCGACACCGGCATCACGGGCACGGGCAACGACGGCATCACGGTCGGCATCAAAGTCATCCACATAGATATGGGTATGGGTATCCACAAATCGCATCGCCGTCAATACAAGAAGTTGTCGTAAGGATAGCGTATGGCGTGCATGTCGCGGATCTCGCGGTACAGCATATCGCGAAACTCCTGGTAGTTGTCGCGTTTTTTGGCGGAAATGAAGATGCAGTTGTCGTTCATTTTGGCCATCCACGTTTGTCTGAGTTCTTCGTACGAAACGTTGCGTTTGGTGGAAGGCGTCAGGTCGTCAAGGTCTTTCTCCTCCCACGAATAGGCGTCAATCTTGTTGAACACCATGACGGTCTTCTTGTCGGAAACGCCCAATTCAGCTAAAGTCTGGTTGACGACCTCTATCTGCGCCTCGAAGTCGGGATGGGAAATGTCCACCACATGAAGCAGGATGTCCGATTCGCGCACCTCGTCGAGGGTGGACTTGAAGGATTCCACCAAATGATGGGGCAGCTTGCGGATAAAGCCTACCGTATCGGACAACAGAAAAGGCAGATTTTCCACCACCACCTTACGCACCGTGGTGTCGAGCGTGGCGAAGAGTTTGTTTTCGGTAAACACCTCCGACTTGCTGAGCAGGTTCATGATGGTGGATTTGCCCACGTTGGTGTAGCCCACCAAAGCGACTCGCACCAATTTGCCGCGGTTTTTGCGCTGTACCGATTTTTGGGTGTCAATCTCTTTGAGTTTTTCTTTCAAGGTAGAGATACGGTCCAATATCAGACGGCGGTCGGTTTCGATTTGGGTTTCACCGGGGCCACGCATTCCGATACCGCCGCGCTGACGCTCCAAGTGGGTCCACATTCGGGTCAGCCGGGGCAAAAGATACTGGTATTGCGCCAGCTCCACCTGAGCTTTGGCATGGGCGGTATGGGCGTTGGAGGCAAAAATGTCGAGAATGAGACTGGTGCGGTCCAAGATACGACATTCGAGACTTTTCTCAAGATTCCGAATCTGCGTGGCACTCAGCTCATCGTCGATAACCGCCAGCCCAATGTTTTCGGCCTTGATGTACTGATGGATCTCCTCCATCTTGCCGGAACCGAGGTAAGTGACACTACTGGGATGTTCCATGGCCTGAACGAAACGGGCAACCGGCACGCCTCCCGCAGTCTCCAACAAGAAAGCCAGCTCGTCAAGGTATTCTTCCGTGCGCTCACGGCTTTGCTGCCGGGTTGAAACCGCAATCAGCACAGCCCTTTCCGGTATCTTTTCGTATGTGATAAAATCTCCCATAATTGTCAGTCATTCAGTTTAACAATTCAACAATTAGCAATTGGCCTGCACATTCGCCCATTGAATCCGCTCATCTTCAAATCTTCTCATCAACAAATCAAAAATCCCCACGCAGTCACAAAATCTTAGTACGGCGAAAAAAACATCACGCAGAATACGCAGAATGTGGCTTAAAAAACTCACCGTCACGCGATACGATCGCGCCGCATCGGGCTGTAACGCGCGGCTTTGAAAAACTTAGTTCAGTTTAACCATCAACAAATCCTCACATCAACAATTCAACAATCAACAAATCTCCTCTTTAATAAGGTCTGAAACCGATGATTTTCCGCACTTCGTTCAGGGTACGCGCAGCGCTTTCGCGGGCTTTTTCGGCTCCGAGACGCGCAATGCGATCCAACCGTTCTTGGTCGGACGAAAACTCCACAATCCGTTCGTGGATAGGCTTGATGGCTTGCACCATGTCCTCCGCCAGTTGTTTCTTCATGTCGCCATAACGGATGGAGCAGTCGTTCCATTTTTCATCAAAATATTTGACGGTGTCAGGTGCCGAAACGATGCTCATCATGGTGAACAGATTCTGGATGACCTCTGGTTTGGGGCTGTTCGGCGTTTGGGGACCACTGTCGGTGACGGCACGCATCACTTTCTTGCGCATCTCTTTTTCTTCGTCGATCAGGAAGATGCAGTTGCCGTCGCTTTTCCCCATCTTGCCGCTTCCGTCCAATCCGGGCACCTTTAATGCGTCGCCCGAGAAGTAATAGTTCTGAGGTTCGGGAAAGAGATCGGTCTGGTAGATATTGTTGAATCTCCGGGCACACTTGCGCGCCATCTCCATGTTCTGCTCCTGGTCTTTGCCCACGGGCACCCATTTGGCGCGGTGTTGGAGGATGTCGGCAGCCATGAGGGTGGGATAGGTGAAGAGGCCGGCATTCACATTATCGGGCTGCCGGCGGGCTTTTTCCTTAAAGGTCGTCACACGCCCCAACTCGCCGATATAGGTGTTCATGTTCAGATAGAGATACAGCTCTATCGTTTCATGCACGTCACTCTGTATGTATATGGTGGCCTTCTCGGGGTCGATGCCGCAGGCGAGGTACTCCGCCAAGATGGTACGTGCCGAGCGCTGTATGTTTTCGGGCTTCGGATGGGTGGTGAGCGAATGCCAGTCGGCGATAAAGAAATAACAGTCGTATTCCTCCTGCATCTTCACAAAGCTGCGCACAGCGCCAAAATAGTTGCCAAGGTGAAGATTTCCCGTGGGTCTGATGCCGCTCAATACAATTTCGTTTTTCATGGTATGCGTTTGGTCAATTAATGTGCAAAAGTAGTTTTTTTTGCGATTCCACAAGGCGTATTGACCGCTGTCGGCTGCAATTAACGGGTAGGTAAATGTGCCATTTTGGTTTACATATCAGTGGTCATCGTAAAAGCTCCGTGTCATTTTATTGCAGTTTATTTTGGACCCCTCTTTTATTTCGTGACATTTTTCACTATCTCACGGCACAAAAAAGCCTGCCGCAGCAGGCTTTTCATGGTTTCTCGATAGACAGACGGTTCAGAACTTGATATCGTCGCCATGAGCGTTTTGAAAGTTGTATTGCAGCATGTGAAAGCTGGAGATCGACTGCACTTTGAACGATTTCCTGTATTTGCGCATCCATTTGCGACGGATCGAAAGCCACCCTTTCGTCAAATAGGCGTAGATGAAAGGATGCACCTGCAAAGTGAGGTGGTTTTCATTCTGGTCAAGTAAGAGATACTTGAGGTTGTTTTCGATTTCATCGATAAAGAGGATGGACGGGCGTATCTTGCCTTCGCCGTCACATACCGGACATTTTTCCTGCACTTGCACTTCGGTGGCAGGGCGCACACGCTGTCGGGTGATTTGTATCAAGCCGAATTTCGTTGCCGGGAGAATGGTGTGTTTGGCACGGTCTCTCGACATTTCTTCTGTCAGTTTGTCAAACAGCTGCTTGCGGTGGGCCGATTCGCGCATGTCGATGAAATCGACCACGATGATGCCGCCCATGTCGCGCAGCCGCAGTTGACGGGCAATTTCCTTGGCGGCTTCGATATTGACCGCAAGGGCGTTTTCTTCTTGCGTGTTTTCTTTATTCACGCGGTGGCCGCTGTTCACGTCGATGACGTGCATGGCCTCGGTGTGTTCGATGATGAGGTAAACACCGTTTCTGATGGTGACTACTTTCCCGAAAAGACCTTTGATCTGCTTATCGACGCCAAAGGCTTCGAAGATAGGCTCCTTGCCTTTATAAACGTTGACAATGTCGGCCTTTTGGGGAGCGAAGGTCTGGATGTAACTCCTGATATCTTCATAAAGTGCGTTGTCGTCCACAATGATATTGTTGAACGACGCATTCAACAAATCGCGCAGCATGACGGAAGTCTGGTCCATTTCGTTGACCATGCGGCTGACCGTATTGGATTTTTTCAATTGTCCGATGCAACGTTCCCATTTCTCCACCAACGAGCGAAGGTCGGCGTCGAGGTCGGCCACCTTCTTGTTTTCGGCCACGGTGCGTATGATCACGCCATAGTTAGCCGGCCTGATGCTTTGGATGAGTCGCCGCAAACGGGTCCTTTCCTCACTTCTGCGGATTTTTTGCGATACCGAAATGCGATTAGAGAACGGCACCAAGACGAGATAGCGTCCGGCGAAGGAAATCTCCGCCGAAATCCTCGGACCTTTGGTCGAGATGGGTTCCTTGGCGATTTGAACCGGAATAAAGTCTCCCGCCGTAAGGACCGATGCGATCTTGCCGTTTTTTTCAATGTCAGGCTCACACTTGAACGAATCCATTGTCACGGTGTCGTTCTTGCTCTCCGACACCATTTTCTTGAACTTGATGAGCGAGCGGATTTGCGGACCCAAATCCAAATAATGCAAAAAAGCCTCCTTGGGATAGCCCACATCGACAAAAGCCGCATTCAGGCCGGGAAGGATCTTCTTCACCCGACCCAGATACACGTCTCCAACCGAAAACTGATTGTTGGTTTTTTCTTTGTGAAGTTCTACAAGAACCTTGTCCTCCAACAGAGCGATGTCAACCTCCGAAGTACGCGAACTGATAATCAGCTCGCGCTCCACCGTTTTCTGTTCATTTTTCTGTTCCTCAGACATTTACGGTTTACTTGGGGTTTACTACTCTAATTTGATTGCATAAAACAATAACACAACATTGGTCAAGGTGCGCAATGCTGTGTTATTGTCATCGATCACTCGAAGAATCTTATTTCTTCTTGTGTCTGTCCTTTCTCAGGCGTTTTTTACGCTTGTGCGTGGACATCTTGTGTCTCTTGTGTTTTTTACCGTTTGGCATAATAAATATTGTTTTGACGAATTATTTCAAAAAAATCATTTGACCGCATTCATGAAGGTCTTGGCAGGCTTGAAGGCCGGAATCTTGTGAGCCGGAATGGTGATGGCGACATTCTTGGAAATGTTTCTTCCTGTCTTTTCGGCTCTCACTTTGATGATGAAGCTACCGAAACCTCTCAAATACACGTTTTCGCCAGATGCCATGACTTCTTTCACGGTTTCCATGAAGTTTTCGACGACAGAAGATACCGCACCCTTTTCGATGCCCGTCTTGTTAGCAATGATTGCTACGATTTCTGCTTTGGTCATTTCTTTTACTTTTAATGGTGATTACTTTGTTTGTTGTAAATTTGCCGGCAAAGGTACGAACATTTTTCATACTGAGAATATTTATTGTCATTTTTTTCTTTCTAACAAACTATAAATAAACCATTTCGGAAATCATGATAGGCTTACAGGAAGCTCTTGCAAACTGGTTCGAGACACACAAAAGGGAACTGCCGTGGCGCACTTCGCCAACGCCTTATCACGTGTGGCTGTCGGAGATCATCCTTCAGCAAACACGTGTCAGCCAGGGATTTGAATACTACAACCGCTTTGTCGAACGCTGGCCGGAACTCTCGCATTTGGCCGATGCCTCGGAAGAAGAGGTGCTGAAGATGTGGCAGGGACTGGGCTATTATTCCCGAGCACGCAACCTGCTGCAATGTGCGCGGCAGGTGCGGCAGCAACACGGCGGACTCTTCCCCGCCGACTACAAGCTACTGAAGGGTTTGAAAGGCGTAGGCCCTTATACGGCTGCCGCCATCGCCTCCATAGCGTTCAACCTGCCCCATGCCGTTGTCGATGGCAACGTCTATAGGGTCGTCGCGCGGCTCTTCGACATCGACACCTCTATCAATAGCACGGCAGGAAAAAAACAGTTCGCCCAGCTCGCCGACATGCTGCTCGACCGCGACCACCCCGGCCGGCACAACCAAGCCATGATGGAACTCGGCGCACTGCAATGCGTTCCGAAAAACCCGAATTGCAGCGACTGCCCGTTGAAAACACAATGCCTCGCTTTTGCCCGCGGAACAGTGGACGAACGTCCTGTGAACACCAAGAAACTTCAAATCAAAGTGCGCTATTTCAACTATTTGGTCTTCAAAACAGACCTTAACCAAACGGTTTTGCACAAACGCGACAGCAACGACATCTGGAAAAACCTGTATGACTTTCCGCTCATCGAAAGCAAAATCCCGCTGTCGGTCGATGAAATACTCAAGCAGGATGCTTTCCTTGAACTCACGCTTGGCAAGGAAATCGTCGTCGAAAACGTGTCGAGAACCTTCACGCATAAACTCACCCACCAAACCATCGTCGCCCGCTTCCTGCAAATAAAACTTTTGGACGGAACGCCACATATTGAAGGAAATAATTTATTTTTGACCCTAGAAAAGGACATGGAATCATACCCTGTCCCCCGTTTAATCGATTTATACTTAAACAATTAAAACCAAAACAATGGCAAGTTTAAACAAAGTGATTCTTATCGGCCGCTTGGGACGCGATCCCGAAGTCACCACTTTTGAAAGTGGCAACCGCAAAGTGACAGCCACCTTAGCAACCTCGGAACGCTACCGCGACCGCGACAGCAACTGGGTGGAACAGACCGACTGGCACAATATCGTTGTATGGGGCAACTTGGCCAACGATATTGCCGACAAACGGCGCAATTACGCCAAAGGCGACCTCATGTATATTGAAGGCAGATTGAAAACGCGGCAATACACCGATGCACAAGGCATTACCAAATATGTCACCGAAGTCATCGCCGACAAAATGATGCAATTGGCACCTTCAAAACCCAACCTGCAGTCTTCGTTCGACCAGCCGGCACAAGACACGCCTGCTTACCCGCAAAACACCCCAACCGGTAACGCATTTACCGATCCCGTCAACAGCCAGCAAGAAGAAGACGACCTGCCGTTTTAATGTCGTCTAAAAAAAAGCCGAAACCTTCCGACGGGAGACCTCTTATCAGGCTTGACCTAAGGTTTGTCTCCCGCCGTTTACATGAAACAGCCGCACTCCGAAAAAGATTCTCCAACCTTTTCCCCCTTGTTATCCGATAATTTAGTACTTTTGCAGCCAAATAACTAAAGCATACTATTCGTGGAAACCCCAGACCCTGAACCTGAACCTTATACGGAACTGTTATCCGTCGTCACCAATAGTTTTTTCACCGGAATCACCCTTAACGCCATCATCGGACTTGTTGTCCTTTGTCTGTTATTGCTCGCATCGGCCATGATTTCGGGCAGTGAGACTGCCTATTTCTCGCTCCAGCCCTCCGACCTCGACGACCTCGGCACACGCAATGACGGAAAAAGCAAACTGGCGCTCCTCCTTCGCGAAAAACCCAAGACACTATTAGCCACCATCCTCATTGCCAACAACTTTGTCAATGTCACCATCACGCTGTTGGCCACATACATCATCAGCCAGATGTTCGACATGGACAACCACCTCGTCGCCGCCTTCATCATGGACGTCGTCGTGGTGACCTCGCTGATTCTGATTGTCGGCGAAATCACGCCCAAGATATACGCCACAAAAAAACGCATCCGCATTGCGCGTTTCATGGCGCATCCTCTGCAAGTGCTCATCGGCTTTTTCAAGCCGCTCAGCAGATTGCTGGTCAACACCACTTCCTTTGTGGACAAATACTTGGAAAAGAAGAAAGTGGACCTTTCCGTTGACGACCTTTCTACCGCCGTTGACATCGCCACGGATGAATCGACCCCCATCGACGAGAAAAACATGCTCAAGGGCATTGCCACCTTCAGCGAGAAAGAAGTCAGCGGCGTGATGAAACCCCGTGTCGATATCGTTGGCGTGGACCTTGCCATGAGCTTCCACGACATGCTCTCCATCGTGATAAGAAGCGGTTTTTCGCGCATCCCCGTTTACGACGAGTCGCTGGACAAAGTGCAGGGCGTGCTTTACGTGAAAGACCTGCTGCCTTATCTGGATGCCGAATCCTACGAATGGCAAAAGCTCATCCGCCCCGCCTTCTTCGTCCCCGAAAACCGGAAAATCAACGATCTGTTCCAAGATTTCAGAGAAAAGAAAATCCATATCGCCATCGTGGTGGACGAATACGGCGGCACTTCAGGACTGATCACCATGGAAGACGTAATTGAAGAAATCATCGGCGAGATCAGCGATGAGTTCGACAAGGAAATACGGGAACGGCACTATACGCGCCTTGACGACGGCGCCTACCTCTTCAAGGCACAGACCAGCATTGTCGATTTCTGTAAGGTGTTCAACGTCAGCGAGAACTACTTTGAGCCTATGCAAGGCGAAGCCGACACGCTGGCCGGCCTGATTTTAGAAATAGAAGGACGCATTCCCGAAACAGGATTCCAATTCGACTTTGAGCGCTTCCATTTCGAGATCACCGATGCCGACACACGGCGTATCAAGGAAATCAAGGTCGTACATCATAATCCCGAAGAATAAGCGTTGTTCTTCCATACCCCGAAAGGAAAAGCAGGATGAAAAACAAGACGATTGCCACCATGGCCTTACTTACAGCAGTGTTTTTACTGGCCTCGTGCCAGCGCGACCATGTGCTTCCCAAGCCGCGCGGCTATTTCCGCATCGACTTGCCCGACACCGGCTTTGTCGTGCTCGACAGCATGGAGCGTTACCGCTTCGAGTATCCGCAATATGCCGTCATCACCAACGACCCTTATTCACCGCAGGAAAAAAACTGGATCAATGTGGAAATGCCCGTTTTCAAGGCCTCCATACACATCACCCATAAGAAAGTGGATGGAAATCTCGGACAATACCTCGACGATGTGCACACCATGGTCACCAAGCACCTGCAAAAGGCAAACGGCATGCGCGACAGCCTCATCGTCAACGACGAGCACCAACGCTACGGCATGTTTATCGAGATGGACGGCAAGGGGGTGGCGACACCGTTTCAGTTTTACCTCACCGACAGCACGCATAATTTCGTGCGCGGCGCATTGTATTTCAACTTCCTGCCCAACAACGACTCGATGCAGCCCGTCATCAACCGCATCCGAAAAGACGTGGACCATCTGATCAACACCTTTGAGTGGAAGTAACCTTTGAGTGGAAGTAATACCTAAAAGAGAAAAAGGCTATCTTTGCACTATGAAAACAGCATTTAATATTCCTTTGACGAAAAGAAAAACCTTTTGGGGGATAGCATTGACATTAATTTTGGTTTTGACAATTGTGTCGGCTACAAATGCACAGCAATTAAAATACGAATACGATTACGACAATGCGGGCAATCGGATTAAAAGAGGCATTGTCAGACTAGAAAACAGAAAAAATGACGAAGACCGTCAAGAGACACTTCTTGCACAGCTAACCGATAGCCTTTTTGACGGTAACGCCATTCGCATTTTCCCAAATCCGACAAAAGGGATCGTCCGTCTTGAAGTTGAAAACGGCACTGTTCAATTCAAACGGTTCAGACTCTTCGACTTAAGCGGAAGACTGATTGATGAAGGTGCGCAAAAGGAATCTTCGCTACGCATAGACCTTTCCGGCGAACCCAATGGCACCTATATACTGGAGGTTTGGCTTGAAGACACGCAACGTTCATACAAAATCATCAAACAGTGACGGCTATGGGGAACTCTAATCATACGATGCGTAAAGTCGCTTTTGTCGGCTTACTCATCTTACAATGCATGACTTCTATCCGGCTATCCGCCCAGCCGGGACCGGTAGGCAGCTTAGGAGGCGATATCAATGTCTCATCAACCGGAACGGCCTCTTACAGCATTCCCATCGAGGTGGTTCCCGGAATGCAAGGCATGCAGCCCAACTTATCTGTCACCTATGGCAGTGCAACGGGCAGGGGCCTCCTTGGAGAAAAATGGCATCTTTCAGGCCTTTCTTCCATTACACGCATACCGCAGACCCATTACCCTGACGGCAATACCGGCGGTGTTAATCTTGACAATAACGACAGGTTTGCCCTTGACGGTAGCAGGCTGATGAAATTGTCAAGCGGAAACTATGCTGCAAGCAACGCAGTTTACGGCACTGAAGTAGAAAGCTTTACAAGAGTCACCCTGAAAGAGAATCCGGGAACTATTTCACAATGTTTTATTGCAGTTACTGACGAGGGGCATGTCATCGAATATGGCAATACGGCAGATTCCAAACAGATGGCGGGAGGCAAGGTGGTTTCATGGTTCGCCAATAAAATCACCGATGCCGACGGCAACTACATGACCATAAGCTATGGTCAAAACGAAGGAGAAATCTGGCCGGAAACAATCAATTACACAGGCAATGCCTCTACCGGAATGAACACTTATGCCAAGGTCACATTCCAGTACATGACCGACCTGCATGTGAACTTCCTGTTTTCAGGAGGGCAAAGCTTGAGAGAGGCAAAGCTCCTTTCCGGTATCAATATCTATTTCGGCACCGAATTGGTCAGACAATATGCTTTTGAATACACCTGCGACCGCAGTACACGTCTAAGCAATGTCATTCTGAAAAATGCTTCAGGAGCGGAACTTACCCGAACAGCCATCGGCTGGGGAAACGACGCCTCCGGCAATGGATACCTGCCCATGAGCAGTCTGAAAAACTACGTGATACTTCCTTTCAATTACAATGGTGACAGTTACACCGATTTGTTCATGTACACCTATGAGGATGGCGTAAGCACATGGCATGTGCGAAAAGGTGACGGCAACGGCCATTTCTCCATTGTCGACCAATATTCGGGCACGATCAATGCCTACACGTTTTTTGTCATCGACAAAGACGGCGACGGACAGGATGAAATCGGCTTTGTTTCCAACCTTCCCGATGGAAACTTCGCTTTCAAATGCCTGAAATTTACCGGCAATTCGGCGAGCACAATCGGCATCGCCACCTCCAGTTCAGCCCACTTCCTCGCAGGCGACTTCATCGGCAAGGGCGGCACGCAGCTCATTTTCATTCACAAGTCGGGCAATAACTGGAGCGTCACCAATTCCTCCAACAGCGCCTCTTTTAGCGTTCCGAAGAACAGCCACGTTTCGGTATGCGATTTCAACGGCAACGGCAAATCGGACGTCCACGTGGTGCACGGATCGACCATTGACATTTACGAATACGACAACAATGGCGGAATCTTCAAAAAGATTCTGAATGCGGCAAGCACCCCGAAAGCCAGCAAAAAAGAGTTTTTCTGCGACCTGAACGGCGACGGCAAGTCGGATTTCATTTTCTATTCCGACTACAAGTGGTATCAGATGATGTCAACAGGAACCGGATATACTAACGGTGCGGAACTGCCTTTCTACGCAGACATGAACAGTTCCGGCGGGCCTAAATTCGACATTATGTGCTGCGACCTGAACGGTGATGGAAAAGATGACGTGGCACAGCCATACTTTGACTTTGAACAGCAAAAACTGACCATGCATGTCTATTTCTCCAGAGGGTATTCGGGCGGCTCTTTCAACTACAGCCATACAAGCTTCATACGCGCCGATATCAAAGGCATTTTCACAAGCCATTACAGATTTGCCGATCTTAATGGCGACGGAAAAAACGAGATGTTCTACACCGGTGATATCTACACCACCCCCGTGCTTGTCAACTTTTCCGAAAAAAGAGCGCATGACCTTGTCACCTCGTTCACCAACGGATTGGGAAGGACCAGTTCGCTAGAATACGCCTTTGTATCCACCCCCTCCATCGGGTATCTCGGCTATGAGGCCAGAAAACTACAACTGCCGCTTGTCAGCAAACTCAAAGAACCGGATGGATTGGGAGGTTTCAACCAAACACTGTTCACTTACGGGAAGGCTGTTTTCGACTTCGAACGCCGCCAGTTCCTCGGATTTCTCAATTACAGGACTCTCTATAACGGCATCAACAGCCAGATGCTGTTCAAGTACAATACAGTCCACCGCCATTTGAACCTGGAGCAGACCATCGCTTTTCTCAATGCCAATCCGCGGGATCTGCGTTCCGGCTATATCGTTGACCCTTCGTACTGGGACACGGAGCGGGTGTCTTTCCATCACCATGAAGTGTTCAACACCATTGCCTATAAAGATCTGCCGTACGGCACTTTCCTTCCTTATTTCTCCATCAGCAGCACCGTCAATCGCCTTGAGAACACCAAACTCATGACACATTGCTGGCTTGATGCCGAAGGAAGGATTTCAAAAAAATCCGTAGTCAGCACCAAAGCCATGGGAGCGACCATGGATTGGCTGACACGTGACAGTACGAATTACACCTATACAACTGTCACTCTGCCAAACGGCAGGCAGGCAAGAAGGCCCGGCACCGTGACGACACGAAAACGAAGAAAAGGGTTTTCTCAGGTTCCTTTCTCCAAGACAAGTCACACCTATTCTTCAGGGCGGCTTCATTCTGTCACTGTATCCGACACGGATGGCCTCATAGGAGAGACTGTTTACGAATACAACGACAAAGGACTTTTATCGTCTGAGACCTATACGCCGAACGGCTTACCTGCACGGACAAGATCATACGGCTACGATGCCACGGGACGTTTTATGACGGTGCAAACCGATGTGCTTGGACATAACACCTCGTCACAATATGATCCGAAGACGGGTCTGCTTGTTTCCGAAACCGACGCCAACGGACTGACCACCTCCTACGAACACGACGCCTTGGGACACTTGACCGGGACAACCCGACCGGACCAGACGCAATGCAACATCAGCTACCACTGGAACGATACCCCAAATTTCTCCAACGCTGTTTACTACTCCCGAATGACCGAAACCGGACAACCGGAAAGAAAAAAATACTACGACGTGCTGGGACGCTTGGTGCACACCTACGAAAAAGGGCGCGGCTACAACGACATCATTTTCAACAATACGGGGCAGATCTCACGTAAAACGACGACCCCTTATCCTTCTCCGTCCATGAACCCTAACTCGAAAACATGGAGCTTGAATTTGTACGACAGATACCGGCGGATTATATGGCAAACAGCCCCCTATCAAAACCTGAGCTTCAGCTATCCCGACTTCAGCACGGGCATACCTCGTCCTTACACCGTAACCACCACCGATAACATCCGCAACGTGCAGACTTCCAAGACTTTTGATGCGGGCGGCAGGCTTGTTGAAGCCGCCGATGCGGGCGGCACCATCAGCTACAGCTACGGCTACCAAACCCTGTCGGGCAAGGTCCGCGACAAGACGACCATCACCGTAGGCGGACAGGTTACCACCGTTTTGTCCGACATCAGAGGCAACCGTGTGTCGATACAAGACCCTAATGCAGGCACAGTGACCAGCGCCTACAACGCCATGAACCAGTTGACGGCCCACACCGATGCCAACGGCAACCTTGCCGAATACACTTACGACCTTGCCGGGCGCACCCTGCAAGTCGCCTACTCGAAGGGACAGGAGTCGGAAACCGTAAGCTATGTTTACGACAATGCTGCGGGCAAGGGCATCGGGCGGATTGCCGCCGTGAAACGCAACGGGCGTAACGAATGCCTCTACACCTACGACAACCTCGGGAGGACGATCAGCCGGAAGGTGTTTGACGGCGGCACCGCCTATAACCACCGGTATGCCTACAATGCCTTGGGACAGTTGCAGTATTTCACCTATCCCGACGGGTTCAAGATCGAAAACACCTATAACCGCTACGGTGAGCTGACCGAGATTCGCAACGCTGCCGACAACACATTGATTTACGCCACCGATACGCGCAACATGTTCCGCCAGCCTACAAGGTGCCGCTTCGGCAACGGCACCGGCACGGAGTACCGCTACAACGCCTACGGCCGGATGACCGGCATCCGCAACGGCGACATCACCAACAGCGTGCCCCCCGTCAACACCTACGGCTTGGGGAATCCCTTTGAAGAGCCCTGGGTAAGTTATCATATCGACACAAGGTACCGCGATCTTTCATACGCCTACGACAGCCGCGGCTTCATCGCCACGCGCACCGACGGCAAGACCGGACAGTCGGAAGCCTACACCTACGACAATCTGGATCGTCTGACCTCATACACCGTGAATGGTGCGACGGCGGCAACCTTCGCCTATAACAGCATCGGCAACATCACCTCGAACTCCAGAGTGGGCAGCTACAGCTATGGCAGCAGCAGACCCAACGCTGTGACCGGCATCACCGGCAATGCCGCCTGCCCCATCCCCGCCTCGCAGTGCGATGTATGCTACAATTTCCGCAACAAGCCCTCAAGCATCGCCGAAGGCGGCTACCGCATCACCTTCGACTACAACGCGGAAGGCACGAGGCTGCACACCCGCTACTTCAAAGGCAACATGATGCAGAAGGGCGCGGCGCGGATTTCGGAGGTGCACGGAATAGAAATCAGCAGCCAAGGCACACGCCGGCTCGACTACATCTATGCCGACGGCAAGATTGTCGCCGTGCACGTGAAACGCGGCTCCTCCGACAGCCTCTACTATGTGCTCACCGACCACCTCGGCAGCTGGAACATGGTGACCGATGCCGGCAAGGACATCGTGCAGCAGACCCACTTCGACCCTTGGGGCAACCGCATGAGCCACACCAGCTGGAACACGCCCCAGACCCAAACCTCCTTCTGCTTCGACCGGGGCTTCACGGGGCACGAGCACTACGACCGCTTCAAGATCATCAACGCCAACGCACGCTTGTATGACCCTGTCATCGGACGCTTCTTCTCCCCCGACCCCTTCGTGCAGGCCCCCGGATTCACGCAGAGCTACAACAGGTACAGCTACTGCCTGAACAACCCCGTGATGTTCACCGACCCGGACGGGGAAGTTGTTTGGTTTGTTCCTGTGATTATTGGAGCTGCAATCGGAGCATACACCGGTGGTGTAATTGCGAATAAAGGACAATATAATCCCGGCCAATGGAATTACAGCTCAGGAAAAACATGGGGTTATGTGTTGGGCGGAGCAGTCGTTGGCGGACTTGCAGGTTTGGCTGGAGGTGCAATAGCAGGTTCGGGTATCCCAATGGCAAATACTGCTGCGATAGCAGGGTCTTCGTTGATAAACTCGGTAGGCACCTATGCTTACACAGGTGGGCAAACACCAATTTCCATCAGTTTTGGTGTCCTCTCTTATGATTTTACAAATAATGATTTAGGCTATCTCGGAAAGAAAGGAAACAAGTGGTACGAAAATTTAGGCTATGGATTGGGGGCGTTGGCTAATTTATCAGATATGGCTTCGCTGCTAAAAGGTGGAGGACAAAATATTAAAGTCAATTCTGCAAGCACGAAAGACGGAAACGATTGGTGGGGACACAGTTCTATAACTGATGAAAGTGGCGGTTCATTAGTATCTGTCGGTCCCGATAGTCAGGTTGGTAAATCCACAAGTTTATCGCAAACTTGGAAAAACTCTTTTAAAGGCGCAAATATGGGCTGGGACACATATTTAGGTCAAAAAGGGACTTGGTCGGTAGAACTAAATAATGTCAGCACAGCAGCCATAAGCAAATATGCGTCAGGTGTAACTCGGTGGGATTTACTTCTTAATAGCTGTGTAGGACATACTTCAAGGGCTTTATGGACTGCGGGAGTTCCAAACGTATATCTGTTCCACCCACATTTTTTAAATGCTCAACTACTTATCAGACAGTTAGGGATTTATTCAAGTCCGTATCTTTATCAAATTCCATAAAAATCAAAACAATGAAGAAGTTCTTTATTATAGTATGTTTAGAAATGTTAGTATTCAGTTGTTCCCCTATTCTCAAAAGCAATTCTAATGACAATAGTATGAGTGTGTGCGTATTTGGACAAAGACACGAACTACACGTGCGTAGTTTTTCAGAAATTCCCAAAGATTTATTGGAGAATTTGGATAAAGTGGGAACAGACAGTTCTTCAATACTCAATGAGTATGAGGGAAGATACTTAAATTTTATTTTCAATATAGACCCACAAGATTTTAATCTTATTGGGAAAAAAGTCGGTTTTACAAGGAGCAAAATAGATTATTTTAGTTGGACACAAGCCAATAGCACGACCGTTGGCGGTAGTAGTTTGTACATTTTCGATACCACTCAAAAAACTGAAAATGGCGGCTATGACGCTTTTATTACTATGTGGAGTAAATTTGCAATCCCAATAGAAGAAGTCGTTAAAAGGCTAAAAGAAAAACACTAAATCTATAATTGCTATGAGTTTGAGCTTTGATTCTCATGATTTTTTTCAAAACCCAAAATGAAAACAAAATGAAAACGACAGCACAAACAGTTTTATTCCATGAGCATGGAAAAAGGATGTTAGACCGGAAAAACAGCTATCTTTGCCGAACCATGAAGCAGAAAGACAACATCGGATACGATGC